>BQJF01000071.1 GCA_021604565.1 Minwuia thermotolerans | reverse complement strand
AACTGCTCTCTGCTGAAGGATTGTCCGGGAATGACCATGGACAGTCGGGCGACCGGACTATAGCTATCAGCTTCGGGCGTTCAAGAGAACGCGGCCAGTCGGGATATGCCTTTCGATGACGAAATACCGCATCCTGTTCACGTCCTACGGTGCCAGCCACGTCAACATGGTCATGCCCGTGATGCGTGTCCTCAGGCAGCGTGGGGACGTGGACCTGAGAATCCTGGCACTGACGACAGCCCACGCGGTCGCGGAATCGGCCGGATTCGAGCCGGTCGGATTCCGGGATCTCTGGCGCCCCGGAGACGACACTGCAAGACGGCATGGAAAGCGGCTTGCCGCGGGAATGGACGGAAACCTGGTCAGCCTGGCGGAGTCGGAAGCCTATCTGGGACTGAGCTACGCTGAACTGGAAGCAGATGCAGGCGAGGAACTCGCGGAGAAGGAATTCGCCGACAAGGGAAGAGCCGCATTCCTGCCGGTCCGAACGGTCGGTCGCCTGATCGATGACTGGAAACCGGACCTCGTGGTCACGACCAACTCACCGCGCGCGGAAAGAGCGATGATACTGGCCGCAGGTCTGCGTGGCGTTCCCTCCCTGGCGATGGGCGATCTGTTTCTCGACTTCGAATGGCAATGGATGGCGGACAACGGATTTGCAACGCGGGTCACGGTACTGGGCGAATCAGTTCGCCGCCACCTGATCGCGAAAGGCAGATCGCCCGCGACCATCGCAGTCACCGGCAACCCGGCCCTGGATCAGCTGGTGAGTGAGGCAGCCGTGACGAGCGGCACGGCCCTTCGCACGCGACTGGGCTGGCAGGAACGGTCCATCATCGCCTGGACCCTGCCGGCCGTGACGGCTGGTGATACCCGGATTGCCCCGGTCGCCGACAAGCTGGATATCCTGCAGGCCATGCTCGACAGGGATGCCAACCTGCGCATCATCCTGCGGGCTCATCCCAATCAGCGGATGGACTTCGGCAGGCTCGACGACCGCTACCATGTCAGCCCGCGGGAGGAGAGCGTGCATGCGGTCATCCATGCGGCAGACGTGCTGTTCACCGAGTTCTCGATGGTAGGCCTTGAGGCGGCGCTGGCCGGAAAGCCGGTCGTGACCAACAGTTCCGACGATGCCATTCCCTACGGTCCTCTGGGTCTGAGCACCGACATCGCCACGATCGCGGACCTTGATGCTGCACTCACCACCGCCCTGCGCGACCGACCGGAACCACGCCTCGACCTGCTTGGCGCCCCCCCGACGGGTACGGCGACAGCCAATGTCATCAAGGAAATTGATCGCCTGCTGCTTCGCCAGAGAGACGACTGATGCTCGCCGCCGTCCTCAGGTCCGGCGTGGCCGTTGCCCTGGCGCTGCTGATCGGGCGGCTGCTGGGGTTCGGGCGGGAGGCGACGATCGCGGCGTCGTTCGGGCTGGGGCGGGAGGCGGATATTGCCGTCTTCCTGGTCGGTCTGCCGGATTTCCTGATCAATGTACTGGGGGCGGGCGGTGTCACGGCGGTTCTGGTCGTGGCCTTCAGGCAGCGCGCGGGCGTGGCCAGTCAGCTTCTGTTCCAGGCCAGTCTGGCGATCTTCGGGATGATCGGCCTGCTTGCGCTGCTGCTGATCGCGGTGCGTTCGGGCATGGTCGATCTGCTGGCCCCCGGGTTCGACGCCGTCGCCCGGCAACGTACCATCGACCTGCTGCCGCTGGTCATTCTGGCTGCCCCGGTCGCGGCCATCAACGCGGTGACCATCGCGTGGCTGCAGGCTGAAGACCGGTTCTTCCTGTCGGCCATCGGCACTGCGGTCATCAATGCGGTATTGATCGTCGCCCTGCTGGTGGACGGGCAGGACGGGTCCGTGGCCTGGCTGGCTGCAGCGGTGATCGGCGGTGTGCTGCTGCGCTGGCTGATCCAGATGGCGGCCATCGGCCGACGCGCCTTCGGCGGCCTGAGCTTCACACCATGGCTGGTCGACCGCCGGATGATCCTGGGCATGGCGCAGACATCGGCGGCGGAGTCCGTTGTCTTCTTCTACCCGTTCGCGCTGCGGGCCTTCGCGACCCTGTTCGGCATCGGCGCGCTGGCGGGCGTGAACTATGCCACCCGCCTTGTGCTGCTGCCGCTCGGCGTCGTCATCATGACCCTGACCATCATCCTGCTGCCGCGACTGGCCAGCCTGGCACCGGGCGGCGCGGAGCAGGACCGTGCCGCCTTCCTCGGCCTCGTGCGGCAGGGCCAGACCTGGATCCTGGTGCTGTCGGTCATGGCCTTCGGCGCGCTGGTTCTCAGCCGGGACCTGGTCACGACACTGGTCTTCGGCTGGGGCGAGATCACGCCGGGCGAACTGTCCGTCATCGCCAACCTGACCGCGATCTATGCGATCAGCCTGATCCCGCTGGGCCTGAATGTCTTCTATCGTCGGGTGCTGAATGCTATGGGCGATACCCGATCACCCATGCTCGGTGAGGGGCTGGGGTTCATTGCCTTCCTGATCGCGGCGCTGGCAGTAAAGGCGATGGGCGGGACGCTGATGCATCTGATGCTCGCGGCGGTCTTCGGGGCGTTCGTCAGCAGTGTCTATCTGTTGCTGAAGACGGCACGCCGGGACGTTCCCATGGCGGCGATGCTCGCCCAGCCACCAACGTGGATCACTGCAATACTGGCCACGGTCGCCATGGCTGTCCCGATCCTGGTCGAGCAGCGGTTCGAGGGCAGTACGGCGACAACCGGTCTGATCGCGCTGCTGGCAGGTGGACTTCTCGGCATCGCCATTGCCGTCGCCGTGAACCGCGACGCACGCAGCGCCGTCATGGGCCTGCGGCGTGGTCAGTAGCTGTTGAGTTTCCTGAAGACGGCGGGGTTCAGATCAACCGCCGCCAGAAAGGTGGCAACGCGCGGTGCCGTGCGACCATCGCCCCAGATGTTGGGCCAGTGCTGCCGTCCCTGCTGCAAGGCCGTCGCGATGGCGGACGATACCGCCTGCGCCCCGATGTCCGGCACGTCGATCACGTTGGTATTGCGGTCCCGCGCCATCTGGCGGTCGCCAAGGTTCACGCAGGGAATACCGAGACTGGCGGACTCGATGATCCCGCTGGAGGAATTGCCGATCAGCAGGTCCGCAGCGGCAAGCCAGGCCAGATAGCGCCCGCGCGGCAGGTGGTCGATCAGCCGGACCTGATCCGGGTGGGCGGCACCAATCCGCTGCATCACGTCCGCGATCCCCGAACCGCCGGCATCGGCGTTGGGTGCCAGCGCCAGCACCTGAACCTCCGCCGCCAGCAGACTGTCGAGCATGGTCTGCATCTGCCGGGCCGCATCCGCGCCGTCCTGCACCACCGGATGAAACACCGCCACGGCGATGGGGCGGGTGGGATCGAACCCGACGCCCTCCGCAAGCACAGGGCGGTCCACCGCATCGCGGTTCGCCAGATCATCCAGCCCCGGCGCGCCCACGGTGCGGATGCGCCAGTCATCCTCCCCCATCTGGCGCAGCCGCGTCGCGGCCTGCACCGTTGCGGTCAGGTGGAAATGCGCCAGCTTCGAAATGGCATGGCGCACCGGCTCATCCACCGTGCCGGAGCGTTCCCCGCCATGCACGTGGACCGTGGCACAGCCGAGATGCAGTGCACCGATGGCCCCGGCCAGCATCTCCCCCCGGTCGCCGAGCAACAGCACCATGTCCGGCGGGGCATCGCGAAAGGTCTCGACGAAGCCGCGCAGGGTTTCCGACACCGCCAGTGCCATCTCGCCGCCGTCGGAACCACTCAGTTCGACCGGCCAGCGGGCGGCGACCGACAGGCCATCCGCCACGATCTCCTGCACCGTCTCCCCATAGGCCGGCAGCAGGTGCATGCCGGTGACGAACAGGCTGAGGTCGAGCGCCGGATGGGCATCGATGCGGCGCAGGGTTTCGCGCATCAGGCCATAGTCGGCGCGGGTGCCGGTGACATAGACAATCCGGCGTCTGCCAACCGGACCACTCATTCAAGATCTTCCGGCAGGATCGGCGCGCCCTGACTCAGGGGATGCCGCAGCGTCCGGCCCGGCAGATCGTCGATCAGGTGCGGCGCGATCCCGGTCTCGGGCCGCAGAACCGCAATATCCTCCAGCCGCAGCACGGTTCCGGCCCCCATGTCGCGCGCCGCCTTCAGGCCCCGCCTTGCCACCCGGCGGGTATCAAGCTCGCTGCCGCGCGGGGCCTTCACCCCGTCACCCAGCGCGGTTCCCACCGCCCGGATCGCGGTCACCATCTCCGCGAACTCTTCCGGTTCCAGCGATGCGGCGTGGTCGGGTCCGGGCAGGCCGCGATCCAGCGTCAGATGCTTCTCGATGATGCGCGCACCCAGCGCCACCGCGGCAGGCGCGGCATGAATGCCGAGGGTATGGTCTGAATAGCCGATGGGCAGGGCGTAACAGGCCTCCAGCGTGCGGATCGCCAGCAGGTTCGCATCCGCCAATGGTGTCGGATAGGCCGAGACGCAGTGCAGCAGGCTGATCCGCTCCTGCAGCGGCGCCAGTGCGGCAATGGCCCGGTCGATCTCAGCCAGGTCAGCCATGCCGGTGGACAGGATCACCGGCAGGCCGAAGGTCGCGAGATAGCGCAGCAGCGGGATGTTGGTGACATCACCGGAACCGACCTTCAGTCGTTTCACCCCCAGCCGGACCAGCATGTCCGCCGATCCGGCATCGAAAGGGGTCGAGATGAACTCGATCCCCAGGTCAGCGCATTGCGCGAACAGGGCCTGATGCGCCGGCACATCCAGCACCAGCCCGCGCAGCATCGCCTGCTGGTCGTCGCTGCCCGTGGCCTGCTTCTGGTAGGCTGCGGTCTCCGCGCCTGCACTGACCAGCGCATCGGGGTCGAAGCTCTGGAACTTCACCGCGTCGGCCCCGGCCTGCTTCGCCGCCACCACCAGGTCCGCCGCCAGCGCCGGGTCGCCATTGTGGTTCACCCCCGCCTCCGCGATCACGAAGACCGCCTCCCCGGCTGGCGCTGTCAGGTCATGTTCCATGGTTTCGCGTGTACCCTGTTCGCTCCGGACTGTCGAGCCAGCCCGTCCTTGCCGCACCGCCCCTGTCATGGCATCAGGACAGTCTGGGGTGGGAGGGACAGCATGACAGACGTGACCTTGAACGGACTTCGGTTTCTTGCACAGCGGGCCGAGCTGGAACGGCGCGACGATGGCGCCATGATCCTGCGCTCCCCTGTGCCGCTCGGCGACTACCCGGCAACCCTCGGCGCGGTGCTGACCGCGCAGGCCGGAGCAAACGGCGAACGGACCTTTCTGGCAGGACGTGACGGTGACGGCTGGCAGACGCTGACCTATGCGGAGGTTCATGCCCGTGCCGCAGGCATTGCGCACCATCTGCTGACAGCGGGCCTCGGTCCCGAACGTCCCCTGATGCTCCTCTCGGGCAATTCCGTCGGCCACGCCCTGATGACGCTGGGTGCTGTACTGGCAGGCGTTCCCGCCGTGCCCGTCTCCCCCGCCTACAGCCTGATGAGCGCCGATCACGCCAAGCTGCGCCACATTACCGACCTGACCCGCCCCGGCCTGATCTGGGTGGAGGACGCAGCCCCGTTCGGCCCGGCCCTCAAGGCGCTGGCGGAACAGGGATTCGAAACGGTGATGACCAGCGCCGATCTGGCGGCGATCCAAACCGCAGGGACCGCGCCCGACGTGGACATCGCACCGGACGCGGTCGCCAAGATCCTGTTCACCTCCGGCTCCACCGGGATGCCCAAGGGGGTGATCAACACGCACCGGATGCTCTGCGCCAATCAGGCCATGCTGGCGGTCGCCTGGCCGTTCGTGCGGGACATGGCACCGGTACTGGTCGACTGGCTGCCGTGGAACCATACCTTCGGCGGCAACTTCTGCTTCAACCTCGCGCTGTTCAACGGCGGCACCTTCCACATCGACGACGGCAAGCCCGCGCCGCCGCTGATCGGGCGCACGGTCGAGAACCTGCGCCTCGCCAGTCCGAATCTCTATTTCAACGTGCCTGCCGGTTTCGCCGCCCTGCTGCCGGCGCTGGAGCAGGACGCGGACCTGCGTGACTGCTTCTTCCGCGACCTGAAGGCGATCTTCTATGCCGCCGCCGCCCTGCCGCAGGACCTCTGGGACCGGCTGGAGCGGGTGGCGGACCTGTCAGGCCATCCCCGCCCGCTGATGCTGTCGGCCTGGGGATCGACCGAGACCGCGCCGCTGGCCACCCTGGTCCATTTCTCCATTCCGCGCGCGGGCAACATCGGCCTGCCGGTCCCGGGGTGCGAGCTGAAGTTCCAGCCCAGCGGTGCCAAGTACGAACTGCGCCTTCGGGGGCCGAACATCACCCCCGGCTATCATGACCGTCCCGACCTCACCGCCGCTGCCTTCGATGAGGAGGGCTTCTACCGCATGGGTGACGCCGGGCTGCTTGCCGACCCGGACGATCCGTCAGCCGGTGTCCTGTTCGACGGACGGGTGGCGGAGGATTTCAAGCTGACCACCGGCACCTGGGTCAGCGTCGGCGCGCTGCGCGTCGGCACGGTCGGGGCCTGCTCCCCGCTGGTGCAGGACGTGGTGGTGACCGGCCATGACACGGACCGCATCGGCCTGCTGATCTGGCCCGCCATGGCCGCCGTCGCCGGACTGGACCCGGAGGCAGGCGACGATCCGGAGGCACTCTGTGCCTCGGCCAAGGTGAATGCCGCCATCGCGGAGAAGCTGGCAGCCTGGAACGCGGCCAATCCAGCCTCGTCCACCCGCATCGACCGCTTCGTGCTGATGGCCGCCCCTCCTTCCATCGACGCCAACGAGATCACTGACAAGGGCTACGTCAACCAGCGCGCGACGCTGGAACGGCGGGCCGAACTGGTGGACGCGCTGCGGCGCGGCACTTTGGGCACGAGAGTTCCCACGGCGGAGTGAACACTATGACGAAGATGAAGATCGACGGCGCCTGCCTCTGTGGCCACATCACCTACGAGGCCGAGATCGACCCGGACAGGATCGCCATCTGCCACTGCACCGATTGCCAGATCAACAGCGGCACCGCCTTCCGCTATGGCGTCCTGGTGCCCGCACCGGACTTCAGACTCCTGAGCGGCAAGCTGAAGGTCTTCATCAAGACCGCCGAGAGCGGCAGCCAGCGCGCCCTGTCCTTCTGTCCGGAATGCGGCACCTCGATCCATGGCAGCGCCCCGGTGGACCCGGATGCCTATTCCCTGCGTCTCGGCACCGCGCGCCAGCGCAACGACCTGCGCCCGTCGATCCAGATCTGGTGTCGGTCCGCCCTAGATTGGGTTGATGAGATCGGCGACATGCGCCAGTTGCACCAGCAGGGTCGGCCCCCGGCCTGAGCTATGCCAGTGCCGAGTCGATCTCGGCCAGCAGATCCTCGACATTCTCCACGCCGACACTGAAACGGATCAGGGTGTCGGAGATGCCCAGTTCGGCCCGGACCTCGCGCGGGACGGAGGCGTGGGTCATGATCGCGGGATGCTCGATCAGGCTCTCGACGCCGCCCAGGCTCTCCGCCAGCGCGAAGATCTCGCAGCGCTCCAGGAACTTCCGCGCGTCTTCGATGTCGCCCTTGATGAAGGCCGTGATCATGCCGCCGAAGGCATCCATCTGCCCCTTCGCCAGATCATGCTGCGGGTGGCTCTTGAGGCCTGGATAAATCACCCGCTCGATCTTCGGATGGGCCTCCAGATGCTGCGCCACGGTCATGGCGCTCTCGCAGTGCTGGCGCATCCGCAGGGCCAGGGTCTTCAGGCCGCGCAGCGCCAGGAAGCTGTCGAAGGGGCCCAGGATGCTGCCGACCGCGTTCTGCAGGTAGAACAGGCGGTCCTTCAGGTCCGGATTGTCGCCGATGACGACCACGCCACCGACCACGTCGGAATGGCCGTTGAGATACTTGGTGATGGAATGGACGACGATGTCGGCGCCGAAATCCAGCGGGCGCTGGCAGTAGGGCGTGGCGAAGGTATTGTCGCAGACCATCAGGATGTTGTTGGCCTTCGCGATGCGGCTGATGGCGGCAAGGTCCACCAGTTTCAGCAGCGGATTGGTCGGGCTTTCCACCCAGACCATGCGGGTCTTCGGCGTGATCGCGGCCTCGAACTGCGCCGGATCCGACAGATCGACGAAGCTGAAGTCCAGTGCCGCCGAGCGCTTCCTGACATTCTCGAACAGGCGATAGCTGCCGCCGTAGAGATCATCCATGGCGATGACATGGTCACCGCTGTCGAGCAGTTCCAGCACCGTACCCATTGCCGCGAGACCGGAGGCGAAAGCCAGACCATGTGCGCCATTCTCCAGATCCGCGACACAGGCCTCCAGCGCCTGACGGGTCGGGTTCTGGCTGCGGCTGTACTCATAGCCCTTGTGGACGCCGGGGCTTTCCTGAACATAGGTCGACGTGGCGTAGATCGGCATCATAACCGCGCCCGTCGTCGGGTCCGGCCGCTGGCCTGCATGGATGGCGCGGGTCGAAAAGCCCTGCCGGTTCTTCAGGTCAGCCATGGATCATCGCTCCTTCGGTCAGTTGCAGTCTCGTCAGTGTCACTCGGCAGCGCGCCGCCTCCGGGCGGCCATGCGCAGGGCCGATTCAAGCTCTTCCCGCTCCAGATAGCAGCCGCGCAGCCAGCGTCTACCCTCTGCGGCATCAAAGGCCTCCCGCCCGTGCAGGATACGCCGGTTGTCGAACAGCATCAGATCGCCGGGCAGATAGTCGAACAGCATCCGGTAGCGCGGGTCCAGCAGCTTTTCGTGCAGCAGCCTGTCCGCCGCATAGAGGTCCTCCACCAGATCGAACGGCGCGTTCAGCGGCCCGCGCAGGAAATAGATGCTCCTGATCTCCGCGATCTGCCCGGCCTGATCCAGCACGATGGCGGGGGAATTCCAGCGATAGTCGCTGTCGGCGGCCCGGTTCGACATGTGCCATGGCACTGTGGTCAGCAGGCGGAAGGCCTCCGGTGCCTCGGCCCGCAGATCCTCGGCCACGCGAAAGCCGTCGATCATCATGGCCCGCCCGCCGCGCGTGGTGTTCTCGACGCAGTGCAGGACCTGCAGTCCGGGCTGGTATTCGCGGGTCGCCAGGTCGACATGCGGGGCAAGTTCCAGCGCCGTATAGGCGTTGCTGCCCGACCCCGGCTCGACACGCACGTTCCAGATGCGACCGAAGTTGTTGTCGCGGATGACGCCGATGCGGCCGGCGAACCGTTCCGCGAAGTCCGGGTCGGCCGGTGCATTGCGCAACCGCGCCAGCCCATGACTTGCCACAGCGGTCAGGAACGCAGTGAACGTCGAATCATCGTTCAGAATATCGGAGCCATCGAACGTCGGCGGCTCCGGGCATTCCGCCGTGGTCCAGTGAACCTTCTCTACTGCCGCATCGTCCTGCCGTCCGCCATTGGAATAGTCATGCAGCCGCAACCAGCCGGGATCGAACAGCGCCGCGTGCCCTTCCGGCTGGAACACCAGACCGACGGCCCCGTCAGATCTCACGGAGACCTTTTCGATGCGCACCTCCGACGGCAGGTCCAGCGGGCTGCGCGTGATCTCGCGCGTGTCCAGATTGAAGGTCTCCGGATCACAGGTGTTCATGCGCAGCCAGATCGCGTGGTAGCGGCTGGTGAGACCGTCGGACCATTCCAGGGTCAGGATGCGCCCGTCGGTGGTCGCGGTGCGGACCGTTTCCGCCACGGGGTAGGTATCGAAGTCCGGTGTCTGCGCCGCGTCCATCATTCTCTCGCCTGGCATGGCTTCCTCTCCGGTTCCTTCCTGAAATCTCCTTCCAGAGTCCGTCGCGCGCGCTTGCGGGAAAAGCCCTGATCGCGACCCGCTGTGTCGCCAGCAGGCCGGTCAGGTCGCAACACAGGTTTCAGTCGCAACGAAACTGCGGCAAACTGCGCGACGCAACCCATCAGCAGGGAGACCGGAGCCATGACACAGACCATGCAGGAGATGAGGCAGGACCTGGCCTGTGCCTTGCGCTGGGCGGCGCGTCTGGACCTGAACGAGGGGGTCTGCAACCACTTCTCCCTCGCCGTACCGGACGAGGACGGCGTGGTGCGCGGCAACCGCTTCCTGATCAACCCCTACGGCTGGCACTGGTCGGAGATCACGGCCTCTTCCCTGGTCCTGCTGGACGACAAGGGCAATGTGCTGGAGGGGGACGAGGTGGTGGAGGACACGGCCTTCACCATCCATCGCGGTATCCATGTCGCGGCCCCGAACGCGGCCTGTGTGCTGCACACCCACATGCCCTACGCCACCGCCCTGACCCTGCTGGAAGATGGCGAACTGAAGATGTGCGAACAGAACGCCCTGAACTTTCATGACCGCATCGCCTACGACACCGAATACAACGGCCTCTCGCTGGAAATCGCGGAGGGCGAACGCATAGCCTCCAAGCTCGGCAACCGCGCGGTGCTGATGATGGCAAGCCATGGCGTGACCATGACCGGCGCATCGGTGGGGGAGGCCTTCACCGACCTCTACTATCTGGAACGCGCGGCCATGTTCCAGGTGCTGGCGCGCTCCACAGGTGGCAAGCTCCGGACGATCCCCGAAGACGTCCAGCGGATGACAGCACAGCAGATGGCGGAGGAACGCCCGTTGATCGCGGAGCGGCACTTCGGGGCGCTGCGGCGGATGCTGCAGAAGCAGGAACCGGACTACATGAACTGACGGCTCCGGTCGAAGACGGAACCGCGACATGGTGGTGATGGACCGGCCGCGCCGCCTGCCTGACGGACGAATCACGGCGCATCTGCTGTCAGACAAGCATGGCGAAGCGGCCTATCACGAACTGCTGCCGGTGGCGCTGGCGCTGGGCTGCCATCCCGCATTCTACCAGTATCCGGGCCGCTACAAGGCCCACTTCGACCTGATCGGCCCCCGACGGATCAACGCCGCGCTGGCACATCCGGCCATCGAGACCGTGCCGCGTCGGCGCATTGCCGAGATCCTGCGGCGACGAAAGCTGCTGGAGGAGGGCGTGTGACCCGGTCGAGCGACATCGCCATCATCGGCGGTGGCGTTATCGGCTCGGCCATCGCCTGGTGGCTGAAGGCACACTTCGCCTTTCCGGGATCGGTGACGGTGATCGAGCCGGACCCGACCTATGCGGAGGGCGCGACGGGCCGCTCGCTCGGATCGCTGCGCCAGCAGTTTTCCATGCCCGAGAACATCCTGCTCTCCCGCTTCGGGTTGGAGTTCGTGCGCCACATCCGCAACCACATCGACCTGCCGGAGGACGAGACACCGGACGTGCAGTTCCGCGACGGCCAGTACCTTTTCCTGGCCACGGAGGCGGGAGCGGAGGCGCTGCGCAGCAACGTCGCTACACAACAGGCGACCGGATCACCCGTGGCGCTGCTTTCCCCCGACGATGTCAGTGAGCGCTTTCCGTGGATCCGGGTGCACGACATCGCTCTGGCAGCACATGGCCTGCGGGACGAGGGCTGGCTGGACCCGCATGCACTGTTGCAGGCCTTTCGCAGGGGCGCGCGACGTGCAGGCGCGGCGTTCCTGCAGGACAGGGTCACGGCAATCCGGTGCGCCGACAACCGTGTCTCGGAGCTGTCGCTCGCCGTTGGGGAGACCCTGGCTGTCGGTCAGGTGGTGAACGCGGCGGGGCCCTGGGCCGGGGCCATTGCCGCCATGGCCGGGATCGCGCTGCCGGTGGTGCCGCGCAAGCGCACGGTCTTTCACGTGACCACACCGACCCCACCAACCGATCCGGTGCTGATCGTCGATCCCAGCGGCGTCTATGTAAGACCGGAGGGCAATGGCTTTCTCACCGGCTCCTCCCCCCTGCCCGGCGAACCGGACCCCGACGGTGGCAGTCTCGACCCGGACTACGACCAGCTCGAAGGGCGCTGCTGGCCTGCCCTGGCGAACCGGTCAGCCGCCTTCGAAGCGTTGCGCATGACCGGTGCATGGGGCGGGTTCTACGACTACAACAGCTTCGATCAAAACGCCGTTCTGGGGCCGCACGCGGAGATCACGAACTTCCACTTTGCCAATGGGTTCTCCGGTCATGGCGTGCAGCAGGCCCCGGCGGTCGGGCGGGCACTGGCGGAATGGTTGCTGCAGGGCCGCAGCGTCAGTCTGGACCTCGGGCTGTTCAGCCACGACAGGATCGCCGCCAATCGCTCGGTGGTGGAGCGCGGCATCATCTGAGCAGACCTGCGTACCCGCCCCTTGCGATCCGGCGTCAGGTGCCAAACACTGACCGCCCGGCCAACAGGAGGGCGCCATGTATCCAGATCCCGACTCCCGCTCCGCCAAGCTGACCCAGCGCGCGATGGCGGTGCTGCCCGACGGCGGCAGCCGTTCCACCATCCGCCTGTCGCCGCACGCGATCTATGTGCAGAAGGGATTCGGGTCGCGCGTCACCGATGTCGATGGCAATGAGCTGATCGATTTCAACAACAACTACACCTCCCTGATCCACGGCCATTCCCACCCGGACGTGGTAGCCGCGCTGCAGGAGCAGGTCGGGCGCGGCACCGCCTTCGCCTTCGCGACGGAGGCGGAGGTCGAGCTGGCGGAGATGCTGACGGCACGGGTCGATGGCTTCGACATGATCCGGTTCTGCAATTCGGGCTCCGAAGCGGTCATGAATGCGATCAAGGCCGCCCGCGCGTTCACCGGTCGCCCCAAGATCGCGAAGTGCGAGGGGGCCTATCACGGCTCCTACGACTTCGCCGAAGTGTCCCTGTCCGCCGGACCGGAAAGCTGGGGACCGGAGGAACAGCCCAACAGCGTCCCCTACAGCCACGGCACCCCGCAGGGTGTGCTGTCGGACGTGGTCGTCATCCCCTTCAACGATCCGGAACGGGCGGAGGCCATTCTGGACGCCCATGCGGATGAGCTGGCGGGCGTCCTGTTCGATCCGGTCTCGACCCAGGTCGGGTTGCTGCCGCCGACAGCGGCCTTCCTCGACATGCTGTCGCGGTTCCGGGAACGGTCCGGTGCGCTGCTGATCTTCGATGAGGTCATTGCCTTCCGCCAGGCCTATGGCGGCAGTCACGCGATACTGGGTATCCGGCCCGATATCTCCTCGCTGGGCAAGATCATCGGCGGCGGACTGCCGGTGGGTGCCATCGCCGGACGGCGGGAGGTGATGCAGGTGTTCGAAGTGGATGGTGCCAAGGCCCGGCTGCCGCACGGCGGCACCTTCAACGCCAATCCGATGACCATGGTGGCGGGACGTGCCGCGATGGCCAACTGGACAGAGGACGCAGTGGAGGATCTGAACCGCATGGGGGAACTGTGTCGGGAGAGCCTGCGGGAAGCCATCCGGGTGGCCAATGTGCCGGGCCAGGTCACCGGCAGCGGCTCGCTGTTCCGGTTTCACACCCATGGCCGTGCGATGACGACCTATCGCGATACCCATCCGCAGGGGCAGGAGGGACAGCGGAACGAGCACCTGTTCCGGCATCTTGTTTCATCAGGCATCTATTCGACGCCCTATGGTCTCGGCTGTGTCTCGACCGCAACCGGAACGGAGGAGGTGGAACGGCTGGCGGAGGCTACCACCAATGCCTTGCGCACGATGCGGGAAGGCGGCCTGTTCGACACCTGAGCAGGATCTGCGTCGGACCAGACGATAGTCTCAGCCGCGCTGTGCCTGTATCTGGGCCCGGGCACGCTTCTGGGCCTCGGCAATCTCCGCGGCACTCATCATTTCGGCCATTTCCTTGCGCTCCGTGCGGGCACGGGCGTCACCGGCAATGGCGGCGATGTTGAACCACATGTGGGCAAGGATCAGGCACTCGGCGCTGGTGTCCTCGGTCGCGTAGTAAAGACCCAGAGTGTACTGGGCACCCTTCTCACCACGCTCCGCGCGGATCAGAAGCTCCTTCGGAATAGTCGGATCATAACGTCCCATTTCAAGTCCTCCTTCGTGCAGGCGCTTCTGCCTGACGTGAGGTTAATCGTGGACGGACGTTCGTTAACGTTGGGTATCCGAAGGGTGAAGCAGTGATTAACGCGGTCGTTTTTTCGGGTGATTCAGGCCGCACTTCTGCAATCAACTGGCAGAATCTGCTGATTCATCCGTCACGCCACCAGCCGGAAAGTGCAGCGTCACGACAGTGCCGACACCCGGCTCCGACGTGAGATCAAGGGTGCCGCCGTGCAGCGCGATGAAGGACTGCACCAGTGGCAGGCCCAGTCCGGTGCCATCCTGCCTGCGCGACAGTCCCGCATCTGCCTGGCCGAAGGGTTCCAGGACACGCGGAATGTCCTTGGCTGCGATCCCGATTCCGGTATCGCTGACGGTGAGTGTCTGATCGCCCGAAGGTTTCGCTGTGATGCTGATCGTGATCCTGCCACCGGAATCCGTGAACCGTATCGCATTGCCCAGCAGGTTCAGGATCATCTGCCGGATGACCCGCTGATCGCCCAGGATCGTTGGCAGACCCTCCGGCGCTTCCACCACCAGATCCAGTCCGGCCTCGTCCACCTTCGCCTGCATCAGCCGGACCACGGAATCCGCCAGGTCACCCAGATTGCAGTCATCGACGTTCAGTTCGAACCGTCCGGCATCGACCTTCGACAGATCAAGGATGTTGTTGATGACGTGCAGCAGGTGTTGCCCGCCCTCGTGAATGTCGGTGGCGTAGATGCGGTAGCGCTCGTCGCTGTGCGGGCCGAACATCTCGTTCATGAAGATCTCGGCAAACCCCAGAATGGCGTTCAGGGGTGTCCGCAATTCGTGGCTCATCATTGCCAGGAATTCGGATTTCGAGGAATTGGCTGACTCGGCCGCCACCTTGGCACGGATCAGTTCCGCCTCGTTCTGCTTGAACACGGTGAGATCGATCAGCGTGGTCACGACACCGCCCCGCCCGGCCCGCCTGTGCCCGATGCCCAGCCAGCGTCCATCCGGCACGGCGACCACCTGCTGGCCGTCACAGGCATGGTACCGGGCGACCTGTGACCTGATCCATTCAGGCGCAATCTCTCCTTTCGCTCCCTTCAGCAGATCCTCGAAGCTGCGACCGGAACGGGCAACTTCCTGCTTCAGTCGCAGCAGTTCGGCAAACCGGTCGTTGGCAACGACCAGACCGCCCTCCGAATTGAACAGGGCGAAGCCCTCGGTCGAGCTGGCGATGGCATCCAGCAGGTCCTGGCGCGCGCCGGAGAGTTCGGTCAGCAGCCGCTCCGTCGCCACCCGCCCGCGCACGCTGTCGACGAAGGAGATGTAGAAACTGCGCGCGGTCGCCAGCAGGGCCACCGTATAGATCAGCGTCATCGCCGCCAGGGACAGGCTGAGCACATCGTCGTGCAGGGCCATGCGCACGGCAAAGGGCAGCAGACAGCCGACTGTGTAGCCGATGGAAGCCGCAGGCAGGGTCGCGAGGATGGAGGCCCCGGCGGCTGCCATGCCCGCCTGCACGATGCCGATCAGCATCTGCTCCATGCCCGGCATTATCGGGAACATGATGGCGCAGCCGATCCCCCAGATCGTACCCTGCAGGGTGGCCGCGATCGCGATGCGTCGGGGACCACGCTCGCTGACACGCTCGGGCGATTGCTTGCGTCGGCGCACCGCCCAGCGATAGAGGCCCGCCATGGAAAGCGCCACCATGATGGTGGTCCAGACCAGCGCGAACTCCGGCAGTTGAACCGACCCGGCCACACCGCCGGTCAGCAGTGCATTGGCGGCAACCGCAATGAAGATCACCGGGGTGCGACGCGACAGGATCGCCATCTGCTGCACACGGATCTGGTTGCCGGTAGCGGACTGCCCGGTCTCGTGTGCCACCCAGAATGTACTGATCCCGCTCATGCTGCCTGAAACCCTTACAGATCAGGCAAGCTGAAAGCCATGGGCATAGGGGTCGTCTGACGTGATCATGATGGTGTTCAGTCCAGTGACATGGGCTGTCCCGCTGACAGAAGGGATGATCGCGGGCTGACTGCCGACCGCAGTCGCAGCCTCCACCCGGCCATGAAACAGCGATCCGATGATCGATTCATGAACGAAATCATCGCCGACCGACAGCCGCCCGCGCGCCACCAGTTGCGCCATCCGGGCCGAAGTGCCGGTGCCGCAGGGCGAGCGGTCGATGGCCCGTTTGCCATAGAGGACCGCGTTGCGCGCATCCGCACCGGATACCGTCGGCGCGCCTGTCCACATCACGTGACTGACCCCCTGGATGGCCGGATCGTCGGGATGGCTGACGCTGACCGTGCGGTTCAATGCATCCCGCAGCGCATTGCCCTGCGCCACCAGCCAGTCGACCGGATGATCGGCCAGATCGCGGAACGCCGCCTGAGGCTCGACAATCGCATAGAAGTTGCCGCCATAGGCGATATCGACCGTCACCTGTCCCAGACCGGGCACATCGACGGTCACATCCCGGGAATGCAGGAACGCAGGCACATTGGTGATCCGGACCGAGGTCACGCGTTCCCCGTCCATTTCGCAGGTCGCGACGACCCGCCCGGCAGGCGTGTCGAGCGAAAGCGTCCCCGGCACCTTCGGCTGCACCAGATGGCGTTCCAGCGCCACCGTCACCGTGCCGATGGTGCCATGGCCGCACATCGGCAGACAGCCGGAGACCTCGATGAAAAGGATGCCGATATCGCAGTCGTCGCGCGTCGGGGGCATCAGGATCGATCCGGACATGACGTCATGCCCACGGGGTTCGAACATCAGTCCGGTACGGATCCAGTCGTGGTGGGCCAGAAAGTCCGTCCGCCGCGCCATCATCGTGTCTCCGTGCAGCACCGGCGCACCGCCTGCGACCACGCGCACCGGGTTGCCGCAGGTATGGGCATCGACGCAGAAGAAGGTCCCCTGCTTCCCGGCTTCATCACCGTGCCGTGTCCGATCAGTCAACCTGCCCAGCCTTTCGCTTTCTGCCCGCCACCATTGCCAGCCGACACCGGCACTCCCTATTCTGGTCACTCCGCAACTGACCGCAATGGCCCGCGAGACATGAACGCCAAGATCAATGACCGCGCGCTGCTGGAGCGGCTGTTCCAGGAGGCAGTGGCGCGGGTGCATCCTTCCCGTTGCGTGCCCGACCACCTGCCGGAGCCGCCGAAGGGTCGCACGGTCGTTGTCGGCGCCGGAAAGGCTGCGGCAGCCATGGCCCAGGCGTTCGAGAAAGCCTGGCAGCATGACCTGTCCGGCCTGGTGATCACCCGCTACGGTTTTGCCATGCCGACGGAACGGATCGAGGTGGTCGAGGCCTCTCATCCGGTGCCCGACGAGAGCGGCATCGCCGCGACAAGGCGCATTCTGGAGATGGTGCGGGGGCTGGGGCCGGACGATCTGGTGGTCTGCCTGCTGTCCGGCGGTGCATCCGCCCTGCTGACGGCACCTGCCGACGACCTGTCGCTGTCGCCCGGGACCTGTGTCCTGACCGGCGGCAGTTCCGTCCTGCGCGCGCCCCCTACAGAGGGTCTGACACTGGCTGACAAACAGGCCGTGACGCAGGCCTTGCTGCGTTGCGGCGCGCCGATCCAGCACATCAACACGGTGCGCAAGCATCTCTCCGCCGTGAAGGGGGGCGGACTGGCACGTGCGGCAGCCCCGGCACGGCTGGTCACGCTGGCGATTTCCGATGTCGTGGGTGACGATCCGGCCATCATCGGCTCAGGCCCCACCGTCGCCGACCCGTCCCATGCCAGCGATGCACTGGCGCTGATCGCGCATTATGGCATCCACCCGCCAGAGGCCGTCATGGCCCACCTGCGCGGGAGGCTTGATGTCACCGCACCGCCCATGCCTGCCACCGACTACCGCCTGATCGCACGACCGCAGGATGCGCTCGACGTCGCGGCGACGCTGGCAGTGTCGGAGGGGCTGGAGCCGATCATGCTGGGTGACGGGCTGGAGGGGGAGGCCCGGGACGTGGCCTGTGCCCACGGCGACATGGCCCGCAGGCTGCTGCACAGGGACCGGCCATCCATCCTGCTGTCCGGCGGCGAACTGACAGTGACGGTGAAGGGCGATGGCCAGGGTGGCCCGAACCAGGAGTATGCCCTGGCACTGGCGCTGGTCCTCGATGGCTGCGGCGGTATCACGGCGCTGGCGGCGGACACCGACGGGCTGGACGGCAATGGCGACGCGGCGGGCGCGTTCGTCGATACGGACAAACCGCTGTGGAACGGGCATCATGGCAGCAGCCCGGCGGCGGCACTTGCCGCGAATAACGCGGGCCCGGCGCTTGATGCGCTTGGTGCCCTGTTCCGTCCCGGCCCGACCAACACGAATGTGAATGATTTCCGTGCCATCATCGTCCGACCACCAGAGGAGCCGTATCTTGCACCGTAAACGTCAGACGAAGATTCTCGCCACCCTGGGCCCATCCAGCTCGACCGCGCACAAGATCGCCGAATTGTTCGACGCCGGGGTGGATGTCTTCCGGCTCAACTTCAGCCACGGCACCCATGCCGACCATCGCCGCCGCCACCGCGTGGTTCGCAGCCTGGAGGAAGCGCGTGGCCGCCCCATCGGCCTGCTGGCCGACCTGCAGGGGCCCAAGTTCCGCGTCGGCACCTTCGCCAAGGGATCGGTCGAACTGACCGCCGGATCGACCTTCGTGCTGGACATGAAGGACACACCGGGCACCGAGAAACGTGCGCCCCTGCCGCATCCGGAGATCTTCAAGGCGCTGCAGGCCGGGTCGAACCTGCTGCTGGATGACGGCCGGATCCGCCTGCGGGTGGTGGACTGTGGTCGCTCCAGCGCAAAGACGGAAGTCATCACCGGCGGCAGGCTGAGCGACCGGAAGGGCCTGAACCTGCCCGACGTGGTGCTGCCGCTCGCCGCGCTGTCGGACAAGGACCGCAAGGATCTGGATTTTGCCGCAGGCCTGGGGGTGGACTGGATCGCCCTGTCCTTCGTGCAGCAGCCCGATGACGTGGCCGAGGCCCGCAAGCTCGCCGCCGGTCGCGCCGCCATCATGGCGAAGATCGAGAAGCCGGCAGCAGTGGAGCATATCGACGAGATCCTGGAACTCGCCGACGGCATCATGGTGGCGCGTGGTGACCTGGGTGTCGAAACACCGGTCGAAGAGGTCCCGGCAACACAGAAGCGACTGATCCGCCGGGCGCGCCGCATGGGCAAGACGGTCGTGGTGGCCACACAGATGCTGGAATCCATGGTGGTCAGCCCCTTCCCCACACGGGCTGAGGTCTCCGACGTGGCAACGGCGGTCTATGACGGCGCGGATGCGGTGATGCTGTCGGCGGAAACCGCGTCCGGCGACCACCCCATCCTGTCGGTCGAGACCATGAGCCGGGTCATCGCCAGCGTGGAACGTGATGACCACTATCGCGGCATTCTGGAGGCGGACCACGCGATACCCGAACCCACCGCTTCCGACGCGATCACGGCGGCGGCCCGCCAGGTGGCGGAGACCATCAATGCCGCAGCCATCGTGACCTACACGACATCAGGCTCCACCGCCCTCCGCGCTGCGCGGGAGCGCCCGTCAACTCCGATCCTGGGCCTTACACCCCGGGTCGAGACCGCGCGAAGGCTGGCACTGGTCTGGGGCGTGCACTCGGCGGTGACGGAGGATGCCCAGAACTTCGCCGACATGGTGAGCAAGGCCTGCCACGTGGCCCGGCGCGACAGGTTCGCAGAACCCGGTCAGCGGCTGGTCATCACCGCAGGCGTGCCATTCGGTACGCCCGGTGCCACGAACATCCTGCGCATCGCCTGGATCGGCGACGACCCGGCCTGATCCGGACTGGCTTCATTCGTTCCCGACAGCAGGCAGGGCGAAGTCGGTCAGCACCCTGACCGGAATCTTCCAGGCCTGCGGATCATTATAGTTGCCCGCGAAGACCACCACGGTCAGGCCGCTTTCCAGACCGATGGAAAGGCGCTGGCCACCATTGCCGAAACCGGCGACACCCAGTGGCGGATCGCCCTTCGGGTGCAGCCACCAGAAGAAGCCGTAGCGCAGGCCGCTCCGCAGGCTTGCGCGTGCCCTGAATGACTGTTTCAGCCAGTCTTCGGGCACGATCTGCCGCCCGGCGTGACGTCCACCGTTCTGGATCAGCAGGCCGATGCGGGCCAGGTCCGGCGCAGTCATGCGTAGGCCCGATGCGGCAGAAGGCTCGCCGTCGCCGCCGCGTTTCCATTCGAAGTGCGAGATACCCAGCGGCCCGAACAGCCTCTCCCGCGCGTAGGCGTCGAGTGGCATGCCCGCCCCCTTCGCGATCAGCCGCCCGATGAGCGCGGTTGCACCACCGCTGTAGTTCCACTGTTCGCCCGGGGTGCTGATGATCGGCTGTTCCAGCACGTAGCGATAGCGATCCTGCGCCAGTTCCATGGCGATCTCGCTGTTGCGCGGATCGGTGTAGGGCAGACTCTCGTCCCACGCCGTACCCATGCGCATGGACAGCACATGCCGGATCAGAATCGCCTGTCGCGCCGGGTCCGAGGCCAGATCGGCATACTCCGGAAACTGGCTGACGACAGGTTCATCGACCGACGGCACAAGACCCTCCGACAGGGCGATGCCATAGAGCAGGCTGGTGATGCTCTTGGTCACGGAACGCAGGTCGTGCAGGCTGTCCGGACCATGTTCGCGCACGCCAAGTGCCTGGCCCCAGCTCTCGTCAGCGCCCGGAAAATAGAGCTCGGCCAGGGTCTCGCCCCTGTGGATGATCAGCGCGCTGTGCAGGCCGGGAAGTTCACCACTGGTGAAGGCCTCCGTCAGTCTGGCTTCCAGCGCAAGGTCTCTTGCCTGAACCGGACCGGCCTGCGTCATCAGCACGGAGACCAGCACAATGGTCACCAGCCAGGATCTGATCGTCATCTCGATGCACCTCGCAAGAACCATCCGGCGTCCTGTCACCGCCGGAAGCGACTCCCCGCGATGCTATCACCAACGAAGAGGCTGGTGGAGAGCGCCCCTCGTCCGGTGTCAGCTCCGTTCGCGGCTGCGTCGACGGCGGCGGCCACTGCCCGGACCGCAGTCACCTGACGTGTCACGTCGCGCGGGCAGATCCACGGCTGCGGCCAGATGGGGAAAGGGTTCGACCTTGTTGGGCAGGGCCATGGCATTGACGAAATGCTGCTGGAACTTCGGTTCCAGCGCGGTTTCGATCTTCTCCACATCCTTCACAAGCTGTTCGACCTCCCTGCGGTGCCCGCGATTGAGCAGCGCCATGCGCGCGCCGGTGCCCGCCGCATTGCCCACGGCAGCGACATGTTTCAGGTCGCAGTCGGGGATCAGGCCCAGCACCATGGCGTACTTGGGATCGATGTAGCTGCCGAAGGCCCCGGCCAGCCGCACCCGTTCCACCGTCGTGACCTCCAGTTTGTCCATCAGCAGCCGGATACCGGCATAGAGCGCGGCCTTGGCAAGCTGGATCGCGCGCACGTCGTTCTGGCTGATGCTGATCTCCACATCGCCGCGCCAGAGCACGTAGGAGAAGGTGCGCCCGTCCGCCCGGATGCGG
>BQJF01000070.1 GCA_021604565.1 Minwuia thermotolerans | reverse complement strand
ATGTGTTACTTAACCCGAAGGCGGGCTTGTTATACACCTGCTAACATGTTTCGCATCAGGCTGATTCGACAGCCCGATGTCCCTCGTCTGCGGAAGATGCGCCGGTTTGATACGTGGTCTGATCATAGCTTCCGTCCTGTTCCCCCTCGCGGGTGCCGTCTCTGCGGCACCGCTGGTTGATGAACTGCGCGGACTGATGGGCGCACATCCGGACGTGCGCGCGGCGGAACGGCGTCTCGACCAGGCCCGCAATGCGGTGCGGGAAGCCCGCGCGCCGCTGTTTCCGCAACTGCGCCTGACCGGTGAATATGGCTACGAGAATGTCGACAGTCCGGTGCGACGCAACGCAGGTGGCGACGCGGTCGTGCAGACCCGCGAGATCGGGCGCTTCGAGGTCACGCAGAAACTGTTCGACGGTTTCGAGACCGATGGCCAGTTGAAGGCCGCGATCAATCGTGAATTCCAGGCTGGCTTCGGTGTCGAGCGGGCGGAGCAGCAACTGATGTTGCGGGCCACCACAGCCTACCTCTCCGTGTTGCGCCAGACGGAACTGGTGGACATCGCGCTCCAGACCGAAGGCACCATCCGCCGTCAGCTCGCGCTGGAAGACGAACGGGTGCGGCGCGGTTCGGGCCTGTCCGTCGATGTGCTGCAGTCGAAATCGCGGCTGCAGGGCGCGAAGGAACAGCGCGTGCGGCTGGAGGGGCAGTTGCGTGACGCCATCGCCGAATATGTCGCCGTGTTCCACCACGCGCCGGAAATCGGATCGATGGAACCGCCACTGGCACCCGACGTGCTGCTGCCGATGGACCTCGACCTGGCCATCGACCGCGCCTTTCAGGTCAACCCGGCGATGAAGCAGAGCGCCGAGCGCATTGGTGAAGCCCGCCAGCAGCACAAGTCCGCCATGGCCGACTTCATGCCTGACGTGAACCTGGTGGCGGAGGGCGGACTGGAGAACGATTCGGAGGGCATCACCGGCAACCGCCGTGAGCTTTTCGTGGGCGTCCGCGCCGACTGGAACATCTTCAACGGCTTCGCCACCGTCGCCGCCAGCAGCCGCACCAAGCAGCGCATCGCCGAGACCATGGAAAACCATGCCTCGCTTAGTCGCGAGGTCGCGAAACGGGTGGAGGTGGCCTGGCAGTCACTGGTGACCTTGCGGGAGCGTCAGGCGCTGGCTGAGAATGCCGCCGCCATCGCCTCCGAACTCTTCGTCGCCCGCACGCGCCTGCGTGGCGCGGGCCGCGACTCCGTCGTCAACGTGCTGGATGCGGAGCGCGAAGTGAACGCCGCCCGGTCCCGCGCCGCCGCCGCGCGCTATGACTCCCTGATCCAGACCTTCCGCCTGCTGTTCGAAATCGGCGACCTGAACCTGGACGCCTATACGTTCTAGGTCGTTCCGGTGTTTGATTGCGGCTCCATCGTCGGATGGATTGTTCAGGCATCTCCGCGGATTGTTGCGGCGAATGACAAGGGGAACACAGGCATGGTCGAGAACCCGCACGATACCGAACTGTCACTGCTGGACGAGGTGCGCTTGCAGGCCAGGGTCCTGCTGCCCGTGGTCCGGGCCATTCGCGAGCGGCTGGGTCGGGCGGAAGGGGATCGCCTGATCGAGGACGCCCTGCGCGAATGGTCCCGCGAGTTGCACAGGCGCGTCGGGGCGGAGAAGGGCGGCAATGCCCGCGCGCAATGGGACAGCATCTGGGCCGACATGCGACCGCGCATCGGCGATGCCATCCACCGCGAGATGCTCACCGATACAGACACTGTGCGGGAGTACAACGTGACCCGCTGCGCCTATGCCGAATTCTTCAAGGCGCTTGGTGAGCCGGAACTGGGACGCTTCCTGCTCTGCGACATCGACTTCGACATTGCAGAGGTCGGCGCACCGGACGTGGAGTTCAAGCGCACGCAGACCATCATGTCCGGCGCGGCGCATTGCGACTTCCGCTATCGGTTCAGCGCTCCGGATTCAGGAGAGCAGAGCTAGCATGCCTCAAGCCGACGTAATTCGCTTGCCTTCCTGAGGGCCGCAACCGAAACAAGACACGCTGAAATCAGAAAGAATGCGTGAACCATCATGATTGGCGCCAAGAATGTTTGGAATTGAACCAAATCAAAAGCTATGATCATCCAGACAGCTTCCGAAATCAAGAAAATGAACATCATACAGCCGAACTCCGCAACTGCAGAAGATGTCACAATCAATTTCCCATCTATACTATTTCTGTATTTTTCTTTCAGCCAATTTTCCCACATGAGAACGTGAAATTCACTTGAATCTCCAATTAATTTGTTGATATCTACACTAATTTTCTCGTTCAAATATTCAGAAATTCTTGAAATACTCAAATAAAAACTAAGATAAATACCCATAAAAATCAAAACTATTGTAGATAGGCACACAAAAAGAATTGCCAAATAAAGCTCTCGACTGCTACTAAAACTCTCGAAATTTAGAAGCAATGTGACAATAGGAACAGATGCCCCCACAATACCCACTACGGAAAAAACCATCCGTCTTTGCGCGCCCTGAAGAAGCCTTATTTCTTCTCTGAGTTGGTTCGATTCATGCAAAAGTGCGTCAAAAATGCACTGCCTTACATCCATTCTCGGTTCCCTACGAAAATCGGAAAAATAGGTTACCAATCTAGCTAATAATATTCGGCATCCAATAAATTTGCAATTTCATGGTGACGACACGACCAGCAGCAAAAAGGCTGGCATGGGATACTCAGCAACGTTCCAAGGTACAGCAGCCCTAGTTTCCACCGCTCCCCCGAAAGCCCTGGGCCACCAGATAGCTTTCAGCCGAGTCCTTGCGGCTGGAGTCGGGCTTGGCGAAGCGGACTGACTTGAAGTCGCGTTTCACCTGCAGCAGGAAATCGTTCTCCCCACCGCCCTGCAGCAGCTTGACGACGAAGCCGCCGCCCGGCGAGAGCACCTGGCGGGCAAAGTCATGGGCCAGTTCGGCCATGGCAACGATGCGGATGTGATCGGTGGGACGGTGACCGGTGGCCGGGGCCGCCATGTCACAGATCACCAGGTCGGCCTGCCCGCCGAGGGCATTCATGACTTCGGTATCCGCGCCCTCATCCGTGAAGTCGAGTTGCATCATCTCGACGCCGGTCATGGGCTCCATTTCCAGGATGTCCACGGCCAGTACCGAGCCACCATCGCCGATGCGCTTGCGGGCGATCTGCGACCAGCCACCGGGCGCGGCACCCAGATCGACGATGCGCTGCCCCTTGGCGAACAGGCTGAAACGCTCATCAAGCTGGATGATCTTGAAGGCAGCACGGGAGCGATAGCCCTCGGTCTTAGCGGCCTGGACATAGGGGTCGTTCAACTGCCGCTGCAGCCAGCGTGTCGATGACAGCTTGCGTCCGCGCGCCGTCTTCACGCGCTTGGTGACGTCACGTCCGCCCCCCGGCGGGCCTGCGGTATTCTTTGCCATCGCGTCAGTCTCCGGCGGCCAGCAGGGCCGCATCTTCGCGCATCAGGCGCAGCAGGATGCCTTCGCGCAGGCCACGGTCGGCCACCGTGATGTCCGGCACGGGCCAGAGATCGAGGATGGCCTGCAGGATCGCACAGCCGCCAATCACCAGATCCGCCCGCCCCGGCCCGACGCAGGGGTGTTCCGCCCGCTCCGCCAGCGACAGGCGCTGCAGATGACCGGAAATCTCCGTCATCCGGCGGGCCGGGATGGACAGCCCGTCCACGGCGGCGCGGTCATAGCGCACCAGGTTCAGGAACACGCCGGCCAGTGTGGTGACCGTGCCGGAAGTGCCGACCAGCTTCAGCGCGTTCAGATCGAAGTCGCCGGCAACCGAGTTGGCAAATCCGGAGAATATCTCGCGCGCCCGGGCGACCATGGCGGCATAGGTCGCGTCATCAACGACATCGCCGCCGAAATCCTCCGCGAAGTTGACGACGCCGACCGGAAAGGTCGCGAAGCGCGACAGCCGGTGGCTGCGGCCTTCATGCGGCTGGGCGAGCGCGAACTCGGTGCTGCCGCCGCCGATATCGAAGACCAGTGCCGGCCCCTCATGACCGCTGAGCAGCGACATGCAGCCCGACAGCGCCAGCGTCGCCTCCTCCTCCGCATCGATGACGTCGATGCGCAGCCCGGTCTCCCGGCGCACGCGGTCCACGAAGCCCTCCGCATTGCCCGCGGCCCGGCAGGCGGCCGTGGCGACGCAGCGCAGGTCCCAGACTCCGCGACGGGCGATCTTGTCGGCACAGATCTTCAGGGCATCGATGGTGCGGTCGATCGCGGCATCGTGCAGATGCCCGCTGGCCGCGACCCCTTCCCCCAGCCGCACGATGCGCGAATAGGCATCAACGACACGGAAGGATTCGCCCGACGGCTGGGCAATCAGCAGACGGCAGTTGTTGGTGCCAAGATCGACAGCTGCATAGCACCGCTCCCGTCGTCGATCAAAGACCCCGCCTGACACCTGCAAACTCCCGCCTGTTGGGTTCGTCCGCCGCAGAACGCGTGGCGGCGAACCATGAGATAACGCAACCCCCAACATACCAACCGGAGCGCCGGAATGTTAAGTCCATAGAACGCATGCTGCATCAGTTGACACCGTGGTTCCGGGGCCGTAAGAAGCGGCCCTGCCTGACGGCACCTGCTGGGGGATCGTCTAATGGTAGGACAGCGGACTCTGACTCCGTCAATCTAGGTTCGAATCCTAGTCCCCCAGCCACATCACCCCCATCAGTCATCCCGCGACAGGCGACGGACACGGTTGTTCACGTCTTTCGGGATGATCCCGTCATGAGCGTCGGCATAGGCGGCGAGTTTCGCCATCGTTTCGGGCTGCATGAGTTGCAGGGGTATCGGATCCCCGTCAATCGGCAGGACATCCGTGATCACGCGCTGCCCGTCCCAGGAAGCCAGGCCGATGGCGGCAGGGTCGGCGCAGAGATGCGGGTCAGGCCCGGCCAGGTCCAGTGCCACCTGGTATGACGTGCCGGGACATATCCGGGCCACGGTACCGGCCCAGCGCGTGGAGATGGGCCGGTGGACATGGCCGCAGAGCACCGCATGCACGTTCGGAAAGCGGGCCACCAGCGCCTCAAGCGGGCTGGCCCAGTCCAGGTTCATCACATCCATCCAGCGCACGCCCGTGGCAAACGGCGGGTGGTGCATGGCCAGAACAACGGGGCGCGGCCCCGTTTCCTGCAGTGCGGTTTCGAGCCAGGCCAGACGTTGCGCGCAGAAAGTGCCGTCGTGATGTCCGTCATGCAGCGTATCCAGCCCGATGACCCGCAGTGGCCCGGCGTCCACGGCAAACTGCCCGAAACCCGGCAGGTGGGTGTCACCCAAGTGCCCCGCCATCGCGGCGAGGAAAGGGTCACGGATGTCGTGATTGCCCGGAATGGCATGCCAAGGCACCTGCAGACCGCTCATGATTTCCAGGAAATGATCATATTCAGCGCCCTGCCCGTGATGGGTGAGATCGCCGGTCACCAGCACGAGTTCCGGCCGGACGGGGAGCGTGTTGATCCGCGCCACCGCCGCGCGCAACCCGGCAGCGGAATCATAGCGGTCGTAGACCATCGCGCCGGGCGCGACAATGTGTGTGTCGGTGATCTGGACAAGCAGCATGACAGCGTCAGGACCTGTGAACGGCACTCGGGCAAATTGAACGAACAAGTCTACCCACAACGGGTCGGGAAGTGCAGCACGCCTGCATCATCCAGAAACGCACGCCAGGCCACGGGTTGTGTTCACCAGATGAGCCGAGCCTCGAAAATCCCGCCAATTTTCTTATAATATATTGATTATATTGATATTACTGATGGGTATTTTCTGATCCGTCAAAGTATGATATGGTCTGTTCCAACAGTGAATATCTGCGCCCGGAATTCAGCCGTGCGCGCGAGAAAATTCCGTCAGGAGGGATCACCATGTCGACAGCTTTGGCAACGCAGAACGGGCCGGATCACGAGGCCATCATCATCGGGGCCGGGGTCTGCGGGATCTATCAGGTCAAGACGCTGACTGACATGGGCATGGATGCCATCGTGCTGGACAGCGCCGGTGACCTGGGTGGCACCTGGTACTGGAACCGCTATCCGGGGGCGCGCTTCGATTCGGAGAGCTATACCTACGGCTACTCCTTCTCCAGGGAATTGCTGGACGAATGGCACTGGAAGGAACGGTTCTCCGGCCAGCCCGAGAACCTGCGCTATCTCAACTACGTCGCCGACAAGTTCGACCTGCGCAAGTATATGCAGTTCAACTGCAAGGTGGAGGCCGCGCATTATGATGAGGCGGAGAACATCTGGCGGCTGAGCCTCGACGACGGGCGCACCCTCACCTGCCGTTACCTGATCATGGGTCTCGGCCTGCTGTCTCAGCCGACGATGCCCAGGGTGGAAGGTATCCACGACTTCAAGGGCGAGTCGTTCCATACCTACTACTGGCCGCAGGAGCCGGTGGAACTGAAGGGCAAGAAGGTCGGGATCATCGGCACCGGCGCGACCGCCATCCAGGTGATCGCCGAGATCGCCGACAAGGTCGGGTCGCTGACCGTGTTCCAGCGCCGCCCGAACTGGAGCGCGCCGCTGAACAACAGCGAGATCACCGAAGAGGAAATGGCCGACATCCGGAAGCGTTACGACGAGATCTTTGCCAATTGCGCGAAGAGCCCGGGCGGCTTCGAGCATCAGCCCGACAGGCGCGGCTTCTGGGAGGTCACGCGGGAGGAACGGCTCAAGCTCTGGGACCGCCTCTACGATGAACCCGGCTTCGGCATCTGGCTGCAGAACTTCCGCGAGATCTTCACCGACGAGGATGCCAACGCCGAGATCTCCGAATATATCGCGGATCGTATCCGCCAGCGCGTGAACGACCCGGCCATTGCCGAGAAACTGATCCCGAAGGACCATGGCTTCGGCGTGCAGCGGGTGCCGCTGGAGACCCGGTACTTCGAGGTCTACAACCGTGACAATGTCGAACTGGTGGACATCAGCGAGACACCGCTGGAGCGCGTGACGGAAAAGGGCATCCGCACGAGTGACCGGGAGTTCGAGTTCGACATCATCATCTACGCGACCGGTTTCGATGCGATCACGGGCGCCTATGACCATGTCGATATCCGGGGTGTCGGCGGCCAGACGCTGCGGGAGAAGTGGTTCGACAGCCCGTCCACCTTCCTCGGCATGTTCGTGCATGGCTTCCCGAACATGCTGATGCCCGCGGGACCGCAGAGCGGCTCGGCCTCCACCAACTATCCGCGCGGTATCGAGACCGGCGTCAACTGGTGCACCGAGTTCCTGAAGTACTTCCGCGACCGCGGTTACACCCGCTTCAACGCGACCGAGGCGGCGGAGGCCCGCTGGACCTCCCATGTCGAGAAGATGTACTCGACCATGCTGATGCGGAAGGCGAAATCCTGGTTCACCGGCTACAACTCCAACGTCGACGGGCACGAGGCGGGCAAGGTCCGGTACTTCGTCTACAACGGCGGGTCGCCCAAGTACGTGCAACGGATCACCGAGATCGCGGGGAACGATTACGAGGGGATCGACATGACTTCCGATACCCCGCACAGCCCGCGCATGCCGCTGCAGCAGATGGGTGACGCCGCCGACTGAAACGATTCCCGAGGGCATCGCACGACATCCTGCAAGGACAGGTCCGGGGGACGGTGGTTGACCGTCCCCCGGATTGACTTACTGTTGTGTGGATCAAGGCGCCGAAACAAGGGCGCCCATCCTCGGGAGGGAAACATGAAATCCACGGTCAAGCGTCTCGTCAGCGCGACCGCAGCGGCAGCACTGTCGCTCGGTATCGCGGCTGGCGCACAGGCGGCATCACATTCAGAGACTTTCAAGATCGGCGTCGTGACATTCCTGTCCGGCGGCGCGGCCGAGAGCTTCGGCGTGCCCGCGTGGAACGGCGGCAAGCTGCTGATCGACATGCTGAACAAGGGCGAACTGCCTGCCCCTTACGATCAGAAGGGCTTCGGCGGCCTGATGATCGAGGCCATCGAGATCGATGAGGCCGGTGGCGCCACCAAGCAGGTGCAGGAATTCCGCAACCTGGTGCAGCGCGAGAAGGTCGATGCGGTGTTGGGCTACGTCAGCTCCGGCGACTGTCTCGCCGTTCCGCCGGTGGCAGAGGAACTGAAGGCCTTCCTGGTGCTGTATGACTGCGGCACCCCGCGCGTCTTCGAGGAAGGCTCCTACAACTACGTCTTCCGTACTGCGGCCCATGCGGCGATGGATAACATCTCGCTGGCCAAGTACATGACGTCCCGCGGCATCAAGGTCGGCAGCTTCGCAGGCGTCAACCAGGACTATGCCTGGGGCCACGACAGTTGGGCTGACTTCGTCGCCTCCATGGGCGTCCTGATGCCGGATGCGAAGGCCACCACGTCGCTGTTCCCGAAGATCTTCGCCGGTCAGTATGGCACCGAGATTTCCGCCGTGATGCGGGAGAAGCCGGACCTGCTGCATTCCTCGCTGTGGGGCGGTGACCTTCAGGCATTCATGCTGCAGGCCTCGGCTCGCGGCATTCACAAGCGGATGCAGATCGCGCTGGCCGCCGGTGACCATGTCATCCCGCAGCTTGGCCAGAAGATGCCCGATGGCATCATCCTGGGCGCGCGTGGCATGAACGGTCTGGCTGCACATGCGAAGGGCGGCGAACTGGTTGACCTGCTCTGGGACCGCTACAAGGCCGAATATGGCGTCTTCCCCGTTCAGGCACCCTTCCGGATGTGGCAGGGCCTGCTGGGCGTGAAGGCCGCGGTCGAGAAGGCGATGAAGGCCAATGGCGGCAAGAAGCCGACGGCGGAACAGATGGCCGCAGCCATGAAGGGTCTGACCTGGGAAGCCCCGTCCGGCACCATCACCATGGCGCTGGGCAATGGTCATCAGGCGATCCAGCCGAACGCCATCGGCACCACCAAGTGGGATGAGGCCGCAGGCGAGATGACCCTGGTCGATGTCGAATACTATGACGCGGAATGCGTGAATCCGCCGAACGGCGTGAAGGCAGTCGACTGGATCAAGGCCGGTTTCCCCGGCGCCAAGTGCGACTGAGCCTGCACTTCTGATCTCCGAAAACTGATGCGAACCGGCCGGCACTCCCCGGGGTGTCGGCCGACTTCAGGGCGGAACACATGGACCTCATTCTCGTCATTCTGGTTGACGGGCTGATTTACGGCGCCTGGCTGTTCATCGTCTCGGTGGGCCTGACGCTTGTCTTCGGCGTGCTCGGCATCCTCAACCTTGCCCATGGCAGCCTCTATGCCATCGGCGCCTACAGCACCGCGACCGCTGTCGGCATCTATTTCGCCTATGGTGGTGACGCCTTCCCTCTCGGCTCCTACGCCGTGATGGCCCTGGCGGCCCTGCTGGTCGCGGTCGTCATCGCGCCACTGCTGGAGCGCGGACTGCTGCGCCACTTCTATCATCGTGACGAGGTCATCGGCGTCCTTGTCACCTATGGCGTCTTCCTGATCCTGGAAGACGCGATCAAGCTGATCTGGGGCGTTGATCCCCTGTTCGTCTACGAGCCCTATGACCTGCTGGGCATGGTGGAGGCGGGACCGCTGTTCTACGTGGCCTATGACTTCCTGGTCATCGCCGTCTCGGCTGTTGCCGGGTTTGCGGTCTGGTACTTCCTGAACCGGACACGGCGCGGCAAGGTCATGCTGGCCGTCATCCACGACCGGGAGATGAGCCAGACCATGGGCGTCAACGTGGACAAGGTCTTCCTGCTCGCCTTTGGCGCCGGGGTCTTCCTGGCGGCCTTCGGGGGCGCACTGACCGCGCCAATGATCTCCGTCTCCCCCGGCATTGGCGTGAATGTCATCATCGTCGCCTTCGCCGTCATCATCATCGGCGGACTTGGCTCCATCGAAGGCGCGGCCCTGGGGGCGGTCATGGTCGGCATCTCCCGCGCCGCCTCCGTCCACCTGATGCCGGAGCTGGAGCTGTTCATCATCTATTTCGTGATGGCGGTGGTTCTGATCTTCCGTCCGGAGGGGATCTTCGTGCGTACCCAGACGAGGAAGATATGAAAGCGCTCTCCGACATTCGCGTCGCATCACTGCTGGCGCTTGCCCTGCTGATCGGTGGTGGCCTCGCCCTGCCTGACTGGGCGCTGTTCCTGATGACCATCGGGCTGGCCAAGGCTCTGGTATCCCTGGGCATCGTCGTGCAGATGCGGGCCGGACTGGTGTCCTTCGGCCAGGGACTGTTCTTCTGCATCGGTGCCTATGTCGCCGGGCTGATGGCGAATTTCGCCGGGCTGACCGATATCTTCGTGCTGACCGGAATCTCGGTGATGGCCTGCCTGGCGATCGGTGGCATCTTCGGGCCGCTGCTGGCCAACTATCGCGGCATCTTCTTCGCGATGCTGTCCCTGTCGCTGTCGATGATCCTCTACGGCATCCTGTCGAAGATGAATTCGCTGGGCGGTACGGACGGGCTGAACGTCGCCGCACCGACCTTCGCAGGCTACGCGCCGGAGGGGCGCGCGCTGTCATTGTCGCTGTACCTCTACACCTCCTTCATCGTCGTCGCGATCGGGGCCATCCTGCGTACCGGCTTCGACAGCCAGCACGGGCTGGTCTCCCTCGCCGTCCGGTCCAACGAACTGCGGGTGGAGTATCTCGGCGCATCGGTGCGGCGCACCAATGCCATCAACTACGTGATCTCGGCCATGCTCGGCGGCATCGGCGGGGTCATAACCGGCCTCGCCATCGGCCATGTGGATCCTGAGTATGCCTACTGGACCACGTCGGGTGAGTTCGTCTTCGTCGCCATCCTGGCCGGTTACCTGTCGATCCCGGCGGTCTTCGCCGCCTCGATCATCCTGGAACTGGTACGGTCATTCTCCAATCTGTACTTCCCGAACACATGGCAGATGGTGCTGGGCGTGTTCCTGCTGGTCATCATCCTGACCCTGCCGAACGGTCTCGGTTCCCTGTTCCACCGCAGGCGGGAGGGCGGATCATGAGCACCTCGGCTTCGACAGGCATGCCTGCGCTGGAAACAAGGGGCCTGATGAAGAGCTTCGGTGCCGTCACCGCAGCTCATGACATCACCGTTTCCGTGCCCGAACGGGCAGTCTGGTCACTGATCGGCACCAACGGAGCGGGCAAGACCACCTTCGTCAACATGGTGACCGGCTATCTGCATCCGGATCAGGGGACGATCCTGTTCCAGGGGCAGGACATCACCGGCCTCGGGCCACGTGAAGTGACACGTGCAGGCATCTGCCGCTCGTTCCAGATCCCGCAGCTCTGCAGCGAACTGACGGTTCTGGAGAACGTGCTCGTCGCTCTCGCCATCGCCGATCCGAAACCACCGTCCTTCTTCCGCAAGGCACGCGAGAGTGCTGCCGAGGATCGCGCCATGGAGATCCTGAAGCGGTTCCGGATCGAGGAGCATCGCGGTCGGCTGATGACCGAACTGTCTGCGGGCGTGCGCAAGCTGCTGGATATAGCCATGTCCATGTGCGGCCATCCGAAGGTCATGCTGCTGGACGAACCCACCAGCGGCGTCGCGGCGGAGGAGAAGTTCCCGATCATGGATCTGGTGATGGAGGCGCTGGCCGCCGAGAACGTCACGACCCTGTTCGTGGAGCACGACATGGATATCGTCACCCGCTACTCCGACCGGGTGCTGGCGTTCTATGACGGGCGGATCATCGCCGATGATGCCCCCGATGAAGTGCTGAACGACCCGCAGGTCCAGCGCTATGTCACCGGCACCGCGCCGGCGGAGGCGTCATCATGATGCTGTCGCTCGCCAACATCGACGTGGATATCCAGTCCACCCCCATCCTGCGCGGTCTTTCGATGGAGGTCGGCGCGGGACAGTTGGTCAGCCTCGTCGGCCGCAATGGCGCCGGCAAGACAACCACCATGCGCACCATCATGGGCATGACCAAGCCCCGCGGCGGGGAGATGAAGTTCGACGACAACACCATCACCGGTCTGGCCGCCTATCGCCGCCCCGCGCTCGGGATCGGCTACATGCCGGAAGACCGTCGGCTGGTGCCGCAGCTGACCGTGGAAGAGAACATGCTGCTCCCCGCCTGGGTGAACCCGGCGATCGAACAGCAACCGGGCCTCGACTTCATCTATGACCTGATGCCGGAACTGGCAGGCATGAAGGACCGGAAGGCCCTGCTGCTCTCCGGCGGCCAGCAGAAACTCGCGGCGCTCGGACGGGCACTGATGGCCGGTTCGCGCCTGCTGCTGCTCGACGAGCCGTTCGAGGGCGTAGCCCCTGCACTGGCGAATCGCCTGTCGGAGGTCATCGGCACCCTGCGCGCGAGCCAGCGGTCCATCCTGATCGCCCAGTCGGAACTGAGCCATACGCACGCCGTCGCCGACAGGGAATATGTCATCGAGCGCGGTGCCATCGTTTCCTGACCGGCGACCGGCCTGCGCCGGTGACATGACAGGCAACGGCGGCCTTGCGGGCAATTGCGGAGCAAGCGCCGCGGCTGGTAGCCTGCCGCGACGATCATGGTGCCTCCCCAGCCGCGATCCGCTTCAGTACCCAATAGGCAGAGTTCATGACAGACATCCAGGTTGAATCCCTTCTCCCCTCGCCCGACGCCACGGATCCGCGCATTCCGCCGCGCGACCAGGTCGTGGTCCGGGATCTGGTCGAGCGCTGGAACCGGGAATCGCCGGAGAAGGTCTTCGCGGTACTGGATGACGGCAGCACCTGGACCTATGCCGAACTGCGCGACCTGGTCATCCAGACTGCACTGGGCCTGCAGCAGCAGGGCGTGAAGCAGGGCGATCACGTGATCGTCTGGCTGCCGAACACGCCGGCCAATGTCCGCATCTTCCTGGCGCTGAACTACATCGGTGCGGTCTATGTCGGCATCAACACCAGCTATCGCGGCAACCTGCTGGCCCATGTGGTCAATATCTCCGACGCACGGCTGATCGTGGCGCACGCCGACCTCGCCCCGCGCCTTTCGGAAGTGAACACGGCAAAGCTGGAGCGGCTGATCTCTGTCGGTGACGCGGTCACCGTGGCAGGCCTGGACTGCACGACCTATGACGCCGCGCTGCTGCCGACATCTGGCACGCTGGCAGCGCCGGAGCGCAGCATCGAGCCCTGGGACCCGCATCAGATCATCTTCACTTCAGGCACCACCGGCCCGTCGAAGGCGGTGCTGTGTTCCTACCTGCACATCTATTCCAATGCGGGGCCGGAATCCTGGCCCTGCATCACGGGGGAGGACCGCTATCTGGTGAACCTGCCGCTGTTCCATATCGGCGGGACAGGCATCACCTACAACATGCTGGTCCGCGGCGGCTCCATCACGCTGGTGGAGCGTTTCGATACCACCACCTTCTGGGACGTGATCCGCCGGACGGAGACCACGGCGACCTTCCTGCTGGGGGTGATGGCACAGTTCATCGAGAAGCTTCCCCCTGCCCCGGACGACGCCGACAACCCGCTGCGGGTGATGTTCATGGTGCCGCTGGCCGGTGACATAAAGGCATTCGCGAAGCGCTTCGGGGTGGAGGTCTACACGATCTTCAACATGACGGAGGTCTCCACGCCGATCTTCTCCGAACCCAACCCGGAGATCCGTGGCACCTGCGGCAAGGCGCGCGATGGCGTCGAGGTCCGGCTGGTCGATGACAACGACTGCGAGGTGCCGTTGGGCGAGATCGGCGAGATGATGATCCGCACTGACCGGCCCTGGGGCATGAACTCCGGCTACTACAACAACCCGGAGGCCACGGCGAAGGCCTGGCGGAACGGCTGGTTCCATACAGGTGACGCGTTTCGCATGGACGCGGAGGGCAATTTCTACTTCGTCGACCGGATGAAGGACGCGATCCGCCGCCGGGGCGAGAACATCTCCTCCTTCGAGGTCGAGGCCGACGTGGGTGCGTATCCGGCTGTGCGCGAAGTCGCCGCCATCGCCGTCCCCAACGAGATGAGCGAGGACGAGGTTATGGTTGTCGTCGCGCCGGTCGAGGGCCAGAAGATCGATCCCGTCGATCTGATCGAGTTCCTGCGCCCGCGCATGGCGCACTTCATGGTGCCGCGCTACGTCCGCATCGTCGACGAACTGCCGAAGACACCGACCGCCAAGGTGCAGAAGGCCTTGCTGCGGGAAGAAGCGGTGACGCCGGATACCTGGGACCGGGAGGCTGCCGGCATCCGCCTTAAGGGGGATCGATTCTCGAAGGCGTCCTGAGAAGGGGCGACGCACGACAACAGGATTTTGGGGAGGAAGAACATGAATGCATACGGCAACTATCCGGAACTGGGCGTCACGCTGGACAACCACGTCGCCGTGGTCGAGATACAGCGCCCACCACACAATTTCTTCAATTTCGAACTGATCGGGGCCATCGCCGACTGTTTCGAGGACCTGGGGCGGGAGGCGGACTGCCGCGCCATCGTGCTCTGCGCGCAGGGCAAGTCGTTCTGTGCCGGTGCCGACTTCAGCGGCGATGACAGCAAGAACATCGGCAAGGGCGGCAACCTGTATCAGGAGGCCGTGCGCCTGTTCCGCACGCCGAAGCCGGTGATCGGTGCCATCCAGGGCGCGGCCATCGGTGGCGGCCTGGGTCTGGCCATGATGCCGGACTTTCGCGTCGCCTGCCCGGAGGCGCGGTTTGCCGCCAACTTCACCCGGCTCGGCTTCCATCCCGGCTTCGGCCTGACCACGACCCTGCCGGAAGTCATCGGCACGTCGAAGGCGAACCTGATGTTCTATACCTCCCGCCGCATCAAGGGCGAGGAAGCGGCGGAAATGGGGCTGGTCGATGTGCTGGTGCCGCAGGAGAAACTGCGCGATGCCGCGATGGAACTGGCAGCCGAGATCGCCGAGAACTCACCGCTGGGCGTTCTGGAGACCCGCGCCACCATGCGCAAGGGACTGGCCGAACGGGTGAAGGCCGCAACGGATCACGAACTGGCGGTGCAGGACAAGCTGCGCACCACGGAGGATTTCGGCGAAGGCATCAAGGCCACCGCCGAACGCCGCGTCCCGAACTTCAAGGGACGTTGAGAACAGTCATCTGCCAAGGGGCGATCCATCTCCAATGATGGATCGCCTCGGCGACAGGAGGCCAATCATGTCGAACGCAATACTGTTCATTCTGACCCGCAAGCTGGCCTTCTTGTGCCTTGCGACGCTACTCGTCGCAGCATGTGCCAAAGAGCCGGTCCCCATAGCCTATCAAGGCCTCAACGACCAGCAAACGACGACTATACTATCTGACACAACAACGCTCTATCAGACAAAACATGAAATGAGCTTCGAATACCTCGGCCCCAAAGGGGAGTATCGCAGATGGGCCAGCAACGGAGGTATCTACATTCTATCTGGCACTTGGTCTGTTTCTGATGGTTCTGTTTGCCGGCACATATATCACAAATCACAAAACAGAACGCACACTTATTGTGAAAAAAATGCCAAGAAATTTGCAAAAATCGCCGCTGTATTTACTGGCGATGCACTTAAAATGCTTGGCCGCAAACATGCCTTCTGTAAGATTGAATATCGCACCGTTCCGTATGCTGACGGCGTAAGGCCCGATCCGGAATCGACGGTGTATGCGATTTCGGGCGCATCTTCTCTCAGACATGAAGATGATGAGGAAACATCCAGATTATCGTGCGAGAGCTACGTACTCGAAAATCGCAACAATTGGTATCTGGACGACCAAAAAGATATAAAGACACTATTATCAGAAGTCCGACAAATCGATGAAGGTGGACAGTATTTTGATATGCATAAATTTGAAATATTCGCGCCTGATTACCTGACTCCAGAAGGAATAGTCGTGTTTCGAAGATACTCTCTCATATCGAATAGTTTGACCAGAAAATCCAAACGCGCGAACAAATCCCTCTTGGACCCGTAACTCGTCACATGCTGGTTGCGGCTTCGCCTCGCCGGAAGACTGGAGAAGAAGACTGGCAAGGCGAACCGCCGCAACATTCACGCGCGACCCATGCAGGAGAGGTGACCACGCGAGCGCTCGGCAGGCAGATCATAGTCGCAGGCTTTATAGCTCAACCGTCGCCAAGAAGATCGGCACGACCATTCTCCCCCAACCCGACCTTCCCCTTGAGGGCGAAAAAGATCAGACCATTGAAACAGTCTGCCCTGGGGTCAGACTGTTTCCCCTGCTCCCAGGATTGCCGTGACCTGGCTGGACAGGTAACCGCCGCTACCATGGGCGAGGGCCAGTTTCGCACCCTCCACCTGGCGGGCACCGGCAACACCGGTGATCTGCTGCACGGCCTCCACCAGGGTGAACAGGCCGTACATGCCGGGATGCACGCAGGACAGGCCGCCGCCATTGGTGTTCACGGGCTGCGCGCCGCCGGGAGCGGTGTGGCCGTTCGAGAAGAAGGCCCCGCCCTCCCCCTTCGCGCAGAACCCCAGATCCTCCATGAACAGGACCGGGTTGATGGTGAAGGCGTCATAGAGCTCCACGACGTCGATGTCCTTCGGGCCGACGCCCGCCTGGGCAAAGGCCTGTGGCCCGCTTTCGGAGGCCGCGGTGATCGTGAGGTCGGGCATCTGCGAGATATTGTGGTGGAACGTCGCCGCCGCCGCACCGAGCACATAGGCGGGCTTCGACGCGTGGTCCTTCGCGCGGTCGGCACGGGTCACGACGATCGCCGCGCCGCCGTCCGTCACAAGGCAGCAGTCCCGCACCCCCAGAGGCGTGGAAACGCGCCGCGCCTGCAGCACATCATCAACCGTCAGATCCCCCTGCATGTGGGCATCGGGGTTCAGGTTGGCCCATTGCCGGGCTGATACGGCGACTTCGGCCAACTGCTCCGGCGTCGTGCCGTACTCATGCATATGCCGCGCGGCGGCCAGCGCATAGGCGCTGACCGGCAGGCGCGGCCTGTAGGGACCTTCGTAGGGGTCGGCACCACTTGGCGTCACCAGCTTCCCCGCACCCGACAACTGGTTGCTGCCATAGGCGATCAGCGCCACGTCACACAGACCGGCATCGAGAGCCAGGCAGGCTGACTGCAGGTGCGTCAGGAAGGCGGAGCCGCCGGTCCGGTTGTTCTCCGTGATCTTCGGCTGAATGCCGAGATACTCCGCGAACGTCAGTCCGGACAGGAAGTTGTCCGGCAGACAGATGAACAGGGCGTCCACATCGCCGGGAGTGATGCCCGCGTCCCGAAGGGCGCGGATGCTGGCATTCACGGCAATGTCCATGCTGCTCAGGCCCAGGTTGCGACCGATGCCGAAGGTGGCGGCACCCGTGATTGCGGTCTTGCCGCGCGGAAATCCATTCATGATCTGATCCTCAGGCTCAAAGCGGCGTTCAGGCGGGGTCGAAGACGACGATGGGTGTCCCGTCCTCGTCCGCCACCCTTGCCTGAACGGCCATGCCGATCAGCACGTCCTCTGCCGCCAGTCCCTCGACTCGGCTCATCATGCGCGGACCTTCCTCCAGGTCGATCAGCGCGACGTTGTAGGACGGCGTCGGCGGGCGCTGGCCGATGGCGGTCGTCGAATAGACCGTGCCGCGGCCCAATGCGGCGACCCATTCCAGGTCGGTGTTTCCTGTCACCGGCTCGGCGACGCGGGGATAGAACATGCAGCGCCCGCTGGACCGGCTGCGCAGCAGCATGAAACGCCCTTCAGCCAGATGCGCGCGGTATTCCTGCTCCGGCCTGATACCGGACAGCTCTTCGGTCATCGTCCCCTCCCCGGATTGACTGGACCTGCGATGACAGTGACTCAAGGGGGCAGACAGCACAATGGCAGCGCACGCATGTTACCCTTGTGGACATGATTGCCATGGTCCGGCCAGACAGGGGGGAACAGCCAGCATGAAGATCGCCATTCTCGACGACTACCAGAACGTCGCCCGCAGCTACGCCGACTGGAGCCGCCTGCCACCGCAGGCCGAACTGGTGGTGGTGAACCAGAACATTCCCGACCCGGATACCCTTGCCGCCCGGATCGGCGACGTGGAGATCCTGTGCGTGATGCGGGAGCGCACGCCGATCACGGCGGCGCTGATGCAGCGCCTGCCCGGCCTGAAACTGATCGTGACCACCGGGATGTGGAATGCGGCCATCGACATGGACGCCGCCAGCGCCCGCAACATCACCGTCTGCGGCACTGAGGGGCCGGGCCATCCGACAGCGGAACTGACCTTCACCCTGCTGCTGATGCTGGCCCGGCGGATGCCGCAGCAGATGGCGGCCCTGGCCGGTGGTGGCTGGCAACCGCAGGAGATCGGGCACAGCCTGGCGGGCAGCACGCTCGGCCTCATCGGCCTTGGCAAGCTGGGCGGGCGCGTGGCGGGCTATGCCAAGGCCTTCGGCATGAATGTCCTGGCCTGGAGCGCAAACCTGACCGAATCCCGCGCGGCGGAAGTGGGCGTGAAACGTGTTTCATTCGACGAACTGCTGGCCGGTTCCGACCATGTCTCGGTCCATGTCCGGCTGTCGGAGCGGACAGAGGGACTGCTGGACTCAGCCGCGATCAGCCGGATGAAACAGGGCGCGACCCTGATCAATACCTCGCGCGGACCCATCATCGATGTGCCCGCCATGATCGCCGCGCTGGAGTCAGGTGCCCTGTCCGGTGCCGGGATCGATGTCTTTGCGCACGAACCCCTGCCCGCCGACGACCCGATCCGGAAGGCACCCAACGTGATCCTGACGCCCCACGTGGGCTATGTCTCCGACGATACCTGGCAGATGTTTCACGCGAAGATGCTGGAAGACATCCTCGCCTTCATCGACGGCAAACCGGTGCGCGTCATCGGCGACTGATGGCTCGACGCCAATCCGTCATCCCGGCGTCGCGGCCGGGATGACGGGAAGTCGGCAGGGACGGCTCAGTCCGCGGCTTCGACCTTGTCCTGGGTCTTCGTCTCGAAATCGCTGGCGTCATGGCGCTCGCGTAACTGCGAGGAAGGCTCGCCCATGGCGCGATTGACCATGCGGCCCCGCTTCACCGCCGGACGCTGTCCGATCTGCTTGGTCCAGCGCACCATGTTCTTGTAGGACGAGGCATCCAGGAACTCGGCCGCGTCATAGACCGCATTGTTGATCACCGCGCCGTACCAGGGCCAGATCGCCATGTCGGCAATGGTGTACTCGTCACCGGCAATGTACTCGTTGTCGGCAAGCTGGCGGTCGAGCACGTCAAGCTGACGCTTCACCTCCATCGCGAAACGGTCGATGCAATATTCGATCTTCACCGGGGCGTAGGCATAGAAATGTCCGAAACCGCCCCCCAGATAGGGCGCGCTGCCCATCTGCCAGAACAGCCAGTTCAGGGTCTCGGTCCGCTTCGCCGGATCCTTCGGCAGGAACTCACCGAATTTCTCCGCCAGATACAAAAGGATGGAGCCGGATTCGAAGACCCGTGTCGGGGTCGCGGTGCTGTGGTCCACCAGCGCCGGAATCTTGGAGTTCGGGTTGGCGCTGACGAAGCCGCTGCCGAACTGTTCGCCGTCGCGGATCTTCACCAGCCAGGCATCATATTCGGCGCCCGTGTGCCCCTTGGCCAGCAGTTCCTCCAGCAGCACCGTCACCTTCACACCATTCGGTGTGGCGAGGGAATAGAGCTGCAGCGGGTGCTTGCCGACCGGCAGTTCCTTGTCGTGCGTCGGCCCGGCGATGGGACGGTTGATGTTGGCGAAGGCGCCTCCGTTCTCCTGTTCCCACTTCCAGACCTTCGGGGGCGTATAGGACGTTGCATCATTCATCGTGTGACATCTTTCATTCTGAATTCGGGTAACCGCGGCTGCTTCTCCGCTCACTCCCCTGGAGAGGCTCGCATTGTTGCAAACGGCTCGCCTGTCGTGAAGCGGCCTCCCACTGATCTAGCCACCCTGAACCGAAAGGAAAGTCCGCCGCACGCGCGCGTGATCGGACGTCCGGGACTTGAATTGAATGCCCGGCCACCGGAAAGTGCTCCCTTGGGATTCACGCGGGAGAGCACGGCATGGCGGCGGATGGCAGCACGGCATCGTACGACAAGGAGGCCTTGCGCCAGAAGTACCGGCAGGAACGCGACAAGCGCCTGCGCCCGGATGGCAATGACCAGTACCTGGAACTGAAGGGTCAGCTTGCGCACTACCTCGACGATCCATACACGCCACGGGTCGAGCGCCAGCCGGTCACTGATCATGTCACCTTTGCCTTCATCGGCGGGGGCTTTGCCGGTCTTGTCACGGGCGCGCGGTTGACCGAAGCGGGTATCCGGGACATCCGGATCATCGAGAAGGGCGGCGACTTCGGCGGCACCTGGTACTGGAACCGCTATCCCGGCGCGCAGTGCGACACGGCATCCATGGTCTACATGCCGCTGCTGGAGGAAACCGGTCACATGCCGACCGAGAAATACGCCCATGCTCCGGAGATCCTGGCCCACTGCCAGCGCATCGGTCGCCAGTACGGCCTGTACGAGAATGCCCTGTTCCACACCGAGGTCTCGTCGCTGGAATGGGACGCGACAGCAACCCGCTGGCGGATCGAGACCAGTCGCGGTGATCGTTTCACGGCACAGTTCGTCGGCATGGGAACCGGCCCGCTGCATGTACCGAAACTGCCCGGGATTCCGGGGGTCGAAGACTTCCGGGGCCATTCGTTTCATACCAGCCGCTGGGACTACGACTACACCGGCGGCGACCCGTCCGGTGCGCCGCTGGAGGGGCTGGCGGACAAGCGCGTCGCGATCATCGGCACCGGCGCAACCTCCGTCCAGTGCGTGCCGCATCTGGCGCGGACCTGCGCGCAACTGTTCGTGTTTCAGCGCACACCGTCCTCCGTCGATGTTCGCGCCAACCAGCCCATCGATGCGGACTGGTTCGCTGAGATCGCGACCCCCGGATGGCAGCAGCGCTGGCTGGAGAACTTCACCGACAACCAGACCGGCGGGCAGGCCAGCGAGGATCTGGTGCAGGACGGCTGGACCGATCTGGCGCGCCGCATACGCACGAAGATCATGCAACTGCCGCCCGACCGGATTACCCCGCAGAACATGCTTGCCGCCTGGGAAGACGCCGATTTCGAGAAGATGGAGGAGATCCGCGCGCGCGCCGAGGCCATCGTCAATGACCCGGAAACCGCTGAGAACCTGAAAGCCTGGTACCGGCAACTCTGCAAGCGCCCCTGCTTCCATGATGCCTACCTGCAGGCCTTCAACGAACCCGGCACGCATCTGATCGACACGGACGGCAAGGGCGTGGAACGGATAACGGCGACGGGTGTCGTCGTCGCGGGCACCGAGTATCCCGTCGACTGCATCATCTATGCTTCCGGCTTCGAGGTCGGGACCGAGTACCGTCGCCGGGCCGGTTTCGACCTGAAGGGACGCAACGGCAAGCTGCTGTCCGAGCACTGGTCGGAGGGTATGCGGACCAAGCACGGCATCCACGTGCACGGATTTCCCAATGCCTTCATCGTTCAGCCGACCCAGGGTGCCAACCTGATCTCCAACGTGCCGCACAATCTGACCGAGTCAGGCCGCACGATTGCCACCATTGTCCAGCATGCGCAGGATACCGGTGCGGCAGAGGTCGAGGTGACAGCGGAGGCCGAACAGGCCTGGATCGACCTGCTGCTGACCGGGTCAGGACGCATGATCGGTGCCTCACCGGACTGCACCCCCGGCTACTACAACAACGAAGGCCAGGAACCGACTGCGGAATCCAGGCTGCGGGTCGGCTATCCGGCCGGT
>BQJF01000069.1 GCA_021604565.1 Minwuia thermotolerans | reverse complement strand
CCTTCGAAGGCGCCGGTTGCTGGATGACAGCGACCGGCGCCTGTGTCTTCCCCGGGTCCAGAGAAGGTATCGGCGTGGAACGAGTCCCAATGACGCTGAAAGGCCAGCAGCGCCTTGAAGCGGAACTGAAGAACCTGAAGTCGGTGGAACGGCCGGACGTGATCCAGGCCATTGCCGAGGCGCGCGCGCACGGCGATCTGTCCGAGAACGCGGAATATCATGCGGCGAAGGAGAAGCAGGGCTTCATCGAGTCCCGCATCATGGATCTGGAAAGCGCGCTCAGCCGGGCAGAGGTGATCGACACCACGAAGATGTCCGGCGATACGGTGCGCTTCGGTGCCACTGTCGGCCTGGCCGACGTGGATACGGATGAGGAGAGCGAGTATCAGATCGTCGGCGTCGACGAAGCCGATATCGACAGCGGCCTGATCTCCATCACCAGTCCCATCGCGCGTGCCCTGATCGGCAAGTCGGAAGGTGACTCCGTCGATGTGCAGACGCCGCGTGGCGAGAAATCCTACGAGATCATCGGGGTGAAGTGGCTCTGAGGGGGCAGCAATGCTGCTCGACACACCCATCTGCGACTTTGGCTGGAAAGCCCCGGATTTCGTTCTGAACGATCCGTCGGGCCAGAGTTTCCGCATGTCGGATCACCTGGGTGAGAAGGGTCTGCTGGTCGCCTTCATCTGCAATCACTGCCCCTATGTGAAGGCCATCGCCGACCGGCTGGCCGCCGACATGGCGACCCTGATGGCCGAAGGCGTCAACGTGCTGGCTGTGATGTCGAACGACTATCGCGCGGTACCGGCCGACGCACCCGCCGCGATGCAGGCCTTCGCGGCCCGGCACGGGTTCTCCTTTCCCTACCTCGTTGACGAGGATCAGGCGGTGGGCCGGGACTGGGGTGCGGTCTGCACGCCGGACTTCTTCGGCCTGAACCGGGATGGCGCGTTGCAGTATCGCGGCAGGCTGGACGATGCCCGGATGGGGGACGCCAGCACCCGGACGCCGGAACTGCTGGACGCCATGCGGATGATCGCGGCAACCGGCAAGGGTCCGCGCCAGCAGGTCGCCAGCATGGGCTGCTCCATCAAGTGGTCCGACTGAACGGTCAGTCGGGCATTCCGCAAGGGGAAATGGCGGTCAGGCGCGCGCCCTAGAGCCGCCGCCGGAGCCATCAGCGCGGCGACGCAGTCGCGCCAGAACCTCTTCCAGACCTGTCGGGCTGATGTTGCTGTATTCGTCGCTGATGCGGGCAATGACACGACGGATGAAGGTTGGTTCGTCCATACCCTCCCGCCGTTTCCGGGCCGAAGCGATCTCGTCGCGGGACACCCGGAAGGCATGGAACATCATCGGTTCCAGGCCGGAGGCTTCGTAGAGGCGGCGGAAACCGTCGAGGCCTGCACCATCCATGGCGCCATTCACCCGCTGTTCCGGCCAGCCCGTCAGCGCGGTCATGCCCGCGATGAAGAACTGATGATCACCCCCGGCCAGCACACGCAGCATCAGGCTGGTGGTCAGGCGATCCTGCGACTTCATGCGGGCGGCAAGTTCCTGAACTTCGCTCACGTCCCCGGAATCCTTGATCACCGAAGCGACGGAGCGCTCCATCCCATGCACGAAGATATCCTCCGCCAGGATCGGCGGCAGGTCGCTGCGTTTCACCAGCGCATCCATCATCATGTCGGAGACGGAGCGGATGCATTCCTCGCTGACCACCAGGGAGACAAGTCGTTCCGCTGTCTCCAGCGGCAGTCCGGGACGGGCGGCAACCGCGCCCATGACATCGGTGGATTCCGGAAAGCGGTCGATGGCTCGGTCCAGGGCCCCGGCCCGCAGATCCGCGCCTGTATTGCGGACAAGGGTCCCGACGGCCTGCTCCGATCCGACAGAGACAATACGTTCCGAGACCACCGCGCTGACCGACTCACGGCCGGCAACAGCGACCTGGTAATCCTCCCCGCGCTCCAGTTGCTCCAGCAGCACGGTATCGTCCAGCAGTGACGACAGCCGCACGATAGGCAGGGCAACCGCGTCCACGTCGGCGATCAGGCGCTCGATCATCGGGCGGGGCAGCATGGGTGATTCGGCGATGTGTTCAGCCAGGGACTGTCGCACCGTCGCGACCGAGTCCGCGATCAACTGATCGACCAGTTCCAGTGCCACGCGCAGTTCCTTTGGCGATAGCCCGGAACTGTTCATCAGTCGGCCAACCTGCGCGGCGACGGTGGACTTGTTGTCGGCGGACAGGGCACCGATGAGGCGCTGGACTTCCGTGACGTCTATCTGAGCGGTCATTGCTTCACTCCCAACCAGCCAGCACGATAGGCGGGGAGGCTTAATGTCGGATTAATGTGACGGACTGCCGCGCAGCCTGATATATGCTGACAGTTCGAGATCAGGAGCGCGGCGTGCCGGACAACATCAAGGAACTGCGGGCGGCATTGCTGCAACGACGGGAGGATCTGACGGGGCTGAGTGCGCTGTCAGCGGGTTCCCGCGACGCCGTGGAACTCGACCAGTCACGCGTCGGCCGACTTTCGCGCATGGATGCACTGCAGCAGCAGGAAATGGCCAAGGCGTCGGAAAGCCAGCGGTCCCAGCAGGTCGCCCGCATCGATGCCGCACTTGCCCGCATCGCCAGCGGGGATTTCGGATATTGCCTCGACTGCGGAGAGGAGATCGCGGCGAAGCGTCTGGCCGTCGATCCCGCAACCCCTCTCTGCATCGACTGCGCCTCGGGTCGGTGAAACATGGATGATCACGTCAAGGGCCTGCTGATCACGGCAGGCGGTGTTCTGGCAATCACGCCGGATGCCCTGCTGATCAAGATGTCCGGCATGGCCGCGCCGTCGCTGTTCTTCTGGCGGGGAATGCTGGTGGCATTGATGATGACGCTGCCGTTCCTCTTCATCTGGCGTGGACAGTTCATCGCCAACTGGCGCGCCATCGGCTGGCCCGGCATCGGCGTCGCCCTCTGCTACGCCATCAGTACGGGCTGCTTCGTGGCCGCCAACACCATGACAGTTGCCGCCAACGTACTCGTCATCGTGGCTACGGCCCCGCTGTTCTCCTCCATATTCTCCACCCTGCTGCTGCGGGAACCGACACCGCCACGCACCTGGATCGCATCCATCATCGCCCTGGCCGGTGTCGCCATGGTCGGCGCGGACGAGATCAGCCGTGATGCCGGACTGGGGGAACTGCTGGCCCTGGGCTGTGCCGCCTTCGTGTCCCTGTCCTTCGTCATCATCCGCAAGGCGAAGTCGGTCAGCATGATCCCCGGCACGGCACTCGGCGCCCTGATCATGGGACTGGTTGGCTGTTTCTGGTTCGACGTGCCCGCCGGTGAGACCGAATGGCTGGCGGTGCTGGTCAGCGGTCTGTTCTTCATCCCGCTTGCCTACCTGGGCCTGACCGTCGGACCCCGCTACATCTCCGCACCGGAGGTGGGCCTGTTGCTGCTGCTGGAGACAGTGGTCGGCCCGATCTGGGTCTGGCTGGTGCTCGCGGAAACCCCCAACCAGTGGGGACTGATCGGCGGCGCGCTGATCCTCGGCGCCTTGCTGGGCAATACCATCCTCGGCCTGCGCAACCGCTCCCGACGCCCCGCCTGAGGCTTCGGTCGGTCAGCCCTCGACCGCCTCCGCCATGTGGCGGCGCATGTTGTTGATCATGTCGACCTTGGTGATCAGACCGAAGAACGTGGTGTCACTGGCAACGATCGCCACCTTGTCCGCGCGCAGGATCGGCATGAGCTGTTCCAGCGGCGCATCCGGTGCGATGGTTTCCAGCCGGGTGACCATGAATTCGGAGACCGGGCTCTGGAAGTTCTCCTCGTGACCATGCACGGCCAGCAGCAGGTCGCTCTCGTCGATGATGCCGACAATCTGCCCGTCGGCCAGCACCGGCAACTGCGAGACATCGAACATGCGCAGGCGTGAATAGGTCGTCAGCAAGGTGTCGTCCGGGGAGACACTGACCACATCGCCCTCGTCCGCACGGCGGATGATCAGATCGCGCAGATCGCCGTGCTTCTCCCGTTTCACAAGTCCCTGATCGACAAGCCAGGCCCTGTTGTAGGCCTTGCTGAGGTACTTGTTGCCGGTGTCGCAGACCAAGGTCACGACCCGCTTCGGCTCCGTCTGTTCCCGGCAGTAGCGCAGGGCGGCGGCGAGCAGCGTGCCGGTGGAGGAACCCCCGAGTATCCCCTCCTTCGACAACAGCAACTGCACCGCCTCGAAGGCTTCGCCGTCCGAGACCGTGATACCACGGCTGATGACGCTCAGATCGCAGTTGGGGGGGATGAAGTCCTCCCCGATCCCTTCCACCAGCCAGGACCCGACTTCATTGGGAACGTTGCCGGTATTCGCAGCCTCCGCCACGACGGAACCTTCCGGGTCGGCAACGACCATCTCCGTCTTCGCCGAGTTGTCCCGCATGAAGCGGCCGATGCCGGTGATCGTGCCACCGGAACCGACACCACAGAACACCGCGTCCACGTCACCATCCATCTGCGCCAGTATCTCCGGACCGGTCCCGGTCTCGTGCGCCGCAGGGTTGGCAGGATTGGAGAACTGATCGACCCAGAACGCGCCCGGAATCTCCCGCTGCAGCCGCTCCGCAATGTCCTGATAATACTCCGGGTGGCCCTTGCCCACGTCGGAACGGGTCAGCCGCACCTCTACCCCCAGCGCCTTCAGATGCTGGATCTTGTCCAGACTCATCTTGTCCGGGATGACCAGGATCAGACGATAGCCCTTCAGCGCAGCGACAAGCGCCAGGCCCAGGCCGGTATTGCCGGCCGTTGCCTCGATCAGGGTGCCGCCCGGCTTCAGCCGCCCGTCCCGTTCAGCGGCCTCGATCATCGACAGGCCGATGCGGTCCTTGATTGATCCGCCGGGGTTCTGGCTCTCCAGCTTGGCGAACAGCCGACAGGGCCCGGTATCCAGATTGGTCAGTTCGACCATCGGCGTGTTGCCGATCAGTTGCAGCACGGACGTGGGTACAGGCATGGCAATCTCCCCCGAATTTCAGGGCAGCATAGCCTTCTCAGGATGCCTGCGCGAGGATGTCCGCGAACAGGGCGGGATCGACATTGCCGCCGGAGGCCACGACAACCACCGTTCTGCCCGCAACCGGCAGCCGACCGGACAGGACGGCCGCCAGGGCGACACAGCCGCCGGGTTCGATGACGATCTTCAGTTCGGCGAAGGCATCCGCCATCGCCTTCCGCACTTCCCCGTCGCTGACCGTGAGCCCGCCGGTGAGTGTCCGTCGATTGACAGGGAACGTCAGTTCACCCGGCTCCGGCGTCATGATCGCATCACAGATGCTGGCAGGCGTGGCCACGTTCGCGACACGGGTTCCCGTGTGCAGGGAGCGCGCCATGTCGTCGTACCCGTCCGGCTCCACGGCAAACAGTTGCAGATCGGGAAAGGCTGCCTTCATCGCCGTGGAGAACCCCGCCATCAGGCCACCCCCGCCTGTCGGCGCCAGCGCCACGTCCGGCACGGCACCCAGCGCGGCGCACTGCTGTGCGCATTCCAGACCGGAGGTGCCCTGCCCGGCCATGATCAACGGATCGTCATAGGGCTTCACCAAGGTCAGCCCCTGCTCCGCCGCAATCTGTCTGCCAATCTCTTCCCGGCTCTCGCCATGCCGGTCATAGAGCACGATGGTGGCACCGTACTCGGCCGTGTTGCGCTGCTTCATGGCCGGGGCATCGCGCGGCATGATGATCGTGGCAGGGACACCGAACATCTGCGCGGCGCGGGCGACACCCTGGGCATGATTGCCGGATGAATAGGCGAGAATGCCGCGCGCACGGGTCTTCGGATCCATGGCGGCCAACCGGTTGTAGGCACCGCGGAACTTGAACGACCCGGTGTGCTGCAGGCATTCCGCCTTCACCAGCAGCCGGCCACCGATCCTGTCGTTCAGCCGTGCGGACTCCAGCAGGGGCGTGCGGCGGACGATGCCATCAATGCGTGCCGCCGCCGCCTGTATGTCGGGCAGCGAGAATTCGGTAGTGGTTTCAGTGGTGGCCAGTGTCATCGCAGCGCTCCAGAAACGCGAGAATACGGGGCAGGCATGCAGGTTCGGTCATGGAGGGGGCATGACCGCGGTTGTCCAGCGTGACCAGTTCCATGTCGGGCTTCTCCCGCTGCATGCGCGCCACCGTCTCGGCCTTCAGCACATCCGAGAGCGCCCCGTGAACCAGCAGTGCCGGCAGATGGCTCAGCCCCCGGAAGAGCGCCCATAGATCCGGCAGGGCACCCGACTTCGCCTGCTCTGCCAGGGCATCGCGCAGCTTCAGGTCATAGTCCAGCTTCCAGTTGTTCGCGGCAGCGTCATGGGTATAGGTCCCCGCCGCGTTGGTCAGCCAGTCCTTCTCCGACCAGTCCGGGAAGGCGGCGCCATAGGTCTTCCGCATGGCCTCCGCCGCCTTCTCCAGCGTCGCGTGGCGCTGATCGACCCCCACGTAGTCGAGAATTCGTGTCTGTCCGTCCGCCGAAATATCCGGCCCGACGTCATTGATCACCAGCCCGGCCAGTGCCGCCGGGATGGCCACCGTCAGCGCCATCGCCAGCAAGCCGCCAAGCGAGGTTCCGATGACGATCACCCGATGGATGTCCTCCACCGCCAGCAGATGCATGACATCACTGACGTAATTGCCCGGCGCATAGGTCCGGTAGTCGGCATGGGCGGACTGCCCCCGTCCGCGATAGTCGGGACAGAGCACCAGCCGATCCTTCCCCAGCCGTGTTGCCAGCTTGTTGAAATCCCTGGAATTCCGCGTCAGCCCGGCAAGGCACAGCACCGGCGTCCCGGCAAGGGCGCGATCACCGTAGCGGCGATAGTGAATGCGGGTTCCGTCCTGGGCCGAGAAGTGATGCGTACTGAAATCCGACACTCAGGCTGCTCCCACGATGCGCGAGAGACCGCTCATATCGGTGATCTGCATGTCCGGCCGTGCCGGTATCCGTTCCTCCGCCTGTCCGAAGCGATTGACCCAGACGACATTGTATCCGAATGCCTTTGCGGCATGGGCGTCCCAGGCGTTCGATGACTGGAAACTCATTTCGGCCCGCTTCAGCCCGAAGGCTTCTTCCGGCAATGCATAGACCGACGGATGCGGCTTGAACACACCGACGCTCTCGACGGTCAGCACGGCGTCCAGCAGATCGCCGATCCCCGCGTTGGCGACAGCGGCGTCCAGCATGTCCGGGGAGCCGTTCGACAGGATGGCGGTGCGTATCCCGGCGGCCTGCAGGTCCCGTAACATCTGCGGCACCTCCGGATAGGCATCCAGCCGCAGGTAGAGATCAGCCAGTTCGCCGCGCAGCGCATCATCCCGGATCGACAGTGACGCCATCGCATAGTCCAGCGCGTCCAGGGTCACCTGCCAGAAGGTCGTGTGATGCCCCATCAGGCCGCGCAGCCAGGTGTATTGCAACTGCTTGGCACGCCAGGTTTCCGCCAGCGGCTGCCACTTGTCGCCCAGGCTGTCCGCGCAGTGCCTGGCGGCGGCATTCACGTCGAACAGCGTGCCATAGGCGTCGAAGACGCAGGCGCGTATCCCGGGCAGATGCTTCTCGGTCATTCGATCTCTCCCTGACGCAGGCCGGAACGACCCGATGTGGCGCCAATGTAGTGCAAACGGCCCTGAGGCCGAAACCGGTCAGGCGTTTCAATTCAATACTTGTTTGAGCAATCATATGTTAACCAACTGCAGGGAATGATGGGGATCAGCCCCGAATTCCGCCGCCCGAGAGAAGCCCGTCATGCTACGCCTCCGCCGCCACAACAGCCTGATCATCGCCCTGGTGATAGGGCTCTGCCTTTCCGTTCTGCCGCACAGGTCCGCCGATGCCGGGAGGATACTGAAACGCATTCAGGCCGATGGTGTCATTCGCTGTGGCGTCACCGCCAGTGGCGTCGGCCTGTCCGAAGTCGGGGTATCAGGCAGATGGGAAGGCTTCTTCGTCGATTTCTGCCGTGCACTGGCCTCTGCCGTTCTGGACGATCCGGATGCTGTCGAACCGGTTGAAGTCGACGACATCGTTCGGTTTCAGGCCCTTGCCAACGGGGCATTCGATGTCCTGATGGCCAATACCACCTGGACGATCGGACGTGATACGGCTTTGGGGATCACCTTCGCCGATGTGCTGCTCTATGACGGACAGGGGTTTCTCGCCCACCGTTCGCTGGGTGCGGAGTCCCTGGCGGAGGTCGAGAGCGGCACGGTCTGCGTCCCCGGCGGCACCACGACGGTAAAGAACCTGTCGGAGCTGACGGCAGGCCTGGATGGCCGGATCAAGGCCATCGAGTTCAATTCCTCCGAGGCTCTCTACGATGCCTTCTTCTCGCGGCGTTGTGACATCATCACCTATGATCTCTCCCCACTGGCATCCCTGAAGCAGACACGGGCGAATGACCCGGCGAGCTTCGTCCTGTTCCCCGACATCATCTCGAAGGAACCGCTGTCGTCCGTGATCCAGCGCGGAGACGATGAATGGTTCCACATCGTGCGTTGGGCGAGCCGCGCGCTGATCGCTGCCGAGGAGCTGGGCATCACGCAGGCCAACGTCAACCAGATGCGCGACGGCGACATTCCGGAGGTTCGCAGGCTGCTGGGATCAGACAGCCAGATCGGACTTGGCATGGGACTGAGCAACGACTGGGCCTATCGCATGATCCGCGATCTGGGCAACTACGGAGAGATATACAAACGCCACCTGGGTGCAGATGGTCTTGGCATCAGGCGCGGGCTGAACGCCTTGTGGCGCGACGGCGGCCTGCACTACGCCCCGCCGATCCGTTGAGTTATCATGCCGGTATCTGTAGCTGCTGCCGGGAGGCATCGCGTTGACACGGCTTGACCGGAAGATTTCGGTTTCGACCAAGTTTTCGGCTGCACTTGTCCTGACCCTCATGGTCATGGTGGGGGCGGTCGGTGTCGCGTTCTATTCCCTGACACGTCTGGCAGACGGTTATGACAGCGTGGCAACCCGAACCATCCCCAAGCTGACCAGCGCCGCACGTCTGGACCGTCTTTCAAGCTCCATCGGCGCAACCGCCTCGCGGCTGGTGGCCAGCAAGTCCGACTATGTCCGCATGACTATCGCGAACAGGCTGGATGACAATATCTCGGCCCTGGATGAAGCACTCGAGACCTTCAAATTCGACCCTTCGGCGGGCGAGATCGGGGATCGAGGCCTGGTACTGCAGGTCAGCGAGAACCGCGACAGCATGCGCAAGAACCTGGCGGAACTTAGCCAGATTGTCGCCAGACGTATCCGTGCAGAGGAACAGATCGAACGCATCCTGAATCAGGCGGATCACCTGAGTGACGAGATCACGCAACGCCTGTCACGGTCCGGCGACAGCGCGTTTGGCAAGGAATGGCTGATCAACCTCGGCTGGGCGCTGGAATCGATGCTGTCCGTGCGCAATGCGGAGAGCCGCTTCCGCATTGACCGCGTGCAGCAGAAATACGTGTCAAGCCGCCACGCCGGGCTCCAGGGCCTGAGCGAATACAATTTCGATCCGCCAGTTGATCCCGCAGACACATCCTGGCGACCAACCGAACTCGAGGACCTTGGATGGCGACTGTCCGACTTTCTCGGCAGCAACCATCATGTCTTCGAAACTGCACGTGTGCGGCTGGCCCTGATGGCGCAGGAAAATGGCCTGCTCTCCCGCAACAAGCGGCTTTCGAGCCGACTGACAAGTTCGGTCTCCGACCTGTTCCACACCATGCAGAAGCGCATCGACAGCCGCAATGTGGAGCTTGGCAAGCTGGAGCAGGAGAGCGAACTGACCTTGCTGTTCGCCTTTCTGGCCGGCGTCGCGCTGATTCTGGGCCTGCTCGCCTACCTGCGTCTGAGCGTGCTGAAACGCCTGTCGGAACTGCAGCAGGCGATCCTGCGTCACGTCGACGGAGACCGGGTGGAGATTCCGGTGCAGGGCCAGGACGAGATCGCGGATATCGGACAGTCCCTGCGCTACCTCGTCGGCATGATCTCGGAACGCGAGCAGAACCTGCGCAACGCGAAACTGAATGCCGAACACCTGGCCGACAGGGCCGAGTCCGCGAACCGTGCGAAGTCGATGTTCCTGGCCAACATGAGCCACGAACTGCGCACACCGCTTAACGCCATCATCGGATTCTCCGAGATGATCACCCATTTCGTCGACAAGCCGGAGCGAAACCAGGAGTACGCGAATTACATCAGCACCAGTGGCAGGCATCTGCTGACAGTGATCAACGAGGTTCTGGACTATTCGAAGATCGAGGCCGGCAAGATGGAGCTGACCCGCGAGGACGTGCGCTTCGCCGATATCGTCCGCGAGATACATCCGCTGATCGAGTTCCAGTTGAAGACGGCGGGACTGACCATGCTTCAGGACGTGCCGCAGAACCTGATGATCAACGTCGATCCACAGGCCTTGCGGCAGATGCTGGTGAACCTGCTGTCCAATGCCATCAAGTTCTCGCCTGACGGGCGGGAGATACTGCTGCGTGTGCGCCAGCATCCCGACACCTGCGAGATTGCCGTCATCGACAAGGGGGTTGGAATCCCCAGTGCCCAACTGGATGCGGTGATGATGCCGTTCCAGCAGGCGCGCAACGACTATGTCGCCACCGGCGAGACCGGCACCGGTCTGGGGCTCGCCATCGTCGACAACCTGATGCGCCTGCATGGCGGAACGGTTCGCATCGACAGCGAGGAAGGTGTCGGCACGACCGTCCGGCTGCTGTTTCCTGCCGACATCGCGGTTACGAGATCATCGACGCAGCCGACACTCACTGTCGTCGCTTCACGTACCTGAGTGCCCCTTCAGCGCAGCACGATGCGCAGCCCGTCGGCCCGGATACCAAGGTCACGGGCCAGCCGCAGGTCATGATCGCTGTCCACGCGCACCCGATAGACCTGAAGCGACTCCAGCACCCGCTGGACATAGTTCCGGGTCTCGGAGAACGGAATGCGCTCCACCCAGTCGACCGGGTCGACGGTTCCGTTGCGGGGATCGCCATGCGCCTCGATCCAGCGTTTCACCCGATGCGGCCCGGCATTGTAGGCGGCAATCGCCATCGGCAGGTAACCGTCGAAGTCGCGGATCTGCCAGGCCAGATAAGTGCTGCCCAGTCGCGCATTGTAGGCCGGATCATCTGTCAGACGACGCGGCTGGTAGGCCGCTTCCGTCTCCCGCGCGACCAGTCGCGCCGTCCCCGGCATCAGTTGCATCAACCCGCGGGCCCCTGCATGGCTGACAGCCTTCGGGTTGAAGGCACTTTCCTGCCGCGCGATGGCGTGGGCCAGCGCCGGTCCGACCTCCAGATCACCCGAAAGTTCCGCATTCAGCGGCCAGGTGATTGAGGGCAGCATGACCTGGTCCAGCGCAGCCAGCTTGCCCGCCAGAACCTGCAGGTCCGCTCGCTCCAGCCGCTCTGCCATGTCCCCGATAAGCTGACGGCGCCCGGTACTGGTTGCCGCCTGCCCCATGTGGGTCAGAAACCGGCGGGCCAGATGATCCTGCCCGACCTCCACCAGCAGCCGCGTGATCTGTACCAGCGGCAACTGGTCGAATTCCGCGCGCGCGGCAGCGCTGATCGGTGGTTCCTTCGGCAGGTCCAGTCGCGCGCCACCGATGGCCAGCAGGCCGAGCTGCCCATAGTAGGTGCCTGTATGGGTGGCGGCGCGGCGGAACCAGTCTGCGGCACGGGCCGGTTCCTGCAGCGCCTGATGCGCCCGGGCAATCCAGTAGGCCCCCCGTGCGCGGCTGACCGGATAGGCAACATTGTCGAACAGGGTCTCGAAGTGCTGCAGGGCAAGCCGTGGCCTGTCGAGATAGCGCAGCGCAATCCAGCCAGCCTCGAACTCGCCCTGGGCGAAGGCCGCACCGCGCTCCATGCCGTGATCGCGGGCGACGCGCCAGGCCTTCTCGTAGGCATCGTCTGCGAGCAACTGACGGATCTGGATGCGCCGCTCGATCCACCACAGGTCAGGTCGTGCGCCTTGGTCGGGGCCGGAAAGCAGGATCTCCTGAGCGCCGTCATGTCGGCCCGCCCGGCGGCGCCAGCGGGTCCGGTCATAGAGCAGCCCGGCATCGCGCTGCAGGTGCGCGGGCACTGCCGCAATGGCGCCGTCGACATTGGGGCGCCTGTACATCAACGCCAGTCGCGCCCGCGCCAGCCGTTTCAGGTCATCTGAAACCAGCGGCAGCATCCGTGTCGCGGCGGCCCGGTGCTTCGACCACAGCAGCCGGTCCAGGCGCACGGCATGGTCCTCGTCGGTCAGCCCGCTGCGAAAGCCGGAAAGAAGCCTGCGCTCATTCGCCAGGTCAAGGTCCGCATCGCGCCAGAGGTCCCGGGCGATCTTCGTGGCACCCGCCGGGTCAGATGCCTTTCGCGCCAGGGCCAGATGGAGCTTGCCCTGGCGCGTCAGCGCGGGCCGGTCGGCGAAATGGGCACTGATCGCCGCCGCGTCCTCCGTCGCCAGCACGGCCTCCTCCAGCCGGATCGCCAGCCTGGTGTGGCCGGGCAGGTCGGGCTGCGCCGCAATGAACTGCCGAATGGCGTCCGGGTCGTCCTGCCGACCGTTGCGGACCCTCAGCCAGTCCAGCACAGGCACAAGCCGCCGGTCCTGCACCGGTGCCAGCAGCAGCGGCACCGTTTCCCACATGTGACGCTGCCCGGCGGCAAAGGCCGCGCGGTAGGCCAGAACATCCGCAGGCGAGAGTTCCCCGCCACGGTCGGCTTCCGCACGGAACGGGTTGGGCGCGGGCACGGGGGGTGTCCCCGCCATGGGCGACGCCACCGGCACAGCCAGCATCGCAAGGACCCAGAGAACGGCAGGCCGAGGCAACAGTCGGACGCGAAACACGACAGATGGCTCCATCATTCGAATCATCCGCGCTACAATAGCGATGCAAACCGCCAGCCGTCTTCACAATGCGGTTGTCGCGGTGTTGCCAGCACAAATACAAATGCACTAGAAGTGCGCGGCCCGCAGACGCACGGGTCAACGAAATCCTGGGAGCGAAAGTCATGGACATCAAGGGGTCGATACCGGCACTGATCACGCCGTTCACGAACGGCGCCGTCGATGAGAAAGCCTTTCGCGACCATTGTGACTGGCAGATCCGCGAAGGCAGTCATGGCCTGGTGCCCACCGGCACCACCGGCGAATCCCCGACGCTGAGCCACGCAGAGCACCGCCGGGTGGTGGAACTGTGCGTCGAGGCAGCGGCCGGACGTGTGCCGGTGATCGCCGGGACGGGGTCCAACAATACGCTGGAGGCGGTGTCACTGACCCGGCACGCCAGGGAAGCCGGCGCCGATGCGGCGCTGGTGGTCACGCCCTATTACAACAAGCCGAGCCAGGAAGGCATGTACCGTCACTTCGCGGAAGTTGCCGCCGTCGGCCTGCCGATCATCATCTACAATATCCCGCCCCGGTCGATCATCGACATGACGCCGGAAACCATGGGCCGTCTGGCGGAACTGCCGGAAGTCATCGGGGTGAAGGACGCGACCGCGAAACTGGATCGTGTATCGCTGCAGCGCATCACCTGCGGTACGGACTTCATCCAGCTTTCGGGCGAGGACGGCACCGCGCTGGCGCACATGGCGCACGGTGGCCGTGGCTGCATTTCGGTGACCGCCAATGTCGCGCCGAAGCTCTGCTCGGCGTTTCAGGAGGCCTGTCTGGCCGGTGACTATGCCGCCGCGCTGGACTTGCAGGATCGGCTGATGCCGTTGCATGCCGCCCTGTTCCTGGAGCCGAGCCCGGCACCGGTGAAATATGCGCTGTCACGCGTTCGCGACGTGTCGGACGAGGTCCGGTTGCCCGTGGTCCCCGTCGGCCAGGACACCCGTGAACGGGTTGACGCCGCGCTGCGTCATGCCGGACTGCTGAACTGAACCGGACCCTGCCCCGGTCCCGTTGCTGACGGGATCGAGGCAGGAACCTTCCAATACGATACAAGGACGCCTGCCTCGTGGGACGGACAATCGCGGAGAATCGCAAGGCCCGGTACAATTACTTCATCGAGGATACGATGGAGGCCGGGATCGTCCTGACCGGAACCGAGGTCAAGGCCCTGCGTCAGGGCCGGGCCAACATTGCCGAGTCCTATGCCTCACCTGAGGGTGACGAGCTCTGGCTGATCAACGCGCATATCCCCGAGTACAAGGCAGGCAACCGCCACAACCATGAACCGACACGCCGCCGCAAGCTGTTGCTGAAACGCAAGGAGATCGAGCGGCTCGCGGGCGCGCGCAACAAGCAGGGCATGACCCTGGTGCCGCTGAAGCTCTACTTCAACGATCGCGGGCTGGCAAAACTGTCGGTGGGCCTTGCCAAGGGCAAGAAGCTGCACGACAAGCGAGCCACCGAGAAGGATCGCGACTGGAACCGCCAGAAGCAGCGACTGATCCGTGAGAAGGGCTGAGACGGCGCAGGCGTCTGTGCTTTCGGACTGCCAACCTGTGCCCACCGCATGAGGCATGGCCAGTGCGCCGCATCCATGCGCTGTCAACCGACAGCGGCAGCCTGATTACTGGCCCATGTAGATCAGGATGCCGGAGACGCTGAGGACGGCGAGCCCGGTCGTGACCAGGACAATCGTCGATGCACGGGCGCTTGCCACGCCATACTGGGTCGCCAGCACGAAGATGTTGGCCCCTGTCGGCAGCCCGGCGATCAGGACGATCAGCGCCACCGTCTCCGCCGGAAGGTCGAGCAGCAGGGCGCTGGCCACCCAGGCCAGCAGCGGCATCAGCGCCAGTTTCAGGATAACGGCAAAGCCGACCTCGCCCTTGCCCTCCGCGATGGGGCGGCCGTACAGCGATCCGCCCAGTGCGAACAGGGCACACGGCCCGGCGGCGCCACCCAGCAGACTGCCAAAGCGATCCACCGGCTCCGGGATCGGAATCCGGAGGATACCGACAACCACGCCGACCAGCATCGCGATCATGAAGGGATTGCGCAGGAACCCCCTGAACACCTGGGCAAACAGCCTTGGTATGGAGATCGCCCCCGGTGCCGCAGCCTCCATGCAGAACATGGTCAGGGATATGATGACCAGATTGTCGGCCACTACGATGATGCCCGCAGGAGGCCCGGCGGCGGGGCCAAGCGAGGCGATGGCCAGCGGAATACCCAGATAGACGATATTGCCGAAAGACGACGCCCCGGCGACTACCGCGCGTTCCTGGAAACTGTTGCGAAACAGCACGGCACCGCCCAGCAGTGCGATCAGGAATATGGTCACCGAGGTGCCGGAGAAGGCCACGATCAGCCGCCAGTCGAACAGGTCCAGTATCGGCGCCCGCGCCATGGTGAAGAACAGCATCACCGGCAGGGCGAAGAAGTAGACAAAGGTATTGAGGCCGCTCAGCGCCGCCTCCCCCATCAGGCGAAAGCGCATGGCCGCGAAGCCGACCAGAACCATCGCGAACAGGGGCAGGACAGCATTGATGACAGAGGTCATGCGACCGGCTGCATCAACAGCTTCTCGGCCCTCTTCCGGTAGGCATCTCCCGGCATTGCGGGCTGTCCCGTCTGCCGGTCGAAGAACGCCAGCACATAGTCGACCACGGCGACCGGGCGGTCATTGCCCACATCGTGGATCAGATGCCGGAAGCTGCAGGACCGCTTGCCGAAACCGACAAGGCCCGTGTGGGCGGTCAGCAGATCGCCAATGGCCGGAACATGGAACTGGGTCACCTGCAGCGCGTTGACGCCGGTTCCGAAATGCGCCTCGGTCAGCAACTCGCGGGTCAGGCCGGCTTCGATCTGCGTCGCCCAGAGCCCGCGCGTCGCGACATCGAACAAGGCGCGTGGTGTCATGCGACCTGACGGGTCGCCGTCACGGGTCTCCACGGTCCCGAGCCAGCTTTGCCGCATCGCCGGATGGCGGGCGGGCGGCTCAGTGACTTCCGGCATGGCGCGCAGTGGGGCGACGGGTTCCGCTCCGGCCATGACCACCGGTTCAAGGAACGCGCCGGTCGCGAGGTCGATCCGGTCTATCCCGGTCTCGAACCCGGTCAGCAGCGCCCGGTCATGGCTGCGCAGCAGGCGACCGCAGAGCATGCCGTGGCCATCAGCCGTTCCGGCAACCTTGCCGACGATGAAACCCGCGTCCCCGGCGGCCATTTCCCGGCGATAGTCGATCCGCAACCGGCGGGCGCCAAAGCCGATCCCCTCCGACCGGGCGTCGAAGGGGTTGATACCTGCCTGCAGCAGCCAGCCCTGGCGCGCATCATCGATGGCATGTGCGGTATGCTGGATGTTCACATGCACGCCAAGGCCGCGTTGCCACTGGTTGAAGGTACCGCGCCAGAGCGTCGGCAGCCCTTCCCAACTCCCGCTATCGTCATTCATGCCGCCATATCCTCCGCCGTGCAGATGAAATGGCTGGCCAGCGCGACCACATCGTCGGGCAGTTGCGTGCGGCGGCGCAGCGCCAGGTCGATGGGCGTGCCTGTCGATTGTGCGGTCAGCGCCAGCTTGCCGTCGGTCAGACGTGTCATCCTGTGGGCAGTGATCACCTGACCTGGCTCGAACACCAGGAAGCCGGTTTCCACGCGAAACAGATCTCCCGCGCGCAGCTCACGCCGATAGTTCAGTTCCATCTTCGTCGCCGCGATACCGAGCTTGCGATCCAGTATCGCCTGCCGGTGCAGACCGATCAGCGACATCATGTGAAAGTATCCGTCCGACAGGGCGGCGTCGTAGAACTGCACATTCATGTGTCCGAAGTGATCACACTGGTCCGCCCGCACGACACCGCGCACGGTTTCCGTCATTCCCGTCATCCGCTACCTGCCGATCCGTTCCGTCTTGTGGGGCCTGCACTCAGCCAGTGGTGAGACCACCGCCGACCACCAGCGTCTGACCCGTGATGTAATCGCTTTCGGGGATGCAGAACAGATAGACACCGTTCGCCGCGTCCTCCGCAGTGCCAAGCCGCTGCAGCGGGATCAGACGTGTCAGATCCTCCTGCTGCTGCTCCGGAAAGCCGACCTTGTGTGCCCGGCCCTCGACCTCGATCGTCGGGTGGGAATCGCCAAATCGCTGGGTGAGGCGCGTGTCGATATAGCCGAAGGCGACCGAGTTCACGGTCACCTGCAACCGCCCCCACTCCCGTGCCAGCCCGTTCGTCATGCCGACCACGGCCCCCTTGCCGGCCGCGTAGGACACGGCGGCAGGCATGCCATAGACGGCAGCCATGGAGGAAATGTTGACCACCTTCCGCACCACCTGTCGCCCCTCCGCGCTTTCCGCCCTGAAACGTTCGCGAAAATGCGGCTGGGCCGCGCGCAGGATGCGGATCGGCGCGCCGGCATGGACGTCAAGCATGGCCGCGATCTGCTCATCCGTCTGGTTCTGGATCGTCGAGTTCCAGATATAGCCCGCATTGTTGACGATGATGTCGAGGCCACCCAGGGCATCCAGTGCACCGCCGACCAGATCGTCGGCAAATCCCTCCCCGGTGACCGATCCGGCAAGCCCTGCCGCCACGCCACCGGCGTCGCCGATGGCCTGTATCACGTCCTGCATCGGTTCGGCATCCAGATCATTGGCGAAGACCCGCGCGCCCTCCGACGCCAGCTTAATCGCCACCGCGCGGCCAATACCGCGCCCCGCGCCGGTCACCAGCGCCACCTTGCCTGTGAGTTTCGCCATCTTGTCCCTCCCCGGAATCAGCCTCCAGCATTCCCCATCCGGCGCGGGTACGCAATTCACCAGCGCGCATAGCATGACTGCCGAAGAACACGGCATCGCGAATGGAGTTCAGATGATGGCCACCCCTGCCCGCCGACGCTTCAGCCTGATCCCCCTGCCGACCGCACCTGCACAGCGACCGTGGCTTGTGATCTTCATCGACACCGCAAGGCCAGGCCCCGACGCACGCCTTCGGGTGCGGCTCCTTTACCTGCTTCTGCGCCCGCTGCGCCCCGGATTCCGGCACGTCATGGCGATCAGCCCTGACGGGCCGGATCACCGGTGGCTGATGGTCAATCCGGCGAGTGACACTCTCGCGGTCGGTTGCCTCCACAGCACCATCGTGACCGAGGAACTGAGGGCTGCCGTGGCGGACGGGCGGGCACATGTGGTGGCGGTCAACGGAACCCAGCCAGCGACGTGGAAATTCCGCGGTCTGTTCACATGCGTCGCCACGATCGCACATCTGACCGGGACCGAGGCAGGCCCGTTCACCACGCCCTGGCGGCTCTATCGGCGCATGAAGGCAAGTCAGCAGCCTGCCTGATCAGTCCTTCGTCCAGTCCCGCCGGTCGGGATCGAAGTTACGCTGCAGCCCGCGCCAGCAGTCGAAATAGCGCTCCTGACGGGTGGGCAGGTCGGAGGCATAGCGGGTCAGATGCTGGGGCAATCGCGTCTCGAACATGAATGCCATGGTATTGCCCAGCTTCTCCGGCGTGAGTTCCTTCCAGGACGCACCGTTGAAGGCGTCGTGATCCGGTCCGTGCGGCAGCAGGCAATTGTGCAGCGACATGCCGCCGGGCACGAAACCCTCCGGCTTCGCATCATAGACGCCCTGGATCAGCCCCATGAATTCCGACATGACGTTCATGTGGTACCAGGGCGGACGGAAGGTATTCTCCGCCACCAGCCAGCGCGGGGGGAAGATCACGAAATCGACGTTGGCCGTTCCCGGCTCACCGGTGGGCGAGGTCAGGACCGTGAAGATCGACGGATCGGGATGATCCACCAGAATGGCACCAACAGGGGCGAAGCGATCCAGGTCGTACTTGCAGGGGGTGTAGTTGCCGTGCCAGGCGACAACATCCAGCGGTGAATGCTTCAGATGGCACTGCTGGAACCGGCCACACCATTTCACCGTCACGGTACAGTCCGTGCCGTCCTTGTCTTCCCATGCGGCCACAGGCGCCAGGAAATCGCGCGGATTGGCGAGACCGTTGGCCCCGATCGGACCACGTTCCGGCAGTGTCAGGGGCACGCCATAGTTCTCGCAGACGTACCCGCGCGCGGCCTCGCAGTCCTCCAGCGCCACGCGGAACTTCACACCGCGCGGAATGATCGCGATCTCGCCGGGCCGGATCGCGACGATGCCCATCTCGGTGTGGAACCGCAGCGCACCTTGCTCCGGCACCACCAGGAACTCGCCGTCCGCATTGTAGAAATAGTCGTCCACCATCGAACGGGTGATGCCATAGGTATGGATCGCATACCCCACGTGGGTGCCCACGTCGCCGCCGGTCGTGATCGTGCGCATGCCGCTGACAAATGTCGCCGCGCCGTCCGGCAGGGGTGTGGGATCCCAGCGCAGCGGGTTGAGCGGCAGGCTGCTCTCCCCCGCTGTCGGGGCGGAGCGGAACAGCGGCAGATCGACATCGGCCATGGCCCCCGTGTGCAGCACCGATGGCCGGATGCGGTAGAACCATGTGCGCAGGTTGGTTGCCTTCGGCGCGGTGAAGGGCGAACCGGAAAGCTGCTCCGCATAAAGCCCGTAAGGCGCACGCTGCGGCGAATTCTGTCCCTTCGGCAGCGCGCCCGGCAGTGCCTCGGTCGCGAACTCGTTGCCGAAGCCGGACATGTAGCCCACCCCGGTTTCCTTGCCTGTCTCTGCCGTATGGTCCGTCATGCCGAATGCCCGATCCAGTTCAGGGTGCGCGTTGCCTGCCCGATCATACCGACGCCGTCGCCGCGACCTCAAGGTTGCGTTTCAGAGCAGGCGGAGCTGGTCCCCCGGCGCGGGCGGCACCGCGAACTGCGACGGATCCAGGCGCAGGCGGCGGACATTCAGCCCCAGCCGCGCCGTCGCGACCCTGAACCGCTTCGCCACCAGCGCGGCATAGGGGCCCGTGCCGGTCATGCGCAGGCCGAAGCGCGCATCATAGGCACAGCCGCCGCGCATCTCCCGGACCAGCTTCATGATCCGGCTGGCCTGGTTCGGGGCCTCATCCTCCAGCCATTCCCCGAACAGGTCCGCGATCTCCAGCGGCAGCCGCAGCATGATGTATCCCGCCTCCGTCGCGCCGGCATCGCGTGACGCCTCCAGGATGCGCTCCAGCTCCGGCTCGTTCAGGCTGGGAATCATCGGCGCGGCCAGCACGCCCACGGGAACCCCTGCGTCGCTGAGTGCGCGGACCGCCTTCAGCCGCTTGTCCGGCGTCGAGGCGCGCGGTTCCATCCGTCGAGCCAGACCGGCATCCAGCGTGGTCACCGAAATCGCCACCTTGGCCAGCCCGCGCGTGGCCATGTCGGAGAGAATGTCGATGTCGCGTCGGATGAGGTCGGACTTGGTCACGATGCCGACCGGGTGATTGAACCGCTGCAGCACCTTCAACACCGATCGGGTGATGCCGTGTTCTCGCTCCAGCGGCTGATAGGGGTCCGTGTTCGTGCCCATCGCGATGGTGCGGCAGTCATAGCCGGGTCGGCGCAACTCCGTCTCCAGCAACCGGGCCGCCTCCGGCTTCATGAACAGCCGGGTCTCGAAGTCCAGACCGGGCGAGAGGCCGAGATACGCATGCGAAGGCCGCGCGAAGCAGTAGATGCAACCGTGTTCACACCCCCTGTAGGGATTGATGGAGCGGTCGAAGCCCAGGTCCGGCGAGCTGTTGCGCGCAATGATGCTGCGCGACGAATCCACGCTGACCTGCGTGCGGATCGCACGCCCCTGTCCATGCCACTCCTCCGGCCCGCCCCAGCCGTCATCGACCGTCAGCCGCTGCTCGCTTTCATACCGCCCGACCGCATTGGATCGCGCGCCGCGTCCCCGGACAGCATTCGGTGCCGCACGGGTCGTGAAACCGAAACCCTCCTCCCCCGCATCCCTTTCGGTGCGCGTTCTCGAATGCAATTCGTTCTCTTTTTGTTCCATATTCGAAACAACACCACGGATGGCGAACGCGGTCAATCGCATTCACCCCGGGAAACGGTGGAAAGGGAGTTGTCAGATCAGTCCGGAACTTGGGCGGTGCGAAGTCAGTTCTGCTGCTTCATCATGCCGTCGCCGTCGCCCTGGACAACGATCTCGACCCGACGATTGCGCTGATTGGCGACACCGTCAGCGGTCGGCACTTCCGGTTCGGTCTCACCCTTGGCGTAGAGCTTCATCTCCGCAGTCACGCCATTGTTGCGCAGTTCGACCGCCGTATTCTCCGCCCGACGCTGCGAAAGCCGCAGGTTGTAGGTCGCGGACCCGGCCCGGTCGGCGTGACCGGTCAGTTCGATCAGCTTTGCCTTGTCGGCGTTCGCCTGGCTGCTGGCCTGGGCGACCGTTCCACGGGATTCGGGCGACAGGGCCGCGCTGTCGGTGGCGAAGAACACCACATAGGTCTGACGCAACTGCATCGCGGCCTGTGCCTGGGTGGCGGGCAGGGTCTGTGCAGCCGCACGCGTGGCCGGGGGCGGCGCAAGACGCCGCGGGCGCGGCTGTTCCGTGCGCGCGATCGGACGCACGACCGGCTTCGCCTCCGCCCGCTCCAGCCGTTGCGGGGAAGAACCGAAGCGATACCGCATACCCAGCATCGCCGTATGGTTCGAATAGGTGGACTTGAGGTTGCCGTTGGCCGAATTCACGAAATCAGCGTCTTCGGTAACGAAATACCGGTACTCCGCAGTCATCGAAAGATTGGGAGTGACCGCGAATGCCACACCGGCCAGTCCCTGATAGGCCATGGCATAGTCCGAATCATCCAGTGTCTGGCCACCCAGATTGATATCGGTGGCAGAGAGATAGGCCAGACCCATGCCCGCGCCGATATAGGGATAGATGCCGGAACTGTTGTCATATTCCCAGATCAGGTTGCCCATGCCGGCAAGGCTGCTGAGATCGCCGCTCGTCGCGGCATTGTTGAAG
>BQJF01000068.1 GCA_021604565.1 Minwuia thermotolerans | reverse complement strand
GTAGATCAGCGCCAGCACGCCGCAGCCGATCACGGCCCAAAGCATTGCTGTCATTTTTTCTTGTCCCCTGTGTCCAAGACGCTTGAGAGACCCGGCATGGCGCCGGACCATTGAGAGACTGATGTTCTGGCACCTGGAAGCGCCACCGAATCCGCCATGCGGACCCCATCCCGGATCACTTCCGCCAGGTCAGTTGCGCTGGCTTATGCCAAAGTGCGGCGCACCATGCAAGGCAGAGCGGCGACTGAAGGCCACATGGCTGCATGGCTGCGCGGTTAAAGGGCCGCGCTGCGGGTGGAAACCGACGGAACCTTTCGGCAGGGGCATTGAGTATGTTGCAGTGCGCCATAGATTGAAGAAGTGGACGGGGTCCGGACGGCTCCCACCTGACTTCGACGGCAACGTGCTGCAGGGGAAGAACACATTTGCTGGACTGGGCTGCCCTTGCGAAGGAACTGGTAACCCTCCTGGTCGTGATTGACCCGGTGGGGACGATTCCCGTGTTCCTGTTCGCAGTCCAGGGCGTGCCGCGGAACCTGCATCGCCGCTTTGCACTGCACGCCGTTGCCATTGCGGCACTGGTGTTGCTGGCCTTTCTTGTTGGTGGCCAGTACCTGCTGGAAACGCTGGGCTTGCGCCTGGGATCATTCCAGATCGCTGGTGGGCTGATCCTGTTCCTGTTCGCCATGACGATGATCTTCGGCGACTCGAAGCCGGCGCGCGAGATCGAGGAGGCCGGTCGCGACCACCTTGCCGGGGCCGTGTTTCCCCTGGCCATGCCCTCCATAGCTTCACCCGGTGCCATGCTGGCCATCGTGATTCTGACCGACAATCACACTGCTTCGGTCGGGGAGCAGGCGATCACGGCCGGACTGCTGCTGGTGGTGCTGGCATTGACACTGGTGCTGCTGCTGGCCGCCAGCTTCATTCACCGTATCATCGGCAATACCGGCGCCAGCGTCATCAGCCGGGTGATGGGCATCGTGCTGGCCACCATCGCGGTCGACTCGGTGATCGGTGGTTTCGATGCCCTCGGCATTCTGGATGTAGTCCAGATCCCTGCCGACAGCCCACTTGCGCCGACGATCCAGAAATAACGGTTCACCCGCAGGGCAGCATCAGACCCCGGCACCCGCGAGGCGACGGCGATGCAGGGCCAGCCAGAGGGTGGCCAGCAGGGCGAGGCTGATCATCGGCAGGGCGGCGGTGGTGACCACGTCCCAGCCAAAGGCGTACAGCAACTGACCGGAGCTGAGGGAACTGACCGCAACGACGCCGAAGACCATGAAGTCGTTGATGCCCTGGACCCGCGCGGCCTCTGCCGGAGTATGAGCCTCCGCCAGCAGGGTGGTGCCGCCGACGAACATGAAGTTCCAGCCGATACCCAGCAGGATCAGCGCGCTCCAGAAGTGCAGGAATTCAAGCCCGGACAGGGCAGTCGCGATGCAGATCATGTTCAGGACCGCGCCGACGGCGATGATGCGCAGCACGCCGAATTTCCGGATCAGGATACCGGTGAAGAAACTGGGAGCGAACATGCCGACCACATGCCACTGGATCACGGTCGCTGAACTGTTGAAGTCATGCCCGCAGGCAACCATCGCCAGCGGCGTGGCGGTCATGATCAGGCTCATGGCCCCGAAACCGGCCATGGCTGAACCGGCAGCAACCCAGAAGACAGGCTGCTTCGCGATCTCCCGGAACGGGCGGCCACGCGTTGCGGCGGTGTGGCGAACCGGCTTGGGGATTCGCAGACCCATCAGGATCAGCGCCGACAGGACCGTCAGCCCGGACGCGGCGATGTAGCTGCCGGCGAAGGTGATCGGCTCGATCATGTCCTTCGTCCACTTGGCCAGCTCCGGCCCCAGGAAACCGGCGACGACACCACCGGCCATGACCAGCGAAACCGCCTGGCCGCGCAACAGCGGCGGGGCCATGTCCACGGCGGCATGGCGATACTGCTGGCCAAAGGCGGAGAACATGCCGACCAGACCGGTGGCGCAGCAGAACAGCCAGAAGTTCGCCTGGTACAGCGCCAGTACCCCCAGCAGGGTTCCTGCCGTGCCCAGCATCGTGCCGAAGATGAAGCCCGCGCGCCGACCGACACGCCCCATCAGCATCGCCGCCGGAATGGTCATCAGCGCGGTGCCTGCGACCACGGCGGTGACGGGCAGGGTCGCCAGTGCCTTGTCCTCCGCCAGGCTGAAACCGATCAGTCCCCCCAGCGCGATCATGATCGCGGACGTGGAGGTGAACAGCGCCTGGCAGATCGACAGCAGGATGACGTTGCGGCGGATACTGCTGAAACCGGCGGGGGCTTCAGCCTCTGGAGATGCGTTGGTCATGATGGCCGGGAACATACGCAGTCGCCACGCCAGCCGCCAAACCAATTTTGCACAGTTGGGTTGCGTGAAATGGGTCGCGCCCATGCATCGACCGTGTTCGCTTACACGGTCGCTATCGGCGTCGCCGGGCTGCCGACTGCGCCGGGCAGGCGGAGGGGCGGGGCGGTGAGCAGGAAGCGGTTGCGGCCGTTGGCGCGCAGCCAGTCGGCCAGTTCGGAGAGGAACCAGAGTTCCGCCAGCGGCAGGCCGAGCTTGAACAGGCAATGGTGATGCAGCGGCAGGGCAGGGCGCGGCCCTTCCTTGGGCTGAGCCGGAATCCCCTCGACGGCGTAATTGTCGGCGATCAGGGCTGCGACACCTGAATCGGTGATCCAGTCGAGCAGTTTCTGGTCGCGGCCATCCAGCACGGCACAACTGTTCTCCAGCCGCTCCTTCGTCGGCTGGCGGTTCATCGACAGGATCTCGTCGGCGAAGCCGGTGCGGAACACCAGCATGTCGCCGGGTTCCACGAAGACCCCGTCATCCTTCATGATCTGCATCAGTCGGTCGTGGCCGACATAGACGCGTTCGCGCCCCACATGCGCCTCCAGGTCCACCAGCACGGCCCGGCCCTGGATGCCATGGCGGGCGAAGTTCTCGATGCCCAGGGACTTCGCGCCAAAGAGTTGCGCGTCGCTGTCTTCCCCGTCCCAGGACTTCGGGCCGACCACGTGCTCACCGGCACGGAAGCCGTTGTAATAGACCTTCTCCGCCTCCCCATCGCCGTCGGCGTCGAAGAAGGATCCGACGTGGGAAAGTGCGTCCCACTGGGTGGAATACTGCAGGCAGATCGTTACCTGGTCGTCGCTGACCACATCGGTGTTCTGCCCGTCGATGTTGCGCAGCGGGAAGTTGATGTAGGGCTTGTCGCCGAGGAATGTCGGCTGGCGATGCGGTGGGTGGCGGCGCTCGTTCAGGATGTTGCCGCCGGGATAGTCCAGCGGCAGGCTCAGGCAGAAGGTTTGCCCCTCCTTCACCTCCGCCACGCCCTGTCGCACCTTCTCCGGCGTGATCAGGTTGATGCGTCCCAACTGGTCGTCGTTACCGAAGTCACCCCAGTTCGACCCTTCCGGTCGGTTCTTCCAGCGTTTCGTGCTCATCCGTTCTCTCCCCTGAAGCGATTGACCGATAGGCTGTCGATGGACAGTCCCTGATCCAGAATGTCTGCCGGTACCGGCTTGCCCGCGATCTGCGCCGCCGCGATGCGCCCCATGGCCGGTGAAGTCTTGATGCCATAGCCACCCTGACCCACCAGCCAGTAGAAGCCTTCCACCGCATCATCGAACCCGTTCACGGGGGAATGATCGTCCACGAAGCAGCGCAGCCCGGCCCAACTGCTGGCCAGACGACGGACCTGCAGGTCGGTGGCATTCTGGATGCGGTCGACGCAGATGGCGATGTCCATCTCGTCGGGCTGTGCATCGCAGGGTGCGGAGGGTGTTTCGTCGGCGGGGGAGGCGAGGATGCGTCCGGCGTCGGGCTTGAAGTACCAGCCACCGCCCAGTTCGAACGTCAGCGGCCATGTGCTTACATCGGTGCCCGCCGCCGGATCGAAGGTGATCGCCGTGCGCCGCTTCGGCACCAGCCCGACAGGCGTGGCCCCGGCCATGGTGGCCAGATCGTCGCCCCAGGCTCCGGCGGCGTTGATGACGATCTCCGCCCTGACCTCGCCTGCCGTTGTCCCGATGCGGAAACCATCGCCACCGCGTTCGATGGCCGTGACCGCCGCGTCGCCGATGATCCGCCCCCCGAGCCCCCGAAAGACACGGACGAAGCCCTGCAGCATGCCGTGCACGTCGATGTCCATGGCCAGCGGTTCATGCACGCCGCCCGAAAGCTGGTCCTGACGCAGTGCCGGGCAGATCTCCTTGCAGTGCGCCGCATCGACACGGCTCAGCACGTCCGGGCGCTGCATTTCCTCCATGAAGGCATCCAGCCGCTCGGCCTCGCCGGTGTTCGCGACCATCAGGGCACCGCGCGGGGTCAGCAGTGGATGATCGGCATAGCGTTCCGCGGGACTTTCCATGAATCCCCGCCCCGCACGGACCAGGGCGCGGATGACGTCATTGCCATAGACCTCCGTGTACATGGCGGCGGAGCGTCCGGTGGTGTGATAGCCAGGTTGCGACTCCCGCTCCAGCACCACGATATCCGCACCGCTGCCCGCCTCTTCAGCGATCAGGCAGGCAGCGGACGCGCCCGCCATGCCGCCGCCGACAATGGCAATCCTGACGTCAATCATTCGGTGCAGCCCCCTTCTCGAGAAGGGTGCATTGTCGGACGGCATCGCGTGCGTGACAATGCATCAGCGACGAAGGGCTGGAACCGGAGAGGGGCCGAGATGGCAGAAGAACTGATCAGAAAGACAGCGGGCGACCTGGCTGTCGGCTACGAGAAGGGGGAGTTCAGCCCGGTCGAGGTTGCCAGCGCGGTTTTCGACCGGATCGATGCGGTCGATGGTCGGCTGAATGCGTTTCGCGTGCTCGACAGGGACGAGGCCATGGCTGCCGCCGCGCGCTCGACCGAGCGCTGGCTGAAGGGCGCGCCGCTGTCGCCGATCGACGGTGTGCCGACCAGCATCAAGGACCTGTTCGCGGTCAAGGGGATCAGCAACCGCAGAGGCTCCCTGACAACGCCGGACACGCCGGACCTGGAAGATGCCCCGACTGTGGCGCGCCTGCGCAATGCCGGTGCGGTGATCCTGGGCAAGACCAACACGCCGGAGTTCGGCTGGAAAGGTGTCACCGACAGCCCGGCACAAGGCCCCACCCGCAATCCCTGGAACACGGAGCGGACACCCGGCGGATCCTCGGGGGGTGCTTCTGCTGCTGCGGCGGCGGAGATGGGGGTGCTGCATCTGGGCACCGACGGCGGCGGTTCGATCCGCATTCCGGCGGCCTTCGCCGGCGTCTTCGGCCACAAGCCTTCCTTTGGCAGGGTGCCCTATTTCCCGCCAAGCCCGATGGGCACGCTGGCCCACGCCGGGCCGCTGACCCGGACGGTCGCGGACTCCGTCCTGATGCTGAATGTCATGATGGGGGAGGATGCACAGGACTGGTACACGCAGCCCTCCGGCCCTGTTCAACTGGCGGCCCTGTCCGGTGGCGTGAAGGGCATGAAGGTCGCCTACAGTCCGGCACTGGGTCACGCACCAGTCGACGGGGAAGTGGCGGCCAGCGTTGCCGAGGCCGCGCGGCTGTTCGCCGAAATGGGGGCGGAGGTAGAGGAATGCGATCCGTTCACCGTTGACCCCGTGGGCATCTTCAACACGCTCTGGCAGTCAGGTGCCTATGGTGCCCTGCGCAACCTTCCGCCCGACCAGCGGGCGAAGCTCGATCCAGGTCTGTCGAAGGTACTGGATGACGCCGCCGGGATCAGCCTGGGGGATTACATGGATGCGCAGCGGGACCGCGCCGCCTTCAGTTCGGCGGTGAAGGTCTTCATGTCGAAGTATGACCTGCTGCTGACCCCCACACTCTCTGTCCCCGCGTTCGGTGTTGACCGGCTGGTGCCGGAGGGCTGGGCGGAGGATGCGCAGAACAGTTGGGTCGCCTGGACGCCGTTCTCTTATCCCTTCAACCTGACGCAGCAGCCGGCCTGTTCGGTTCCCTGCGGCTTCACGAAGGAGGGTCTGCCCGTCGGCCTTCAGATCGTGGGACGGATGTTCGACGATGCGACGGTGTTGCGCGCGGCCCAGGCCTACGAGGATGCGAACCCGCTGTACCGGCACCACCGCCCGGAGCTCTGACATGACACCGCAGGATGCGGAGCCGCTGCTGTCCGTCCGGCAGATGTATGCCGCTGATGCCCATGCCATAGCGCATGGTGTTTCGGGGGAAGTGCTGATGGAGGCCGCCGGTCGCGGGGCGGCGCTCGCGATCATGGACCGCTGGGCGGCGATGCCCTGCGTCGTCCTGTGCGGGCCGGGAAACAATGGCGGCGATGGCTATGTCATTGCCCGCCATCTGGCAGACGCGGGCTGGCCGGTGCGTGTCGCGGCGCTGGGTGATCAGGAAAAGCTGAGAGGCGATGCGGCGACCATGGCCCGACGCTGGGATGGGGCCGTGGAGCCGCTGCACGCAGATTGTCTTGGCGATGCCGCACTGGTTGTCGATGCCCTGTTCGGTGCCGGGTTGACCCGTGCCCTGGACGGCACCCCTGCCGAACTGGCGCACGCCGCGAAGGGGCGCACCGTCGTCGCCGTCGATGTGCCAAGCGGTGTGTCGGGAGACAATGGTATTGCCGAGGGCGCGTGCTTCGACGCCGACCTGACGGTCACGTTCCACCTGCGCAAGCCGGGGCACCTGCTGATGCCGGGGCGGACGTGCGCGGGGGAAGTGGTGGTGATCGATATCGGCATTCCTGCGACCGCTTTGGAAGAAATCGCTCCCCGGTGCTGGGTCAATGGACCCGAGCTCTGGCGCGATTGCCTGCCGGTTCCATCGGCCCAGGGCCACAAGTTCGGGCGCGGGCACGCGCTGGTCGTCGGCGGTGGCATGCTCAGCAGCGGTGCCGCCCGGCTGTCCGCCGTCTCCGCCTTGCGGGCCGGGGCCGGTCTGGTCACTGCTGTACCGCCGCGCAGCGCCGCCATGGTCTACGCCAACCATCTGACGGCGGTGATGCTGCATCCGGCAGACACGCCGCAGGACTGGACCGCGCTGCTGGACGATCCACGGCGCAACGCGGTGCTGGTCGGGCCGGGCAACGGGGTCAATGCCCGCACACGGGCCTTCGCGCTGGCAGCTCTGGACCGGGACCGGGCGACAGTTCTCGATGCCGATGCGATAACCGTCTTCGCCGACGATCCGAAGGGCCTGTTCCAGCGCATCACAGCCCCCTGCATCATGACGCCACACACTGGAGAGTTCGCCCGGCTGTTCGCAGTTACAGGCGACAAGCTTGAGGATGCGCGCGCCGCAGCACGCCGCAGCGGTGCAACAATTGTTTCAAAGGGACCGGATACGGTCATCGCCGCCCCGGATGGTCGCGCGGCGATCAACTGCAACGCGCCGCCGGACCTTGCGACGGCGGGTTCCGGCGATGTGCTGGCCGGCATTGCCGTCGGCCTGCTGGCGCAGGATGTGCCACCGTTCGAGGCCGCCTGCATGGCGGTGTGGCTGCATGGCGCAGCGGCGACGGTTGCGGGTCCGGGACTGATCGCAGAGGATCTGGCACCGAGCCTGCCAGCGGTCTGGCGACAGCTGCGGCGACAGGACTGAAACGCACCGTTCGACGGTCGCACAAGCCGGAGGCGAGCACGATGAACAGACCCACCGGAAATTTCTGGTCCCGGACCCTCTCGCGTTTGCGGGACTGGCGTGGCGACGCGCTGGCCGGTGTTCGCCCGTTGTCGGTCAGTGCCGATCTGGCCGGTGATGATCTCGCGGTCATATCGGCCCAGATAGGTGCCTGTCTCGAAGGGCGGGGCGGCGCCGTTTCTTCCCGCCTGCGGGCGGCCGAGCTCGGTCGCGCCTACCTGAGCCTCGACAGCGACGGTCGGCTGCGATTCTTTCAACTGCTCGCTGAGAAGTTCGATGTGGACGAGGCGGCGGTGGACAAGGCCGCGACCAGCCTCGGTGAAGCGGACAATGATGCCGACAGGATCAGGGCGCGGCGGGTGCTGCGCCGGAATCTCGTGACGCCACGGGTGGACCTGTTCCGGCAGTTCAACAGTCTGGATCGCGGCGTGAAGTTCCTGGTCGACATGCGGGCCGACCTGTTGCGGTTGCTGCGCGACCATCCTGAACTGCGCGGGGTTGAGGAAGACCTGCAGGACCTGCTGCGGGCCTGGTTCGATGTCGGGTTCCTCGAAATGGCGCAGATCACCTTCAACTCCCCTGCGTCATTGCTGGAGAAGCTGATAGCCTACGAAGCCGTGCACGAGATCCAGTCGTGGGCCGATCTGAAGAACCGGCTGGATTCCGACCGGCGCTGCTTTTCCTTCGTCCATCCGAACATGCCCGATGAACCGCTGATCTTTGTCGAGGTGGCGCTGGTCAACGGCATCGCCGACAACGTTCATGACCTGCTGGACGAGATGGCCCCCGCCACTGATCCGGATACGGCGGATACGGCGATCTTCTATTCGATCTCCAACTGCCAGCGGGGTCTCGCGGGGGTGGGTTTCGGCGATTTCCTGATCAAGCGGGTCGTGGATCGGCTGTCCCAGCGCATGCCGAACGTGAAGACATTCGCCACGCTGTCGCCGATCCCGGGGTTCCGGAAATGGCTGGATCAGCAACTGGAAGCAGATGCAGAACTGCTCACTGACGCCCAGGCCCGCCTTATAAAGGCGATTGCCCGCAACGGTTCGGCGAACGAGGCGTTCCGCAAGCTGATCAGCGATCCGAAATGGCCGAATGACCATGACATCGAGGGGGCATTGAAGGATCCCCTGATGACGCTCTGCGCCCGCTATCTGGCGAAGGAAAAGGACAGTCGTGACCGTCCGCTTGATCCGGTTGCGAGGTTCCATCTGAACAATGGCGCGCGGATCGAACGGCTGAACTGGCTGGGCGACCGGTCCCCGTCGGGCCTGCGCCAGTCTGCGGGCATGATGGTCAACTACCTCTACAATCTGGATCACATCGAGCGGAACCACGAGGCCTATCGCGGGGAGGGGCGCATCGCCGCTGCCTCCTCCGTGACGCGCATGGCGAAGTAGGTGCGGGGGCGACTGGTCCGGCGTCAGCACACTGAAGCACGGCGCGTTCTGACGGCGCAGAAGCTGGTGTGCGCTTGACGTGTCCCGCACTCACGCGTATGGCTCCGCCGCGGCGATGAAGGCATAGGCGGCAGGAGATCGGCCACGGCGCGGTACGGCTCCGCAGGCGCGTGGTTCAAGCGGGCGTGGCGGAACTGGTAGACGCGCCAGGTTTAGGTCCTGGTGACGAAAGTCTTGGGGGTTCGAGTCCCTCCGCCCGCACCATCGCTGCACTTCGGGTTTGCCTGACCGGGTTCCGGTTTTGGGTTGTGCCGCGGGAGTGAGGAAATTTGACGCCCCGATCATTCGGACCGGGGCCGGGTACGTGGCCCGCATGACGGGCAGGCAGCACCATCGGGGTGCGGCATGGATAACAAGGGATAAGGTTTCGATGCAGATCGAACAGCTCTCGGCGGAAGGCCTGAAACGCGAGTTCAACATTGTTCTCTCCGCCGCTGAGGTCGAGGAACGGATGGGTGCAAAGCTGGGTGAGCTCGGCAAGCAGGTGCAGATGAAGGGGTTCCGCCCCGGCAAGGTGCCGCCGCGGCTGATCCGTCAGCTTTATGGCAAGTCCGTGCTGGGTGAGGTGCTGGAGGAAGCGGTCAACGAAAGCAGCCAGAAGGCGCTGGAAGACAATGACCTGCGCCCGGCCGCACAGCCGAAGATCGAGATCAAGAGCTTCGATGAAGGTGCCGACCTGGAATACACGATGGCTGTCGAGGTCATTCCGGAGTTCGAGATCACCGACCTGTCGGCGCTGGAAGTCGAGCGCCTGAAGGCAGAGGTCGATGAGGACAAGGTGACGGAAGCGCTGGAACGCCTTGCCGCCGACCAGAAGAACTACGAGAAGATCGAGGAAGACCGCCCGGCCGCCGAAGGCGACCAGGCCCTGATCGATTTCCTGGGCAAGCTGGACGGCGAGCCGTTCGAAGGTGGTGCCGGCGAGGATGTGCCGCTGGTGCTGGGTTCCGGCCAGTTCATTCCGGGCTTCGAGGAGCAGTTGATCGGCAAGTCGGTCGGGTACGAGGGCGACATCAGCGTGACCTTCCCGGCGGAGTATGGTGCCGAGCACCTGGCCGGCAAGGAAGCGGTGTTCGAGGTCAAGCTGAAGGAAATCCGCACGGCGGGCGAGGCGAAGATCGACGACACGCTGGCCACCAACCTGGGTCTCGAGAATCTGGAAGCGCTGCAGCAGATCATGCGCGACCGCATTGCCGAGGAATACAGCCAGGTTGCCCGCACCCGCCTGAAGCGGACCGTGCTGGACCTGCTGGCCGACCGCCATGATTTCGGCGTGCCGGAGGGCATGGTCGAGGAGGAATACGCGCAGATCGTTCGCCAGGCCAAGGCCGATGACGGCCAGGCTGATGACAGCCAGGCCGAGGAAGCGCACGATCACGATCACGATCACGATCACGATCACGATCACGACCATGACCATGACCATGACCATGACCACGACCATGCGCATGACGAGAAGCCGGTCGACGAGGGGCTGGACGACGAGAAGAAGGCCGAATATCGCGGCATTGCCGAGCGTCGTGTGCGCCTCGGCCTGGTGCTGGCCGAGGTCGGTCGCCAGAACAAGCTGGAAGTCGGTCCCGAGGAAGTGAACCGCGCCATCATGGAGCAGGCCCGCAACTTCCCCGGTCAGGAACGGATGGTGATGGAATATTACCAGAAGAACCCTGACGCGATGATGCAGCTGCGTGCGCCGCTGTTCGAGGACAAGGTCATCGATTTCATCGTCGAGATGGCGAAGGTCGAGGAGAAGGCCGTCTCCATCGAGGAGCTGACCAGGGATCCGGACGAAGAGACCGAATCGGCCTGATCGGCCATCGTTTCACGGGGAACCACCAAGGGGGCTTTGCCTTGGCGTGAATCAGCGCCATATAGGGCATCTGTCTTTTTCCCGCAGCGGCGTTCACGACCTGCCGCTGCGGGCTTTCCAACCTTCGAGGAGCCGAGATGCAGGACCCCCGTGACGTTTACATGAATACCCTTGTCCCGATGGTCGTGGAGCAGACCAACCGGGGCGAACGGGCCTATGACATCTATTCCCGGCTGCTGAAGGAACGGATCATCTTCATCGTCGGGCCGGTGCACGATGGCCTGTCGTCTCTGGTGACGGCGCAGTTGCTGTTCCTGGAGGCGGAGAATCCGACCAAGGAAATCTCCATCTACATCAACTCGCCGGGCGGCATCGTGACCTCCGGTCTGGCGATGTACGACACCATGCAGTACATCCGCCCGAAAGTGGCGACGCTCTGCATCGGGCAGGCCGCCTCCATGGGTTCGCTGCTGCTGACGGCGGGGGAGAAGGGCATGCGTTTCAGCCTGCCGAATTCCCGCATCATGATCCATCAGCCGTCCGGCGGGTTCCAGGGCCAGGCATCGGACATCGAGATTCATGCCCGCGAGATCATCGCCCTGCGTCAGCGCCTGAACGAGATCTATGTGCATCACACTGGTCAGGACATCGAGACGGTTGAAAATTCGATGGATCGCGACAACTTCATGACACCACAGGATGCCGTGAAGTACGGCCTGATCGATGAGGTGGTGGAGCATCGCGCGGTGCCGGCGGATACGCCGGAAAGCTGAACGCGGGCCGTTTTCGGGGCTGTTAACCGAACCTTGATCCGAACCGGGTTAGCGTTGTCGGCAACCTTGATCACCGTCACCTGCATGGCACCTCGCCGGGGTGCAGCACTTCGGTGGGGTTGAACGGCGGACGAGCGGCTGTCTAGAATGAGGATGGCCTTGAGAAGACTGGAGCTGAAATGACCAAGCTGAGCGGCAGCGACTCGAAGAACACCCTGTATTGCTCCTTCTGCGGGAAGAGCCAGCACGAGGTGCGCAAGCTGATCGCCGGTCCCACCGTCTTCATCTGTGATGAATGCGTGGAACTCTGCATGGATATCATCCGTGAGGAGAACAAGGGATCGCTGGTCAAGACGCGGGACGGCATTCCGACCCCGCAGGAAATCTGCACGGTGCTGGATGACTACGTGATCGGCCAGTTCGTGGCCAAGCGCGTGTTGTCCGTTGCGGTCCACAATCACTACAAGCGCCTGAATCATTCCGGCAAGAACGGCGATGTCGAACTGGCGAAGTCGAACATCCTGCTGATGGGGCCGACCGGCTGCGGCAAGACGCTGCTGGCCCAGACACTGGCGCGTATCCTGGATGTGCCCTTCACCATGGCCGACGCGACCACGCTGACGGAAGCGGGTTATGTCGGTGAGGATGTGGAGAACATCATCCTGAAGCTGCTGCAGTCTGCCGACTACAATGTCGAACGGGCGCAGCGCGGCATCGTCTATATCGACGAGGTCGACAAGATCAGCCGGAAGTCCGACAATCCGTCCATCACCCGCGACGTGTCGGGCGAGGGCGTGCAGCAGGCGCTGCTGAAGATCATGGAAGGCACGGTTGCCAGCGTTCCGCCACAGGGTGGACGCAAGCATCCGCAGCAGGAATTCCTGCAGGTCGATACCACCAACATCCTGTTCATCTGCGGTGGTGCCTTTGCCGGTCTCGACAAGATCATCTCCGCCCGCGGGCAGGGTACGTCCATCGGTTTTGGTGCCGATGTGCGCAGCCCCGATGACCGCAAGACAGGTGAAGTGCTGGCGGAAGTCGAGCCCGAGGATCTGCTGAAGTTCGGCCTGATTCCGGAATTCGTCGGCCGTCTGCCGGTTCTGGCGACCCTGAGCGACCTGGACAGCGAAGCGCTGGTCGAGATCCTGACGAAGCCGAAGAATGCGCTGGTGAAGCAGTACGAGAAGCTCTTCGAGATGGAGAGTGTCGGCCTGACCTTCACGGAGGACGCCTTGCTCGGTATCGCCAAGAAGGCGATTGCCCGCAAGACCGGTGCGCGCGGACTGCGGTCGATTCTGGAGAACATCCTGCTCGATTCGATGTACGACCTGCCGTCCATGGATGGCGTCGAACAGGTTGTCGTCAACGGCGAGGTTGTGGAGGGCCGGGCCAAGCCCCTGAAACTCTACGCGGATCGGGCCGGAGAGATGGACAACAGCGCCTGATCCGGGTCTGCCATACGCACTGCGCGCGAGCGAGTGCTTGAAGCATGAAACCAATTGCATAGATGATGACGCAGGGACCGCCGCTCCGGTGAGAGCGGTGCGGCCCGCGCGTAAAGGAGAATTGTGTGTCTGACGCAGAGAACATCGTGACGCTGCCGGTCCTTCCGCTCCGTGACATTGTCGTATTCCCGAACATGATCGTGCCGCTGTTTGTCGGTCGCGACCGCTCCGTCCGGGCCCTCGAGGCCGTGATGCAGGGGTCCAAGGAGATCCTGCTGGTGGCGCAGAAGGATGCGACCGTGGATGATCCGGGGGAGCGAGACATCTATCGCTACGGCGCGATCTCGACGGTCCTGCAGTTGCTGAAGCTGCCTGATGGCACCGTGAAGGTCCTGGTCGAGGGGCGCCGCCGCGCGGAACTGACCGACTTCATCGAGAACCCGGAATATTTCGAGGCGACAGCCCGTACCCTGACCGAGGACGAGGGCGATGCCGATACCGTGTCGGCGCTGGGCCGCACGGTGCTGGACCAGTTCGAGCAGTATGTGAAGGTCTCGCGCAAGGTTCCGAACGAGGTGCTGGCAACCGTCCAGCAGATCGAGGAATCCAGCAAGCTGGCCGACACGGTGGCGCAGCACCTGCAACTGAAGCTGGCCGACAAGCAGGTCCTGCTGGAGACCCTGCCGGTGGCGGAGCGTCTGGAGAAGATCAGTGGCCTGATGGAAGGCGAGCTGGGTGTGATCCAGGTCGAGAAGAAGATCCGTGGCCGCGTGAAGCGCCAGATGGAGAAGACCCAGCGCGAGTATTACCTGAACGAGCAGATGAAGGCGATCCAGCGGGAGCTGGGCGAGGGCGATGAGGGCGGTGACGAGCTGTCCGAACTGGAGCAGCGGATCGAAGAGACCAAGCTGTCGAAGGAAGCCCGCGAGAAGGCCGATCAGGAGATGAAGAAGCTGCGGGCGATGAGCCCGATGTCGGCCGAGGCCACGGTCGTGCGGAACTATCTCGACTGGCTGCTGTCGATTCCGTGGGGCAAGAAGTCCCGCGTGAAGCGCGACGTCAATGCCGCCGAGATCGTGCTCAACAACGACCACTACGGCCTCGAGAAGGTCAAGGAACGCATCCTGGAGTATCTCTCGGTGCAGCAGCGCGCCAAGAAGCTGAAGGGGCCGATCCTTTGCCTCGTCGGTCCGCCGGGTGTCGGCAAGACCTCCCTGGGCAAGTCGATTGCCCGGGCGACAGGCCGGAACTTCGTGCGGCTGTCGCTGGGCGGCGTCCGCGACGAGGCGGAGGTGCGTGGTCACCGGCGTACCTACATCGGCTCCATGCCCGGCAAGATCGTGCAGTCGATGAAGAAGGCCAAGACCTCCAACCCGCTGTTCCTGCTGGATGAGGTCGACAAGCTGGGTGCCGATTTCCGCGGCGATCCGTCGTCGGCCCTGCTGGAGGTGCTGGATCCAGAACAGAACCACACCTTCGCGGACCATTACCTGGAGGTCGATTACGACCTGTCGGACGTGATGTTCATCTGCACCGCCAACACGCTGCGCATGCCGCAGCCGCTGCTGGATCGCATGGAAGTCATTCGCCTGTCCGGCTACACGGAAGACGAGAAGCTGGAGATCGCTAAGCGGCACCTGCTGCCGAAGCAGATCAAGGACCATGGCCTGCGCAAGGGCGAATGGGACATCACCGACAATGCGATCCGCGACGTCATTCGCTATTACACGCGTGAAGCCGGGGTGCGTAACCTGGAACGCGAGATGGCGAAGCTTGCCCGCAAGTCGGTCAAGGCCATCGTCACGGGCGAGGCGAAGACGGTGAAGATCACCAGTCGCAACCTCGACAAGTACGCCGGTACCCGCCGCTTCCGTTTCGGCGAGATCGAGGAGAAGGATCTTGTCGGTGTCACCACGGGCCTGGCCTGGACCGAGGTCGGCGGCGAACTGCTGTCGATCGAGGCGGTGATGCTGCCTGGCAAGGGCCGCATGACCATCACCGGCAAGCTTGGCGATGTGATGCAGGAATCGATTCAGGCGGCACGTTCGCTCGTCCGGTCCCGTGCCCTGGGTTTCGGCGTCATTCCGCCGACCTTCGACAAGAAGGACATTCACATCCACGTGCCGGAAGGGGCGACGCCGAAGGATGGTCCGTCCGCAGGCATCGCGATGGTCACGTCCATCGTCTCGGTCCTGACCCAGGTGCCGGTGCGGCGCGATATCGCCATGACGGGTGAGGTGACCCTGCGCGGTCGCGTCCTGCCGATCGGCGGTCTGAAGGAGAAGCTGCTTGCCGCCCATCGGGCCGGCATCAAGACGGTGCTGATCCCGAAGGACAACGAGAAGGATCTGGACGATATCCCGGCCAACGTGAAGAAGGACATGGAGATCGTTCCCGTCGGGACCATCGATGAGGTCCTGCCGCGCGCGCTGACCGAACCGCTGACAGCGGTGGAGTGGGATGAGGCCGCCTACGAGGCCGAACAGCTCGCCGCACGTCGTGGCGACCCGGACCGGGAGGGTGTTGTCACCCACTGATTCGAGGTTCCGGCACTTCGGCATGTGGGCTTGACAGCGACACGTGCCGTTGTCCCGTCACTGAAATGCAACGTTAAGTGCATGATTTGCAAAGGCGGAGAATCCTTGGGATTTCTCCGCCTTTCCCTTTGACGGGCCAAGGGTCGCCGCCTATTCTTGCCGCGGATTCACGACCTGACCGGCAATTGATGAAGGGGACGCCTTGTGAACAAGAATGAGCTGGTAGCAGCAGTCGCGGAAGCGACGGAACTCTCGAAACGCGATGCAGGCAATGCGGTTGACGCGACGCTGGCAGCAATCGAAGGCGCGATGGCAAAGGGCGACGAAGTTCGCCTGGTCGGCTTCGGCACCTTCCTGGTTGCCAAGCGTGCAGCCTCCAAGGGCCGTAACCCGCAGACCGGTGCCGAGATCGATATTCCGGCTTCCAACCAGCCCAAGTTCAAGGCTGGCAAGGCACTGAAGGACGCGGTCAACTGATCCTGTCCTGAATGACGACGACGGCACGCCGACCCTTTCCCTGGATGGTGAAAGTGGTCGGCGTTGTCTTTCCGGGACATCCGGTTCCGGACCCGGCGGCCATCTGCCGGGGCGCGATGCCTCCACCGGGGGATCGGAGCGTCCTGAGGGGGTGATCGAGGGGCGGTTAGCTCAGCTGGTAGAGCATCTCGTTTACACCGAGAGGGTCGGCAGTTCGAACCTGTCACCGCCCACCACCACATCCTGCACCTGATAATGCTCGAAACCGCTGAATATTGCGGTTTTCCGGGTCGCGGCGACTTGCCCCGACCGTCTTCACAGGGTAATAAATCCCTGTAACAGAACAAGATTCACAGCCCCGTGCGGCCCGCCAGTCGGGCATCTTCGAAACACCAACCCGATCAAGGGTGTGGACACGCTCCGGGCGATCCTGAGGACCTATTTCTTGGCAACCGAACAGGGCACTCCTCCGCCGGAATTTCCGTCGGACATTTCCGGAATCACGATCGAGGAGGAGATGCGCCGCTCCTACCTCGACTATGCGATGAGCGTCATCGTCTCCCGCGCGCTGCCTGACGCGCGCGACGGTCTGAAACCGGTGCATCGGCGCATCCTGCACTCGATGAACGAGAACGGTTTCACCTCCGACAAGGCGTACCGCAAGTCCGCCCGTGTGGTGGGTGAGGTCATGGGCCGCTATCACCCGCACGGTGACCAGGCGATCTATGACGCGATGGTGCGCATGGCGCAGGACTTCTCCATGCGTCTGCCGCTGCTGGACGGCCAGGGCAACTTCGGCTCCATGGACAACGACCCGCCTGCGGCCATGCGGTACACGGAAATCCGCCTGGACAAGGCGGGGGAGGCGATGCTGCAGGATATCGACCTGGATACGGTCGATTATCAGGAAAACTATGACGGCACGACGAAGGAACCCATTGTCCTGCCGTCGCGCATTCCGAATCTGCTGGTCAATGGTGCAGGCGGCATCGCTGTCGGCATGGCCACCAACATACCGCCGCACAATCTGGGTGAGGTCATCGATGCCTGTCTGGCGTTCGCGGAGAATCCCGCGCTGACCGCCGAGGAACTGATGGAGTTCGTGCAGGCGCCTGACTTTCCGACCGGTGGCCAGATTCTGGGCCGTGCGGGCAGTCGCGCGGCACTGACCGAGGGACGGGGCTCCGTCATCATGCGCGGTCGCAGCACGGTGGAGGAGATCCGCAAGGACCGCGAGGCGATCATCGTCACCGAGATTCCCTATCAGGTGAACAAGGCTGCGATGATCCAGAAGATCTCCGAGGCCGTGAAGGCCAAGCGGGTCGAGGGAATTTCGGAACTGCGCGACGAATCGGATCGTGACGGCGTCCGGGTCGTCATCGAACTGCGCCGTGATGCGATCCCCGAGGTCGTGCTGAACCAGCTCTATCGCTTCACGCCGCTGCAGACGAGCTTTCCGGTGAACAGCCTGGCGCTGCTGGCCGGTCGCCCCGAAGTCATGAACCTGCGGGACATGATCGAGGCATTTGTCCGCTTCCGCGAGGTCGTCATTGCCCGCCGCACCCGGCATCTGCTGGGCAAGGCCCGCGACCGCGCCCATGTGCTGGTCGGTCTGGCCATCGCGGTTGCGAACATCGACGAGATGATCCGCATCATCCGCGCCGCGCCGGATCCGGCATCTGCGCGCGATGAACTGATGGATCGTGTCTGGCCGGCGGAGGATGTGCGTGCGCTGGTCGAACTGATCGACGATCCGACCCACAAGGTGATCGACGGCAAGTACCGGCTGTCGGAAACCCAGGCGCGCGCCATCCTGGACCTGCGGCTGAACCGTCTGACCGCGCTGGGCCAGGACGAGATCGGTGACGAACTGAAGGGGCTGGGCGAGAAGATCGCCGACTATCTGGATATCCTCTCCAGCCGGGCGCGTCTGATGGACATCCTGCGCGAGGAACTGGCAGACGTGCGCGAACGCTTTGCCACGCCGCGCCGGACCGAGATCCTGGATATCGAGTTCGAGCATGACGAGGAAGACCTGATCCAGCGCGAGGACATGGTCGTGACCGTCAGCCACAAGGGCTACATCAAGCGGGTGCCGCTTTCGACCTACCGGGTGCAGCGTCGTGGCGGCAAGGGCCGGTCCGGCATGGCCACGCGGGACGAGGATTTCGTCACCAAGGTGCATGTGGTGAACACCCACACGCCGGTGCTGTTCTTCTCCTCCGCCGGCAAGGTCTACAAGATGAAGACCTATCGCATTCCGCTGGCGCAGCCGAACGGGCGAGGCCGTCCGATGCAGAACCTGCTGCCGCTGGAACCGGGCGAGGTGATCCAGACCCTGCTGCCATTGCCGGAGGATGAGGCGGACTGGGAGAACCACCAGGTCATGTTCGCGACCCGCAGCGGCAACGTGCGGCGCAACCTGCTGTCCGATTTCTCGAACGTGAAGTCCAACGGCAAGATCGCCATGCGGCTGGACGAGAACGATGCGCTGGTCAATGTGCGCCTGTGCGTGGAGGGGGATGACATCCTGCTCGCCGTCGGCAGCGGCAAGTGCATTCGCTTCCGTGCCAGCGATGTGCGGGTCTTCAAGGGGCGTGACTCCACCGGTGTCCGTGGCATTCGCCTGGTCGATGATGCCGAGGTCATTTCCATGAGCGTGCTGCGCCATGTCGATGGCACGCCTGCGGAGTTCCGCGCCTATCTGAAGCACCAGAGCATGATCCGCCGTGGCGAACAGGCGGACGTCGAGGGTGAAGTGCCGGAGCCGCAGGACGAGGAAAACGGTGACGAGGGCGAAGTCTCCCTGAGTTCGGAACGGATTGCCGAACTGGGTGCGGCGGAGCAGTTGCTGATCTCCATCACCGAGAATGGTTTCGGCAAGCGCACCTCGGCCTACGAATATCGCGTCACCGGGCGTGGCGGGCAGGGCATTGTCAATATCGTCACCAGCGGACGCAACGGACGCGTCGTTGCATCGGGTCCGGTGGAAGACACCGACCACATGATGCTGATGACGAATGGCGGCAAGCTGATCCGTATCCGGGTTGACGAAGTGCGCCTGGCTGGGCGCAATACGCAGGGTGTGCGTCTGTTCGATGTCGGCACCAGGGAACAGGTCGTCTCCGTCACCCGCCTTTCGGAGGCGGAGAACGAAGGCGCGGAAGACGAGGACGAGAACGACGGCGGAGAAGAGGGGCAGGTGGAGACCTGATACCGCATCGCCGTCACCAATCTCTGAAGGGGAGAGCAGAGTTGAGTGAACGTGAAATCGTCGGATTGTATCCCGGCACCTTCGACCCGATCCATCTGGGTCATTTCGACATCATCCGCCGTGCCGCAAGGCTGGTGGACCGCCTGATCATCGGCGTCGCCATCAATGCCGGCAAGGGACCGCTGTTCTCTCTGGAGGAGCGGGTGCAGATGGTGGAGCACGAGGTGAGGGAGTTCGACGGCCAGGTCGAGGTCCGCCCGTTCGAGGGGCTGCTGATGCACTTTGCCGAGGAACTCGGTGCCCGTGCCATCGTACGCGGCCTGCGCGCAGTCTCCGATTTCGAGTACGAGATGCAGATGGTCGGCATGAACCTGCGCCTGAATTCGAATGTGGAGACCATCTTCCTGATGGCGTCCGACAGCCACCAGTTCATTGCCTCCAAGCTGGTGAAGGAGATCGCGATGCTGGACGGCAATGCGAAACCCTTCGTTTCCGCCCACGTTGCGGGCCTGCTGGAAGCCAAGGTCGCCGCGCGGAAGAAGTGAGGGTCGATCTCTTCGATTTCGACCTGCCGCCGGAGCGGATCGCGCTTCGGCCCGCCGAGCCGAGAACAGCCGCGCGCCTGCTGGAGGTGACGGCGGATGGCGTCGCTCACGCCACCATCGCCGATCTGCCGGGTCTGTTGCGCCCCGGTGACCATCTTGTCGTCAACGACACGCGGGTGATCCGCGCGCGCCTGCGGGGGCAGCGTGGTCAGGCACGTGTCGAGATCATGCTGCACATGAACCTCGGCCCCGACTGCTGGGCCGCCTTCGCCCGACCGGCGAAACGGCTGCGCGTGGGTGACCGGGTGCTCTTCGCCGATGACTTCTCCGCCGAGGTGCTGGAGAAGCGTGAGGCCGGGGAGGTCGTGCTGCGTTTCGACCGCCGGGATGCCGACCTCATGGCCGCCATCGACCGGGTCGGCGAACTGCCCCTGCCGCCCTACGTCGCGTCCCGCCGGGCCGTCGATGACCGCGATACGGCGGACTACCAGACCATCATGGCCGACCGCCCCGGTGCCGTGGCCGCCCCGACGGCGGGCCTGCATTTCACCGATGGGCTGTTCGCGGAGCTGTCGGCACGGGGCATCGACAGCACGCGCGTGACGCTGCATGTGGGTGCAGGCACCTTCCTGCCCGTGAAGGCCGATGACACCACCGAGCACCGGATGCATGCGGAAGTGGGGGAGGTCACGGCAGAGGCTGCGGCACGGATCAACGCCGCGCGCGCGGCGGGGGGGCGGATCGTGTCGGTCGGCACCACGTCGCTCCGCCTGCTGGAGAGCGCGGCGGCGGAGGATGGGACCATCCGGCCCTATCATGCGGCGACGGATATCTTTATCACGCCCGGATATGCCTTCCGCGCCGTGGACATGCTGATGACCAACTTCCACCTGCCCCGCTCGACCCTGTTCATGCTCGTCTCCGCCTTCACCGGTCTGGAGCGGATGCAGGCCGCCTACGCGACCGCGATCGCGGAGGGCTATCGCTTCTATTCCTACGGCGACGCGACCCTGCTGCACCGGGTGCCGGCATGAGCCCGCCCGCCTTCGCCATGGAGGTGCAGGCGACCGACGGCATGGCCCGCGCCGGGATGCTGCAGACCGCCCATGGTCCGATCCAGACCCCCGTCTTCATGCCGGTCGGTACGGCAGGCACGGTAAAGGCGATGACCCCCGCCGCCGTGAAGCAGACCGGGGCCACGATCATTCTCGGCAATACCTACCATCTGATGCTGCGGCCCGGCTCGGAGCTGGTGCAGGAAATGGGCGGGCTGCACCGGTTCATGAACTGGCCGGGACCGATCCTGACCGATTCCGGCGGGTTCCAGGTCATGTCGCTGGCGGGGCTGAGGAAGCTCGACGCCGACGGGGTGACGTTCCGCAGCCACGTCGATGGCGCCCATGTACGGCTGACCCCGGAAAGCTCGACCCTGATCCAGGACCAGCTCGACGCCACCATCACCATGGCCTTCGACGAATGCACACCCTGGCCCGCGACGGAACAGCAGGCGCGGGAATCGATGGAACTGTCGATGCGCTGGGCGGAGCGCTGCCGCACCGCCTTCCGCACCCGGCCCGGCTATGGTCAGTTCGGCATCGTGCAGGGCGGCACCTTCGAGACCCTGCGGCTGCAGTCCGCCAGCACCCTGACCGACATCGGCTTCGACGGCTATGCCGTGGGCGGGCTGGCGGTGGGGGAGGGGCAGGAAGAAATGTTCCGCACGCTGGACTTCACCACGCCCGCCCTGCCGCAGGACCGCCCGCGCTACCTGATGGGCGTCGGCAAGCCGGACGATCTGGTCGGCGCGGTGCAGCGCGGCGTGGACATGTTCGACTGCGTCGCCCCCACCCGGTCGGGGCGCAACGGCCAGGCCTTCACCCGGCGCGGCACCGTGAACCTGCGCAACAGCCGCCACCGCAACGATCCGCGCCCGCTGGACGAGGAATGCCCCTGTCCCGCCTGCCAGGACCACAGCCGCGCCTATCTGCACCACCTGATCAAGGCGAAGGAGATCCTCGCCGCCATGCTGCTGACCTGGCACAACCTGACCTACTATCAGGCCCTGATGCAGCAGATGCGCGCCGCCATCCTGCAGGGTCGCATGGACGACATGGCCGCCGCTTTCGCCGAGGAACAGGCCACCGGCGACATACCGCCAAGGGACTGAGGAGACGCCCCGACCCGCCTGCCGCCGGATGACGCCACGGCAGCGCCCCGACGGTCTTGACCCCGCCCGCCACCCCGCCTATCGTCCGCCCGCCGCGACACCGGAGCCCCCTCCGGTCCCTCCCGCACACCCCATGGGGGCCCTTAGCTCAGCCGGTAGAGCAACTGACTTTTAATCAGTAGGTCGTTGGTTCG
>BQJF01000067.1 GCA_021604565.1 Minwuia thermotolerans | reverse complement strand
CGGGTCGCTTGGGTTTCGTTGCCTGAATAGTGTTTGTGCCAGGCCGAAGGTTCGGGTCTCTGGCGAGAGTTCGAAGTTCGGATAAGTCCGAGGGGGCTGATTGAGATGAAAATTGTTTGGGGAAGTCTGGTCGCGGTTGCTGCGCTCAGCGTTGCTGGTGCCGCCCACGCGCAGTCTAAGGATTACCAGCCGAACGGTGCGCGTGTCGGCAGTTTCACGGTCTTTCCGTCCTTGACGGTTGGTCTCGAGTACACCGACAACGCATTCCTCGAGGATACCAATACGGAAGATGACACGATCGCCCGTGTCCGTCCGGGTATCCTCGCGCGTTCGAACTTCAAGCGGCATGAGGTCGTGGCGTCTCTTACGGGCAATGCTGCGTTCCACAGCACCAACAGCGACGACAACACCTTTGATTACACCGCACGCGTCGGCGGCACGATCGAGGCCACACGCGCTTTGCGTATCCTTCCGGAAGTGTCCTATAGGGCCGGCTCGGAGCCGCGCGGTGACAACAACGTCAATAACCTTGCGGCCGAGCCGTCCACGTTCGACGTGATGGCCGGTAAGGCGAAGGCCATCTACAAGGCGGGCCGCGTGACGCTGGAAGCCGGTGCAGGTGCTGCCTATTCCGATTTCAATGACATCGCGATCACGGGTGGCGGTAATGCTTCCCAGGATGATCGTGATCGCCTGCGTGTCGATACGGAAGCCAAGGTGGCTTACGAGTTCCGCTCGAAGACCGACGTGTTCGTCAAGGGCACCTATTCGATGTTCGACTTCGACAATGTCGATCCGACCGTGGGGCAGAAGCGTGACTCCGACGTCTTCTCTGCGACTGCTGGTGTCTCTCATCGCCCGACCGCAAGAACTGAAGCCACGATCGGTGCGGGCTACATCGTCCAGAACTTCGACAACAATGCCTTTGGTTCTGTCGATGGTTTCGCCGTCAATGGTGTTCTTGCCTGGGAGGTGACCGCGCTCACCACGATCACGGGCCTTGTCGAACGCCGTGTTGACCAGACCACCGACGCCAATGCGTCATCCGAACTGGTCTGGAGTGGTCGTCTTGGTGTCCGTCATCAGCTGCGCCGGAACGTGGTTCTCGGCGCCGGCGTCGGGTACTCGAACCGTCTCTTCGAAGGTCGCACGAGCAATCGTGAAGACGACCGGTACGAAGCGCGCGCCCAGGCCGACTACTACATCAACCGTAACTTCTCGGTTGGTGCCCAGTATCGTTTCGCCCGCCGCATTTCCAATCTTGCTGGCAATGGCTTTTCCGAGAACCGTGTGCAGGCGACTGTTACTGCACGCTTCTGAGTTGACTGAGACGGACTGCTCCTGACGGGGCAGTCCGTCTTTCTTTCTTTGAGGCCAGGAGCTGATCTGAAATTGGAGGAGGCAATTCTAAGATGCGTTGCGTAGTTTGGTTTCGGCGCAGTTTTCTGAGTTGCATCCTCCTTGCTTTCTCCATGGTGTCTTCCGCCGCTCTGGCCCAATCGGCTCTGCAGTACAAGCTCGGGCCAGGCGACAACCTCAGGGTCCTGGTCTTCGGCGAAGAAGACCTTTCCGGCGAATTCGAGATCGACGGCAGCGGGCGGATATCAATGCCCCTGATCGGTGTCGTCGATCTCCAGGACCGGTCCCTGCGCGAAGCCGAAGCACAGATTGCCGCGATGCTGCTGGATGGATACCTGCGGAATCCCAAGGTCAGCGTCGATGTGCTGAACTATCGCCCGTTCTATATCCTGGGCGAGGTGAACGAGCCAGGCAGCTACCCCTATCGTGCAGGAATGACAGTCCTGAATGCCGTCGTGCTCGCAGGTGGCTATACCCCGAGAGCCGATGAAGACGACATCACCATCCAGCGTGGGCCGGAGGCCGCAGATCCGGATGGTGAGGGGCAGCCCGTGAAGTCGACCACGATCGTGCTCCCCGGCGACATCGTTCGGGTGAAGGAACGCTTTTTCTGATCTTCCAGGACGCCCGACAGGCAACCTTGCGTTTCTGCGTTCCGTTCATATCCCCTCGCGACCATTCAGCCGGTTCCTTTAGGGCGGACCACGGGCAGATGGCTTGCCATTCACCCGATCAACCTGTTTCCATCAGGGGTGAACGCAGTCGGTGTCTCATGATACCGGTCGCACTATCCAATCCCGAAGATCGAGGAACTGCATGTCAGCGATAGGTTCCATCCTTCGCTCACTCGTACTGGGTCCACCCAGGGACGAGCAGTCGCGGACAGACGTGTCCGGTTCACATGACCCGCAGATGGACAGCGGTCGCACGATATACGCAATTGGCGATATCCACGGTCGGGCCGATTGCCTTCAGCGGCTACTCGACGTGATCATGGACGACGCTTCCGCGTCTGGGCAGATCACGCCCGTCCTGCTGTTCCTGGGCGACTATGTGGACAGGGGTGACGAAAGCCGCGCGGTCATCGAGATCTGCGCCGAGCTCGGTTCGGTATGGCGTCATGAAGCTGTCTTCCTGCGCGGGAACCACGAGGACGCGATGCTCACGTTCCTCACGGATCCCATAGGTGGCGCAGCCTGGCTCCGTTTTGGTGGTCTGTCGACGTTGATGAGCTACGGCGTCCCGAATGTGTCCGAGAGCATGTCTGATGGTCGATTGATCGACGCCTCGGCGACGCTCGCCCGGAACTTGCCGAAGAGCCATCGTACCTTTCTCGAAACCACCCGGCTGACGCATACCGATGGCAACGTGCACTTCTGTCATGCGGGAATTGATCCCGGCACCGAAATCGGGGGCCAGTCCCCGCGAACACTGATGTGGGGTGAGGGCACGGATACGCCACCGTCTGACTATCCCTACATAGTGGTGCATGGCCACGTTGTGGTTGATGCGCCTGTCCTGCGCCGTCGTGAGGTCAACGTCGATACAGGTGCCTATTTCTCCGGTCATCTGACCTGTGCCCGCATTGCCGACGGCAGCATTCGGTTCCTGCAGACCTGACCGACCTGGTTTCGTCGGATTTGTTGCCGCTTCTTCGGTGGTGTTGGTCACAGTTGGGCGGTGAATCGCTGGACTCCTGCCGGTCAGACGCATATTTTGTTAATTGTTCTATCAGGGGATCTGAAGCATGAGAAAGCTGGCTGGCTTCATTGCAGGCACGATCATCGCACTGACGGTAGCTACCGCTGCGCAAGCGGAACGCCGGGTCGCACTCATCATTGGCAATGCGGATTACACCAAGGCACCTGACCTCAGGAATCCGGTGAATGACGCACGTTCGATGGCGAAGCGGTTGAAGGAACTCGGTTTCGAACTCAGCGGTGGTTCTCATTACGAGAACGTGACACGCGTTGAGATGGCGCGGCTGGTCCGCCGGTTCAGTTCAGAAGTCGGGCGTGACGATACGGCGTTCATCTTCTATGCCGGTCACGGGATTGGCGCGCATGGCACGAACTGGATGGTGCCGACGGACGATGCCGATATCCAGACCGCGCTCGACCTCCCCGATTTCGCCATTTCTGTCAGTTCACTCATGGAACGGCTGGAGCGTCGGCAGGGTGGCACCAATATCGTCATGCTCGACGCCTGCCGCGACAATCCCCTGCCCAGTGACACCCGGTCATCCGGTGCAACGCGTGGCCTGGGCCGCATGAAGGCGCCGAATGGCACCTTCATTGCCTATGCTGCCGATCCCGGACAGGTGGCCTTCGACGGCGAAGGCAACAATGGCCTCTTCACCGAGTCGCTGATGCGCGCGCTGGAACAGCCGGATCGCCCGCTCTACGAGATCCTGCGTGCCGTCAGGCGGGACGTGCGCCGGAAGACTTCCGGTGCCCAGACTCCCTGGACCGAGGAATCGCTGAACGACGAGTTCTTCTTTGTTCAGCCGCGGGAGGAGGAGCCGGTACGTGTCGCCGCCCTGCAGCCGCAGACACAGCCCGTTGCTCCGCCGCCCGCTGCTGCGCCGCAGACCAGTGGCTGGCTGACCTCGCCCCCTGCCGCGCCGGCACAGCAGCCGGTTGCCGCGCAGGCGCCCGCGCCGGTCGTATCCGCGCCGCCCGCCCTGCAGTCCCTAGAGTCAACAGTACCCGCCCGGTCCGAACCGGTTGTGGCCATGGTTTCCCCGGCGCGCACGACAGGTCAGTCGGCAACCTCCGTTGCACCCGAACCCGCAGCGGTTGCGGTCGCGCCTGCCGCACCTGAGCCCGTGCGGGTGGCCGCGGCGACCGTGACACCACCTGCGACGTCGGCACCCGCTGCGCCCCGGATCGATTCGGCGCTGCTGGCGGCGACGGTGGGCGAGATGATCGCGATCAACCCGACACCTTTCCAGATCATGCAGGCCTCGGGCGAAGCCGGAACGACAGTCCGCATCGCCCATCGCTTTGCACTGGGCAAGTTCGAGGTCACCTACGACATGTGGGATGCCTGCGTTGATGAAGGGGGCTGCCTCGGCTACCGTCCGAATGACGACGGTGAGGGGCGTGGCGAACGCCCGGTGATGAATGTCGAATGGAAGCACACCCAGGCGTTCCTGGAATGGGCGAACCGCCGTCTCGGGCTGACCGGTCAGCCTGATGCACTTCGTCTGCCGACCGAGGCGGAGTGGGAATACGCCGCCCGCGCGGGATCGTCTTCGATCTTCTATTTCGGCGATGACCAGGACGATATCTGCCGCCACGCGAATGTCATGGACTACTATGGTGGCCGGTATTTCCCGATCTTCCCGGCCGTCGATTGCGACGACGATTATGTCCGTCCCGCGCCGGTTGGCTCCTACGCACCGAACGGTTTCGGTCTGCACGACATGATCGGCAATGTTTCCGAATGGACGCAGGATTGCTGGTCGCGCAAGTACGGCACGATCGCCTCCGACGGCAGCGCCCATGTCGCGAAGCGCTGTGACTATCACGTGACCCGCGGTGGTTCGTGGATGGTGACGCCGAAGAACATGGGTGAGCGCGCCCGGGGCTACAAGGGGACCGAGAATCTGGGCTTCCGCGTTGCTCGCACGCTGCCCTGATATCTGACCGTTCAGGGGCCGGATCATTGCAACATGATCCGGCCCCTTTTCCGTCTCCGGCAATGAACATCAATCCTGACATTGGCGCCTTCCCGTGCGCGCCCTGCCTGCGGCGGTCGCACCATGCTTAGATTCCTGCGTCACCGTCTTGCCCTGACGGTCATTGTCACCCTGCTCACGCTGGCGGCAACGGAGATGGCCTTCCGGGCCGTCCCCGGTCTCAGTCTGATGGACCAGCGACTGAATGACTTCCTTCTGGTCAACTCGGTTCAGGTGGATCCGCAATCCCGGCCCGCAGTGGCGATCGTCACCTTCACGGAGACAACACTGGCCAGCCTGCCGTACCGGTCACCGCTGGATCGCGGGTTTCTCGCCGGCCTGCTGGATGGCCTGGCAAAGGTCGGGGTGCGTTCCGTCGGGTTCGATATCCTGTTCGATCAGGCGACCGAGCCGGAGAAGGACCAGCGTCTGATTGACGCCATCAGGCGGTTTCCGGGGCCGGTCATCGTTGCCTGGGCCGACGCGCGCGCGGGGCTGATAGAGGCCCAGTCAGCCTGGCTGGAGGAATTCATCGCGCGCAGCGGCGCCATTCCCGGTTTCGCCAATGTCACGATCGAAACGGATGGCCTGGTTCGCAGATATGATATCAGCCTGCCGGGGACCGACATCCCCAGCCTTCCCGGTGCGATGCTGAAGGCCAATGGTTACGGCTTTCCGGCTGCGGAATCGGGGCTGATCAGCTGGCGCACGCCAGCCGATGCCAACTCCCAGGCCTTTCCCGTACTGGCCAGCCAGGGCGTGCTCGCCATCTCCAGGATTCGTCCAGCCGCGCTGAAACCCGCGCTGGAGGGGCGCCTGGTCCTGGTCGGTGCCGACCTGCCGCAACAGGATCGCCACCGGACCAGCCTCTCAGCGTCCCTCAACCCCGCGGTTCCGGTGCTGACGGCGGGTGTCGAGATACATGCAAACATCATCGACCAGATTGTCCATGGGCGCTCAGTTCCTGAAGCGGATGAAACACAACGCTGGCTGATCATCATTCTCGTCGCGTTTCTGGGGGCGCTGCTTGGCGTGCTCGAGATGTCGATGGCGGTGCGCCTGCTCGGTGTCGTCGTTCTGGCTGGCGGTTACGGGTTCCTGGTCTGGTACTCGGCGACCAGCAACCTGCCCTTGCTCCCGGCCTCCCGCCCCGTGGCAATCCTGATCATGGCTTTCGTCGCGACGACGACACTGCGCGCCTATCTTGCGCGCCGTGACGGGCGTTTCATACGCGATGCCTTCTCGCAATATCTGGCACCTGCACTGGTGGATGAACTGACCCGCCATCCCGAACGGCTGAAGGTGGGCGGTGAGCGGAAGGAGATGAGCTTCCTGTTCTCCGATATCGCCGGTTTCACCGGACTCAGTGAGCGGCTGGCTCCGGAGCGGCTTTCCAGCCTGCTGAACGGCTATCTCGATGGCATGAGCGAAATCGTGCTGAAACATGGGGGCACGATCGACAAGTTCATAGGCGATGCAGTCGTGGCCCTGTTCGGCGCGCCGACGGCGATGGATGACCACGCGATGCGGGCCATTCGTTGCGCGATCGAGATGGACGTGTTCTCCGAACGCTATCGGATCGAGAATGCCGATGTGACGATGGGAATCACGCGCATCGGCGTCCACAGCGGCGACGCCATCGTCGGCAACTTCGGGGGCGCCAATCGCTTTGACTACACTGCCATGGGCGACTCGATGAACATCGCGGCCCGGCTGGAGGCCGCGAACAAGCATTTCGGCACCCGCGTGGCGGTCAGCGAGGCATCGCTGTCACGGGCATTTCCCGGTCCGGCGAGGGATGACCTTTCCCTGGACGATGCCACAATTCTGCCAATCGGCAATGTGATCCTGAAGGGCAAGAAGCAGCCGGTAACCGTCTATACATGCTTGAAGGATTTGGATACCACGCTTGCAGCGAACTATCGGAATGCCTATGTCGCAATGCAGGACGACATGGCCCGGGCGGTTGCCCTGCTGACCGCGATCGACGAAGGTGAGGCCGTTCATCCGCTGGCGGCACTGCATCTGAGGCGACTTGACGCCGGTGAGACTGGCGCAACCTTCGAACTGTTAGAGAAGTAAACGTGACCGTTGTACGTGAAATCGGGACAGAGTTCGGATATATTGCCGCTTGGGTCTGGGATAAAGTGTGATGGATATGAAAAAAGTGAGTCTATTTGGATCGCGATGCGCGCTCGGGTTTGCCTTGGCGGCGCTGATAGCTGTCACGGCCTGGGCGCCCCGTGCGCACGCGGCAGATGTGATTGTCCTTGATTCAACGATCTCAGCGTTTTCACCCGGGACGTCCTTGCCTGCGAACGCCTACGTGGACATTCCTGATGGCGGAAGCATCAGTCTGATGGACAGTGCTGGCGGTACGCGGGTCTTGCGTGGTCCCTATACCGGTGCCGTAGCGTCGGATGCACCTGCGGGCGATGGTGGTGTCATGTCCATGCTCGGGCAGCTGGTCAAGGAAGACGAGCGGGAGCGTTCCCAGCTCGGTGCGGTGCGTGCATTCTCCAAGGATGACCTGCTGCGTGACCCGCTTGCCATCGATGTTTCGCGCAACACGACATTCTGTCTGCCGCCGGCTGCCAGCCCCAAGTTCTGGCGTCCCGGTTCGCTTGATCGCGACACCCGCTTCTCCGTCAAGGACTGGTCGAGCTCTGACGAGCCGCTGGTTGCCTACTGGCGCAAGGGGGATCGGGAACTCGGCTGGCCGCCGACGCTTTCCACCGCAGACGGGACAACCTTCCTGATGAAGGTGGAGGCCGCGCGATCCGCGGCTGAGGTCACGATCCTGAAGGTTCCGGAAAATGTGGGCGGCGATCTGGAGACCATTGTCTGGATGGCCCAGCACGGCTGCCGGGAACAGGCCCGTCGCATGGTCGGCAGCATTCGCGCACCCGCCGCGACGCAGTAAGCCGGCCCCCCCCCACAGCATCCGTTACCGGAATCGGGCAAAGGAACGGAGTCACGGGATCGACCACCGACATGACGGCGGGTCGTTTCCTGTTGGCCTGACGTTCAGCCCTTGATGCGCATCGACTGCGGATCGTACATCGGTTTCAGCGATGCCCTGGCAGGGAAGCGACGACCGGCAATCTCGATCTCGTAGTCGGATGCCAGCAGGTCATCGGAATCCAGTTCGGCACAGGGCACGTATCCCATGCCGAGCGTACCCCCCAGTGTATGTCCATACGCCCCTGACGTGACTGTACCGACGATCCGGCCATCCCGCATGATCGCCTCGTTATGGAAGATCATCGCCTCCGGATCGGTGACGAGGAACTGCATCAGACGCCGCTCCAGCCCGCTTTCGCGCTTTTGCAGCACGGCGTCACGACCGATGAATGGACCCTTGTTCGTCCGCACGGCGAACCCCAGGCCTGCTTCGAGAACATGATCCTCGTCCGTGATGTCGTGGCCGAAATGGCGGAATCCCTTCTCCATGCGGCACGAATCCATGGCGTGAAGCCCGCAGAGGCGCAGGCCGTGGCCCTGTCCGGCCTGCCGCAGGGTCTCGAAGACATGCATGGCCATCTCGGTCGAGACATAGAGCTCGTAGCCATGCTCGCCGACGTAGGAAATGCGGTGCGCCCGCGCCAGCGCCATGCCGACCTCGATCTGCCGGGCGGTTCCGAAGGGCTGGGCCGCGTCCGCGAAGTCATCCGGGGAACAGGACTGAAGCACGGCCCGTGCGTCCGGTCCCATCAGGCAGAGCACTGCCTCGGCTGCTGTCATGTCTGTGATCGTGACGTGCAGGGCCGGATCAAGGTGACGGCGCAGCCATGCCATGTCCCGGACCAGTGTCGCGCCGGGCACCACCAGCAGGAACGCGGTCTCCGACAGCCGCGTCACCGTCAGGTCCGACTCGATACCGCCGCGCGGATTGAGCATCTGTGTGTAGACGATGCGCCCTGCGGCAACATCCATCTGGTTGGCCATGACATGCTGCAGGAAACGCAGGGCGTCCCGGCCCTCGACCCTGATCTTGCCGAACGAGGACATGTCATACAGTCCGGCGCCTTCGCGCAGGACCCTGTGTTCCCGCGCCTGGCTGGCAAACCAGTTCTGGCGATGCCAGTCATGATCATAGCGGGCGGCCTCTCCCGGTTCGGCGAACCAGTTGGCCCGCTCCCAGCCTGCGGCCTCCCCGAAGACGGCACCTTCGGCGGCAAGGGCACCGTGCAACGGCGACCGGCGAATGCCGCGCGCGGTGTCGGGCTGGCGATAGGGGTAATGATCGGCGTACAGCAGGCCCAGGCTCTCGCTCACCCGCTCCCGCAGGTAGGTGCGATTGCGCTGGAACGGCTGGGCGCGGCGGATATCGACCTCCCACAGGTCGAACGGCGGTTCCCCCTCCGCGATCCAGTGTGCCAGCGCATATCCGGCCCCGCCGGAGGAGACGATGCCGATGGAATTGTACCCGGCGGCCACCCAGTAGCCCCTCAGTTCCGGCGCTTCCCCCAGATAGTAACGGTCGTCGGGGGTGAAGCTCTCCGGCCCGTTGAAGAAGGTATGGATGCCGGCCTTCTCCAGCAGCGGCATGCGGTTCACGGCCTTGGAGAAGATCGGTTCGAAATGATCGAAATCCTCCGGCAACTGGTCGAAGCAGAAATCCTCGGCAATGCCGTCCATGCCCCAGGGCTTGGCCTTCGGCTCGAAGGCACCCAGCATCAGCTTGCCCGCGTCTTCCTTGAAATAGGCATGTTCGTCCGGCACCCGCAGCACCGGCAATCGTCCCAGATCGGCCACGGGTTCCGTCACCAGATAGAAATGCTCGCAGGCATGCAGCGGCAGGGTCACGCCGGACTGCGCGGCGAACTCTCGTCCCCACATCCCGGCGCAATTGATCACCACATCGGTAGTGGTGCGCCCCGCATCTCCTTCGGCCTCCCAGGTCACGGCACTGACCTGTCCCGCAACCGTCTCGACACCGGTCACCTTCACATGCTCGATCACCTTCGCGCCCGCCATCCGTGCCCCGCGCGCCAGCGCCAGAGCAATATTGCCCGGGTCGCACTGGCCATCGCCGGGCAGATACACGCCTGCGGTCACGCCATCGGTGTTCAGGTGCGGATACATCTCCTTGACCTCGGTGGGGGAGATCTCGTGAACCTCCACATCGAAGGCGCGGGCCAGTGTGGCCTGGCGCAGGATCTCCGCGCGCCGGTGCCCGGTCAGCGCCACGGTCATGGATCCGGTCCGGCGCATCCCCGTGGCGATGCCGGTCTCCGCCTCCAGCGTTGTGTAGAGATCGGCGGAATATTTCGCCAGCCGGGTCATGTTGCGGGACGCGCGCAACTGTCCGATCAGCCCGGCGGCATGCCAGGTCGTGCCACTGGTCAGTTGCTGGCGCTCCAGCAGCACGATCTCGGTCCAGCCCAGTTTCGCCAGGTGATAGGCAACGGAACAGCCGGAAACCCCACCGCCGACAATGACGGCGCGCGCCTGCTCTGGCGGGCGGGCGCTCATGCGGAAGTCTCCGGGGCATCGCAGACCACGCAGAGCTTGTTGCCCTCCGGATCGCGGAAGTACGCACCGTAGTAATCCGGGTGATAGTGCGGGCGCAGTCCGGGTTCGCCTTCGGATACGCCGCCGTTGGCCAGTGCCAGCCTGTGGCATTCATCGACAATGGCGCGTGTCCCGGCCAGAAGGGCGGTCATCTGACCGTTGCCGGGGGTCGCCGGGTTGCCGTCGAAGGGGCGGCCGATGACCAGCAACGGACGAAATCCGTCACCCTTGTTCCAGGCCGCCCAGCCTGCATCCGCATCGCTGAAACGCAGGTTCAGGCCAAGGGCGACGGCCAGAGGCCGGTAGAAGGCGAATGCACCTTCGAAATCATTGATCCCGATGAAGATGTGGGAAAACATCCGCCCCGCCTCCTGTGCGCCCAACTTTCGACAGCGGCAGGATGCGGTTGATCCGACACCCGCGCAAGGCAGGGGTGGGTGGAGGCTGCGGCCACTTCCCACGGGGCGGAACCACCGTCATGATGCGGGCAGGAATACATGGTGACGGAATCGGGGGAGGACGCGGGAATGGCCGAGCTGGCAAAGGTGGCGCTGGACGACAAGTACACGGTCGAGAGCGGGCGCATCTATCTTACGGGTGTGCAGGCGCTCGTCCGTCTTCCGATGATGCAGCGACAGCGTGATCTGGCACACGGTCTGAACACGGGCGGCTTCATTTCCGGCTATCGCGGCTCACCGCTTGGCCAGTACGACGCGGCGCTGTGGGGGGCGAAGCAGTATCTGGCGGAGAACAACATCCACTTCCAGCCCGGCCTGAACGAGGATCTGGGCGTTACCGCCGTCTGGGGCAGCCAGCAGACCAACCTGTTTCCGAAGGCCACCGTCGATGGTGTCTTCGGCATCTGGTACGGCAAGGGACCGGGCGTCGACCGCTCCCTCGATGCGCTGAAGCATGGCAATGCCGCTGGATCGTCGAAGCATGGCGGTGTGCTGGTGCTGGCCGGTGACGACCATGGCTGCCAGTCCTCCACCCTGCCGCACCAGTCGGAGCAGGTGTTCGAGGCGGCGATGATTCCGGTGCTGAACCCGGCCAGCGTGCAGGAATATCTGGACCTCGGCATGCTGGGTTTTGCCATGTCGCGCTATTCCGGCACCTGGACGGCATTCAAGGCGATTTCCGAGACCGTGGAGAGCAGTGCCTCCGTCCATGTCGATCCGAACCGGCTGGACATCCGCATACCGACCGATTTCGAGATGCCGGCGGGCGGGCTGAACATTCGCCTCGGCGACGCGCCCATGGTGCAGGAAGCCCGCCTGATGGGCCCGAAGATGGAGGCTGTCGCCGCCTTCGCGCGAGCGAACCATTTCGACCGCATCGTGCATGAGCCGACCCGGCCCGCGCGCATCGGCATCATGGCGACGGGCAAGGGCTATCTGGACCTGCGTCAGGCCCTGTCGGATCTGGGTCTGCCGGAGGATCGCCTGAACGAGATGGGCGTGCGCATCTACAAGGTGGCCCTGACCTGGCCGCTGGAAAGCGAAGGCGCGCTGAAGTTTGCCGAAGGGCTGGAAGAAGTCATCGTGGTGGAGGAGAAGCGCGGGCTGATCGAGGATCAGCTTATGAAGCTGCTCTATCACGTCCCCGCCGACCGGCGTCCGAGCGTGGTCGGCAAGACCGACGAACGCGGCAAGCCGCTGATGCCTTCGACCGGCGAACTCTCGCCGACGATGGTGGCGCGGGCGATCGCGGAACGGCTGCGGCAGCGTGATCTGACCGATTCGGCGATGGAGCAGCGTCTGGCGCGGATCGAGGCCAAGGAAGCCGCCCTTGCCGCCCCGCCGCCGAAGACCATGCGCACACCGTTCTTCTGTTCCGGCTGCCCGCACAACAGTTCAACCAAGGTGCCGGACGGCAGCCGTGCCGGGGCCGGTATCGGCTGTCACGGCATGGCGATCTGGATGCCGGAGCGCCGCACCCAGACCATGACCCACATGGGCGCGGAGGGCGTCACCTGGGTCGGCCAGTCGCCCTTCACGGAGGAGGAGCACATCTTCCAGAACCTGGGCGACGGCACCTACTACCACTCCGGCCTGCTGGCGATCCGCGCGGCCTCCGCCGCCGGTGTGAACATCACCTACAAGATCCTCTACAACGATGCCGTCGCCATGACCGGCGGGCAGCCGCATGACGGCACGTTGACGGTCTGGGACATCTCTCTGCAGGTCCATGCGGAGGGGGCAAAACGTGTCGTCGTCGTGACCGACGAACCCGACAAGTACCCCAGCGGTCTGAACTGGGCGCCCGGGCTGACCATCCACCATCGCGACGAGCTGGATCAGGTGCAGCGGGAACTGCGCGCCACGCCTGGCCTGACGGTGCTGATCTACGATCAGACCTGCGCGGCGGAGAAGCGCCGTCGCCGCAAGCGCGGTACCTTCCCCGACCCGGCCAAGCGCGTCTTCATCAACGAGGAAGTCTGTGAGGGCTGCGGCGACTGCTCGACCCAGTCCAACTGTGTCTCCGTGAAGCCGCTGGATACCGATCTGGGCCGCAAGCGGCGCATCGACCAGTCCGACTGCAACAAGGACTTCTCCTGCCTGAAGGGTTTCTGCCCCAGCTTCGTCACCATCGAGGGCGGGGGTGTGCGCAAGGGCCGGAAGCCGAACCTGAAGCTGGTGGGGGCCGACGCCGATCCGTTCGCCGACCTGCCGATGCCGAAGCTGCGCGACCTGACCGAACCCTACGGCATCCTGATCACCGGCATCGGCGGTACCGGCGTGATCACCGTCGGTGCCCTGATCGGCATGGCCGCGCATCTGGAGGGCAAGGGTGCCACGGCGCTCGACTTCACCGGTCTGGCGCAGAAGAACGGCGCGGTGATGAGCCATGTCCGGCTGGCCCCGAAGCCGGAGGATCTCTACTCCGTGCGCATCTCGGCTGGTGGCTCCAATCTCGTTCTCGGCTGTGACATGGTGGTCGCGGCCAGCCCCAATGCCATCGCGACGATGGAGCAGGGGGTGACCCGCGCGGTGCTGAACAGCGCCCTGCAGCCGACCGCGGCCTTCGTCACCGACAACGACATGGACCTGGGCGAGAAGGAAACGGTGGATCGCCTGGTGGAAGCGCTGGGCGACGACCATGCGGAGTTCATCTCCGCCACCAACCTTGCCACTGCGATCATGGGCGATTCCATTGCGGCCAACCTGTTCCTGCTGGGCTTTGCCTGGCAGAAGGGGCTGGTGCCACTGTCCTTCGAAGCGCTGGACGAGGCCATTGCCATCAACAACGTCGCCGTCGCCATGAACCGCCAGAGCTTCGCCTGGGGCCGGCTGGCCGCACATGACATGGCGGCGGTGGAGAAGGCCGCAGCACCCCGCATTGCCGCCCCGGCACGGCGTGAGCTGACGCTGGAGGAAACGATCGCGGATCGGGTGGAGCGGCTGACCGCGTACCAGAACGCGGCCTACGCCGACCGCTACCGGCAGTTTGTCGACAAGGCGATCCAGGCGGAGAAGTCGAAGGCATCAGGCCGCGATGGTCTGGGGCTGGCGGTTGCCCGTTCGCTCTACAAGCTGATGGCCTACAAGGACGAATACGAGGTTGCGCGCCTCTACACCGACCCGGCCTTCAAGGCGAAGATCAATCGCCAGTTCCAGGGCGACTTCAAGGTGAAGTTCCACCTCGCCCCGCCGATTGCTGCCGCCCGCGACCCGGAAACCGGCCAGTTGACCAAGCGCGAGTACGGTCCCTGGATGATGTCGGCCTTCGGTCTGCTGGCGAAGATGAAGGGGCTGCGCGGGACACGCCTCGACATCTTCGGGCGCACGGAGGAGCGGAAGATGGAGCGCCAGTTGATCGCCGACTACATGGCGATGATGGAGGAGGTGCTGTCTGGTCTGGACGCCACCAACCACGTGACGGCCTTGCAGATCGCGGCCCTGCCGGAACAGATCCGCGGCTTCGGCCACATCAAGGAAGCCAGCGTGGAAGCGGCAAAGGCCCGCCAGTCCGCCCTGCTGCACGCCTTCCGCAACCCGGAGACCCGCGCAGCAGCGGCACAGTAACGGCCAGCGGGATGCACCTTCCCCCTCGACGGGGGAAGGCCGGGATGGGGGTGAGTCGGCGAAGCCGAACTGCGGTCGAGCAATCGTGCGACAGCCTTCGGCTTCACCCCCTCTTCGACTGCTGCGCGGCCACTAGTGGAAAGCGGTGGAAGCCAAGGGGTGCCTCTCGGGCGAGTCTGACTGGACACCCGGGTCAAGCCCGGGTGAGGCGAGGAGTGGTAAGGAGACGCCGCTAGCCCCAAGATTGCAGATGTCGCTGCCGGGCTTGACCCGGCAGCCCAGGAGTGCCTCTCGGACGTGGGCGACTGGACACCCGGCTCAGGCCCGGGTGAGGCGTCTTTCACTGAGATTCAGGCGCCGTCGCGGCCTCAGGCGGCGCGGGCAGCCTGGGTGAAGGCTTGCCACTTCTCGACCGGGTCGCCCTCCGGCACCGGATAGTAGTAGGCGATGCGGTCGACGACGCCGGAGTAGCGTTCGCGCGCGATACGACCGGCGTCCTTCAGATTGCCGACAACTGCAACCTGCTCCACGATCCGGTCCGGGATCTTCGCCGCCATCTGGTCCATCTGGCCGGAACGCATCATCTGGCTGAGTTCCTTGCCCAGCGCACCCTCCCCGATGTGTTCCAGCACCGCGCGGTAGTTCGGGGTGGAGCCGTAGAAGGCGATCTGCATCCGCACATCCTCCACCGCCTTGTCGATCTCCGCCTGGGTATCGCCGGACGCGATCATGACCATGGTCTGGATCTGCATGTCATCCACGGACATGCCGCGTGTCTTCGCGCCCGCATCGATGGCCGGGCGCACCACGTCGCGCAGATAGCCGATGGTGTGGATCGGGTGAGCATGAAAGCCGTCGGCGCATTCCCCGGCGGCACGGCACATGCGTTCGTTCACGCCTGCCAGGTAGATGGGGATGTCCGGATGGTCGATGGGACCGGCGTTGAAGAACGGGTTCATCAGCGTGAACTGGTAGAATTCGCCGCGGTAGTCCGGCTTGGTGTTGTTCTGGAAATTGTCCCAGATGGCGCGGATGCAGTGCACATAGTCGGTAATGCGCTTTGCCGGCTGGTCGAAGGGCATGGAGAAGCGGCGCTCGATATGCGCGCGGACCTGGGTGCCGATACCCAGATGGAACCGCCCGTCTGAAAGCCGCTGCATATCCCAGGCGGTCTGCGCCATGGAGAAGGGGCTGCGTCCGAAGGCAACGGCGATATTGGTGCCGAGATGGATGTTCTGTGTCTGGCCACCCGCCAGGATCAGCGGAGTGAAGGCGTCCTGCGCGGCCTCGAAGGTCCAGATGGCGTCAAAGCCCATCTTCTCGAGTTGCTGTGCATGGGCACCAACGCGCTTGAAATCAAATCCGCGCAGTTGCGTATCGATCTTGAGTGTCATGTTTCCGTTCCTCCCCAGGGCGTCCGACTGTCCCCCATTGTTTCGGGGGCAGGGGATCGGGGCAAAGGAAAAATGCGCGGATCAGCCGCACAGTCGAAACAGGACCACACGGATGCGCCAGAGCAACCGCCCCTCCCGCGCGTATCTCAGCCCGTTGCGCAGCCGTCTGCCCAGCGTCGCCAGCGTCAGTCGCAGGCGCGTGAGCAGCAGGGTCAGACGTCCTGCCCGCGCGGCGGCTGTCTCGTCGATGGCATAACCCTTGGCGCCCAGAACCTCTGCCGCGCCGGACTGGCTGAGGGCGATCTCGACCGCCGTCAGTTCCGTGCGCCAGGCCTCGATGCGATCCGCGCGCGGCTTGCGCACCAGGTTCTGGTGCAGGTGGCGCTGCCCCTCAGGAATGCGCTGCAGATAGGCTTCGCCGTCCATCTCCCCCGGTGCCTCCAGCGCGGGCAGGCCGTCGCGCATCATGAAGGCGCGGATGCCGTCCAGCGTCGCGTCATGGTCGGTGATCAGGTCCTCGTAGCGGACTTCCAGCAGGTCCGGGCCAGCGACCCGGTCAACCCGGCGGGCGTTTGCCGCCCAGCGTCTGGCCGCGTCGTGTGCGTCCTCGTTCATCGCGGTCGCGGTTTCGGAACCCAGCGACTGCTTCTGGCTGCCGAAGACCCCGCGCGGATCGCGGATGATGTGCAGAAACCGCGCGCCGGGACTGGCCTGGCGCAGGCGGGCGATGTGGTGGGTCAGGCGGGTGCCCTTGACCAGGTAGTAGGGAATGTCCGCGCCCCGGAAATAGAGATCCAGCACGGCCCGCATCACCGCGTCGAAGTCCGCCGGTCGTGGCAGTTCGGCGAGCGCCTTTCGCAGGGCGTCTTCGGTAATCTCCCACTCCTGGAACTTCCGTTCCCCCATGAAGATCCGCACCATGCGCTGCAGGTCTGCGTCATCGCGCAGCACCGGCCCGGTCTCCAGCAGGTCGGCAAAGGTCTCGGTCTCGATGGTCACGCCGACTTCCGGGTGCAGGTCCAGCCGACTGGCAAGGAACGTGGAACCGGAACGGTTCTCGTACATCAGGAAGATGATCTGGCGATTCGAAAGCGGAATGGTCATTGCCTGCGCAACATAGCCTTCAGGGCGGACGGCGTCAGTGTTCTTGGATCGGGCAGGGACAGGGCTCCCGTCAGACGCCAGGCAAACCAGGTATGCAGCGCCATGCGCCCGGTGATCGTGCAGGCGGTCACGATGGCGACACCGACCATGCCATGCTCCTGAACCACCAGCACGTTGGCGATCACGTTCACGACCAGGGCGCCGAGCGTCAGTGCCGACATGAGATTCTGATGCCCGGTCATCTGCAGCATCATGCCGGGAGAACCGACGATGGCGCTGACGGTCTGGCCTGCGGCCAGGATGATCAGCACGGTCGCGCCTGCCGCATAGGGCGCGCCGAACAGGATCACCATGATCGGCTCGGCGAAGAACAGGACCACGATGAACAGCGGCACCGAAACCACCGTCGACCATGTGGCGGCCGTGCGGGCCATGCGCTCGAAATCGGTCCTGCGGCCCTGCGCATGCAGCGAGGCAAGCAACTGCGGCAGGGCAATGTTGATGACGCTGAGGGCGAACAGCACCAGGTTCGTGACCCGGACCGCCGCCCCGTAGAACGCCACATCCTCTGCCGGGCGATAGAGGCTCAGGATCCAGACATCGGTTGCCTTCAGCACCAGCGCCCCGGCGCTGTGGATCAGGATCGGCGCGGAAAGGATCGCAAGCTGTCGCATGCCGAAGGGTTCGGCGATGGCCGGGCCGCCACTGTGTCGGGCCGCAAACCGCAGGCAGACCAGCAGCGCCGCCAGCGCGATCAGGGCAGAGGCCGCCGCATAGGTCGTGACGGTGTCGCGCACGTCGAAACTGCCCGAGGCGAGCAGGACGGCAAGGGCGACGGCAAACACGATCGCTTCCCGCGGGGCACTGAGCAGCAGCGCGCCAGCGCGGGTGCGTCCGACCCCGCGCAGATAGGCGGCGCCGATCTCCTCCGCCGCGCGGGTCAGGATGATCAGCGCGATCAGCCCGCCGATGGTCCAGCCGAGCGGGCGGGCGAACAGATGCGCCTCCAGCGTGGGCCAGAGCAGCAGGAACAGCGTCACGGTCACCACGGCCATGATGGCGAACAGCTTCACGGTGGCGCGCAGCACGTCCCGCGCCCGGTCCCAGGCCCGGATACCGCCCGCGACACCGGCCAGCTTGGTCACACCGGTCTGCATGCCGAAACTCTGGATCATCGCGCCGACAGCCATGATCTGCACGAACACGGTGTAGAAGCCGAAATCCGCCGGGCTGAGCAGGCGTGTCAGCACCACCGCCACGGCGATGTTCAGCACACCCAGCGACGCACGGTTCACCAGTCCGAACAGGGCCCCGTGGCGCAAGCGGCTGAAGACCGAGATTTCCTGTGGCGGGCGGTCGATGGCGAGATGCTCCGTTGGGCGCGATTCAGGTGTCGAGAATCGGTTGCCGGCGCAGCCCTGTCCAGCATCACGATCCGCGCAGGCGATCCAGCCGGATGCGATGGCGACTGTCTGTGAGGCGGATCACGCCACCCATGACTGCCACGATCAGGCCAAGCCCGGTGGCTCCGGCGATCAGGAACATCACCATCAACTGATAGCGCACGGCCTGTGATGGGTCAGCACCGGCCAGGATCTGGCCGGTCATCATGCCGGGCAGGGCAACGATGCCGGTCGCGGTCATGGCGTTGATGATCGGCACCATGCCTGCTGTTGCCGCGCGCCGCATCGCCGGGGTCATGGCCTGCCAGCGTGTGGCCCCGGTCAGCAGATGCGCCTCGATCCCCCGCCGCCGCGCCGAGACTTCTCCTGTCAGCGCATTGAGACCCAGGGCGACCCCGGTCATGGCATTGCCGAGCATCATGCCGAACAGCGGAATGGCATAGCGCGGGGCGTACCAGGGATCGGGGCCGATCTGGATGGTCAGGGCGAAGACCGTGACGATGGCCGAGCCGAGCAGCATGGTCGTCGCCCCCAGCCCGTAGCCCCAGAGGCCTGCGAACCGTCTCTCTTGCCGGGCCATGATCTCGTAGCCCGCGACGGCGGCCATGAAACCCATGACACCGAAGGTCAGCCAGGCAGAGGCGCTGGTCAGCACGACCTCCAGCACCAGACCGACGAGGGCGAGTTGCACTGTCATGCGCAGCGCGGCGATGAGCATGCTGCGCACGAACCCCAGTTGCAGGGCCATCGACAGGCCCGCGTTCAGTATCAGGAAGATTGCGGCCAGCATTACCGCGCCATTGCCGGGATCGATGGTCATGCCTCGCCCCTGACCCGACCGCCGTCGATCTCCAGCCTCTGCAGGCCAAGTCGGCGTGCCTGCTCCGGATCATGGGTCGCCATCATCAGCACCAGCCCGGCGGCAATCATCGGGTCCAGCAGGGTCTCCACCATGTCGCGGCTGGTCTCGTCCAGGGCTGCGGTCGGTTCATCCAGCAGCAGCGCCTGCGGCTGCCGCGCCAAAGCCAGCGCCAACGCCAGCCGCTGTCGCTCCCCGGTGGAGAGGCGGTCGATGGACTGGTCCGGCTGGATATGGTCGAGGCCGAGCGCGGACCGCGTTTCGGCGCTGTCCGGTCCGGTCAGATGGTCCCCGACTCGCTCCCCCCACCAGCCGGGTTCGGCCGGAACATAGACAATGGCCTGTCGCCAGAGCGGTGCGCTCATGCCCGAGCGGCTGACGCCATGCAGCATGACCTCGCCCTCGTTCCGGTCCAGATCGACGATGGCCCGCATCAGGCTGGACTTGCCGCTGCCCGACCTGCCGACCAGCGCCACCGGCGCGCCGGGGCGCACGGCAATGTCCGCCACATCGATGATGGCTGACGTGAGGTGTCGGATTTCCAGCCCGGTCTTCATTGCCACTCTTGCCAGCCTTCGCTGTCCCCTGGCCGTCACGATAGCCGAAATCACCGCTGCATGGATGCACGTCACCGTGTGAAGCGACACCACAGCACTTGCGAGCGGGCACGCGCATCCTGTACTTCCTGCGCCACGGCGACATTCAATGGCTTCCGGGGGACCAAGGGTCATGGACAAGGACAAGATCAACAAGGTGGTGCTGGCCTATTCCGGCGGACTGGACACCTCCGTCATCCTGAAATGGCTGCAGACGACCTACGAGTGCGAGGTTGTCACCTTCACGGCTGACCTGGGGCAGGGTGAGGAGCTGGAGCCTGCGCGGGCCAAGGCCGAGATGCTGGGGATCAAGGAGATCTTCATTGAGGATCTGCGCGAGGAGTTCGTCCGCGATTACGTCTTCCCCATGTTCCGCGCCAACGCGATCTACGAAGGCACCTATCTGCTTGGAACCTCCATCGCACGGCCGCTGATCGCCAAGCGCCAGATCGAGATCGCGCGGGAGGTCGGCGCGGATGCCGTGGCGCATGGCGCAACGGGCAAGGGCAACGACCAGATCCGTTTCGAACTGGGCTATTACGCCCTGAACCCCGACATCAAGGTGATTTCCCCTTGGCGCGAGTGGGACCTGACCTCCCGGACCCGTCTGATCGAGTTCGCCGAACAGCACCAGATTCCGATCCCGCGCGACAAGCGCGGCGAGGCACCTTTCAGCCAGGACGCCAACCTGCTGCATATCTCGTCGGAAGGAAACATTCTGGAGGACCCGTGGGAGGAGGCCGATTACGACCTGATCCTGTCCCGCATGGTTTCGCCGATGGACGCCCCCGACACGCCCACCGAGATCACCCTGGACTTCGAGAAGGGGGACCCGGTCGCGATCAACGGACAGCGCATGTCGCCCGCGACCCTGCTGGCGAAGCTGAACGAACTGGGGGGTGCCAACGGGATCGGTGCGCTGGACATCGTCGAGAACCGTTTCATCGGCATGAAATCCCGGGGTGTCTACGAGACGCCGGGCGGTACGGTGCTGTTCCACATGCGCCGGGCCATGGAGTCGATCACGCTGGAACGGGGCGCGATGCATCTGAAGGACGAACTGATGCCGCGCTATGCCGAAGTGCTCTACAACGGCTTCTGGTTCAGCCCCGAGCGGGAGATGCTGCAGGCCGCCATCGACACGGCGTCGGAGCGGGTGACCGGCACGGTCAGGGCCAGGCTCTACAAGGGCAATGTCATGATCACCGGCCGCAAGTCACCGCGCAGCCTGTATGACGAGGCCATCGTGACCTTCGAGGATGATGCCGGGGCCTATGACCAGCGCGACGCGCAGGGCTTCATCAAGCTGAACGCGCTGCGGCTGCGGCTGCTGGGGCGGGAGAAGTAGGCCATGCCTGTCGATACCAGCCGGGATTTCGTCGCGGTCAACATCGCGGTCATGACCGTCTCCGACACCCGAACGCTGGAGACGGACAAGTCCGGTGATGCCCTGGTGGAGCGTCTGACCGCAGCGGGGCATGTGCTGGCGGCACGGAAGATCGTCAGTGACGATATCGACCGGATCACGGGGCAGTTGAACGACTGGATCGCGGACGATGGCATTGACGTCGTCATCTCGACGGGGGGCACGGGAGTCACGGGGCGTGACGTGACACCCGAAGCCTTCGCAATGGTGTGGGAGAAGGAGATTGCCGGTTTCGGCGAACTGTTCCGGCAACTCTCCTACGAGAAGATCGGGACTTCGACGATCCAGTCACGTTGCACGGCGGGCGTTGCGGGGGGCACCTATCTGTTTGCGCTGCCCGGGTCGCCCGGCGCGTGTCGCGATGGTTGGGACATGATCCTTTCCACCCAGTTGGACATCCGGTTCCGGCCCTGCAATTTCGTGGAACTGCTGCCGCGCCTGACCGAGCGCTGATTTCGGCACGGGGGATGCATATCCCCTTGAAAAGCCTGTACGATGCAGACTGATCTGGTATGTTGCGTGACGAGGAGGGACCCACTTTGCAAAAAATTCTCGGAATGTGTGTTGCGTCCCTTGCGCTTGCTGGCCTGGCTGCGCCTGCCCAGGCAGAACTGAGCGGCCTCTATCTGAGTGCCGGAGTCCTCGGAACATCACCCCGTGACAGTGAGTTGACGGGCGCCAACGTGGGCGACCTCGAACTCAACCTCGGACTCGGTGGGCTGGTTGCCGCCGGATATCAGTTCGAAAGCGGATTTCGTCTGGAGGGGGAGGTTTCCTTCCGCCACAACGGTGGCGATTCCTTCAACAATGCCGCGACGAGCGGCGATCTCAGCAGCCTTGCCGGCATGGGCAACCTGATCTGGGAATATGACAACAGTTCCGGCATCTATCCCTATATCGGCGCGGGCATGGGTCTGGCCTATCTCTCTGCCACCGATAT
>BQJF01000066.1 GCA_021604565.1 Minwuia thermotolerans | reverse complement strand
ATGGAACCGCCAAGGCGCTTCTTGGCCTCCATCTCGAACCGGTCTTCCAGGGTTTCCTCGGACTGCTTGATCTCGACCTTGTCACGGGTCTGGAAATTGCCGCGCAATACATCGTTCGACATGGCGTCTGACCTCTTTCAGTCGGCCCCTTGCGGAGCGGTTCATCTGCGGAAAGACATAGGGTTTCTGCGGGTTCCTGTCCAGCAGATGCGCGTTCCGCTGGTGTCGCGGAGGCGTTTGTGGCACCCATCCGATCCATGAAGCGCCTGTTCGATATCATCATTGCTGCCCTGCTGCTGCTGTGCAGCCTGCCGCTGTTCCTGCCGCTGGCCCTTGCAATCCGGCTCGACAGTCCCGGATCACCCTTCTACCGCCAGACCCGCGTCGGTCGGGGCGGGCGTCAGTTCGGCATGCTGAAGTTCCGCTCCATGGTGGCGAACGCGGATCGGATCGGCGGCCATTCAACGGCTGTCGGCGACGCCCGAATCACGAAGGTCGGGCGTTTCATCCGCAAGACCAGCCTGGATGAACTGCCGCAACTGCTGAACGTGCTCTCCGGTGACATGAGCCTTGTCGGGCCACGCCCCGACGTTCCGGCGCAGGAGGCAGACTACACACCGGAGGACTGGACGTTGCGCTACAGTGTGCGCCCCGGTGTCACCGGCCTCGCCCAGGCCCTGAAACGCTCGACCGCGACCCCGACGGAGCGCACGGAAATGGACCTGCGCTATGTTCGCGAACAGTCGTTCTGGCTGGACCTGAAGATCCTCTGGTGGACTGCACGTCAGGTACTCTCGAAAGGTGGCATCTGACGCCGAGATCAGTCTGCCGTTGTCTCAACCACGGTACGATCATGATAGAGCTGCCGGGCCTCACTGGCCGGGCCGCGGCGTTCGCCCAGGGCTGCGATCTCGATCACCCGGATTTCGCCGTTCCAGGGAATTGTCAGCACATCGCCGACCCTGAGCGGCTGGCTGACCTTTTTGATGACCTGCCGGTTCAGGCGCATCCGGCTTCCCTTCACCGCCCGCGCGGCCAGACTTCGGCTCTTGAAGAAACGCGCGTACCAGAGCCAGAGATCAATGCGGACCGAGCCTTGGGCGGGAGTTTCCATGGTCACCTGTTCTTCAGGACAGCCAGTGCGGCGAAGGGGGAATCGGGGTTTAGGGGACGGGCTTCCCGGCCGCGCTTGCGGGGTGGAGAAGCCTGCTTGTTCCGGCCAGGTGACGTGGGGCGTACCTGCTTGCGCGCCTTGCGCTGTTCGCGTGTCGGTCGCGGATGAAACAGCAGGGGCGCATCGTCGCCCTGTCGCTCCGTGCGATAGCCCAGACCTGTCAGGATCGGACCCAGCCGTTCCGGCCCGCCGCCCAGCATCGACATCAGGGCGTGGTCTGCCTCCGCCGGGCCCTTGCGCGTGGCTTTGTGGGCGTGGTCGGCAATCCGCTCCACCATGTCGACGCGCACGGCTGTGGTGCCGAAACGGGCATAGCCCGAAACCAGCAGTGCGTCGGCATCACCCTTGCGGTCGGTATCGAAGGAGACACGACCCTGCTGGTCCGTCGGCAGCATCAGGCCGCCCTGCAGCCCGTGCAGGATCATGCGCCAGCGGGTCGGCTCGGGTTTCAGCAGCGCGGGGCAGAAGATCGCCGACCGTCCCACCTGCACCCCGGCGTACTTGAAGCGTCCGTGGTCCTTCGGATCGAGCTGGCGCATCTGCTCCTGCACAGCCTTTCGGGGCAGGATGCCGAGACGTTCGACGATCTGGAAGGCGATGCCCCGGGCAGCGGGGCTGAAATTGCGGTTCTCCAGCTCCGTCAGGGGCCGCAGCAACTGCCCGATCCGGGTTTCGACCCATGTGGCCAGACGCGTTGAAATCTCATCGGAGGTGCGGCTGTCGAGTTGGTCGCTGACATTCAGCCGAACCCTCGGCCGCAGCACATGGTCACCAGCCTCCAGCCGCGCGATGACCTCGCCCTGCCAGCAGATGTCACTGTCATCGGAGAGCGAGAAGGCGTCATCCGCCGCACCGGCGATCCTGCGCCCACGCGCGACCAGGGCGGAAGCCAGCACCTGGCGCACCGCGCCCTTCAGCGCCTTGTTGTCGAAGGCGGAGCGGTCGGCGGCGAAGACCAGCCCCCTGATGCGCCCGACATACTGCCCCTCCACCGTGACATTGCCGTCCGGGTCGATGGCGGTCAGCACTTCCTCCCGGTCGCGCAGCCGGTTGACCAGCGCGGCGGTGCGGCGGTCGACGAAGCGCTGTGTCAGGGACTGGTGCAGCGCATCGGAAAGCCGTTCCTCGATTGCCCTGGCCCGCTCCTGCCAGTGCACCGGGTCGTCCAGCCACTCGACGCGGTGGGAGATATAGGTCCAGGTCCGGATGTGGGCCAGGCGCCCCTGCAGGGTATCCAGGTCGCCGGTGGTGCGGTCCAGTTGCTCCAGATGCTTTGCCATCCAGTCGCGGTCGATCTGCCCCCTGGTCGCGATCTGCAGATAGATCCGGCCTACCAACTTGACGTGGGTGTCATGCATGGTCTTGCGGAAGTCGGGCACCTGGCAGATGTCCCAGAGAAGATGCATGTTGGCCGGATTGAGTTCTGCCAGCGCCATGATCTCGGGGTCACGGGCCAGAACCTTCAGGGTTTCCGTGTCCTCTGCCCGGCGCGGTGTCGCCAGCCAGCGGAACGGCGGTGGCTGCTCCAGCGACCGGATCAGCGCCTTCGGATGGCTGAAATCGAGCCTGGTGTTGCGCCAGCGGAGCTGGGTCAGGGGATCGAAGCGGTGTTCCTGCACTGCCTCGACCAGTTCCGGTTCCAGCAGCGGCGCATCTGCCGTGACACCGAAGGTGCCGTCCCGCATGAACCGACCCGCCCGCCCGGCAATCTGGCCGATCTCGGCCGGGCTGAGGGCACGTCGCCGGGCCCCGTCGAACTTGTGGGTCGCGGCGAAGGCGACATGGTTGATGTCCATGTTCAGCCCCATGCCGATGGCGTCGGTGGCGACCAGGAAATCCACTTCGCCGGCCTGGTACATCTCAACCTGCGCATTGCGGGTGCGCGGGCTGAGTGCGCCCAGCACCACGGCCGCACCGCCACGCTGCCGCCGCATCAGTTCGGCGATGGCATAGACGTCGGAGGCGGAGAAGGCGACCACGGCACTGCGGCGCGGCAGGCGGGACAGCTTGCTCTGCCCGACATAGGCCAGCGAGGACAGTCTGGGGCGCGTGATGATCGTGGTGTCGGGCAGCAGACGCTGGATCAGGCCGCGCGCCGTGGCCGCGCCGAGGAACATGGTGGTCTCCAGCCCGCGCACGTTCAGCAGCCGGTCGGTGAAGGTATGGCCGCGTTCCGGGTCGGCGGCGAGCTGGATCTCGTCCACGGCAACGAAGTCGAAGCTGCGGCCCGTGGGCATCGCCTCCACCGTGCAGAGGAAATAGTGCGGGTTGGGGGGGATGATCTTCTCCTCCCCCGTCACCAGCGCGACGTTGGAGCGACCGCGTGCTTCCACGACCCGGTCATAGACCTCCCGCGCCAGCAGGCGCAGGGGGAAGCCCATCATGCCGCTGGCATGGGTCAGCATCGTCTCGACGGCCAGATGCGTCTTGCCCGTGTTGGTGGGGCCGAGCAGTGCGACCGTTCGTCCCCTGAGACCCGAGATGCCTTCATTGGTCATGGGAGAACTGTCCGGTGTTGTTGCGTGTCTGACAAGTCAGATTGTGAAAAATACCGGAATTTCAACAGCTTCGGCGTTACCGAATGTGACGGCAGGATGACATGGGGACCGTGATCGGCGAATCACCGTCGAGGCCGTTGCTCGATAAGTCGTTGACGAACACAGCCGATGCAGTACCAAAGGCCCGCCATGAATGAACCTGTGAACAAGGCCCTGCTGCCAGCCGGTCTGCGCGACGCCCTCCCTGAAGAGGCTGAGCGTGAGGCGATGGCTGTCCACAGCCTGATGAATGCGTTCCGTGCGGAGGGCTATCAGACCGTCAAACCGCCCCTGATGGAGTTCGAACAGAGCCTGTTGAGTGGTCCCGGCGGCGAGCTGACGCAGCACCTTTTCCGGCTGATGGACCCGATCTCGCAGCAGATGATGGGCCTGCGGGCAGATATCACGCCCCAGATCGCGCGTATCGCGGCCAGTCGGCTGGCTGGATCGCCGCGCCCGCTCCGGCTCTGCTATTCCGGGCAGGTGCTGCGGGTTCGGGGCGACCAGTTGCGGCCCGAACGGCAGTTCACCCAGGCGGGGATCGAACTGTTCGGCTCCGACGCCGTGAAGGCGGATGTGGAGATCGTGCTGCTGACGGTTGCGGCGCTGCGTGCTGCCGGGTTGCAGGATCTGAGCGTGGACCTGACCGTGCCTTCGCTGGCGCCTGCCGTGCTGACCGGGCAGGGACACGACGGGGCGACAGCGGATGCCGCGCGGGAGGCGCTGGACGGCAAGGATGCCGGGGAACTGCGCGGGATCGTCGGCGACGATCCGCTGATCTTCGGATTGCTGGAGGCCGTCGGCCCGGCGGAGACGGCGATGCCGAGGCTGCAGGCGCTGGGTGTCAGCGGTCTCGCCGGTCAGCAGATCGCCCGTCTGGCGGAGACCATCGCGGGGATCCGCGCCGTCGAGCCGGACCTGAGCCTGACGGTCGATCCGGGCGAATATCGCGGCTTCGAATATCAGACCGGCGTGGCCTTCAGCGTGTTTGCTCCCGGCGTCAGGGGCGAGATCGGGCGCGGTGGCCGCTATGTCAGCGAGACCGGCGAGCCTGCGGTCGGCGCCACGGTCTATCTGGATTCCGTACTGCGGGCATTGCCGGGCACGACCATGCCCCGGCGTGTCTACCTGCCGTTCGGCACGGACACCGAGAACGCGCGGCGCTGCCGCGAACAGGGCCACCGGGTGGTTGCCGGTCTGGAGCCGGAAGCCGACCCCGAGGCGGAGGCACGAAGGCTTGGCTGCACCGGGATCTGGCACAAGATCGAGGTCAAGGACATCTGAGGCGGGTTTCGGCCCGGAAATGCATCAGGAAAGGATCCCGACATGACCAATGTCGTGGTGGTCGGCGCCCAGTGGGGTGACGAGGGCAAGGGCAAGATCGTCGACTGGCTGTCGGCGATGGCGGACGTGGTCGTGCGCTATCAGGGCGGCCACAACGCCGGGCATACGCTGGTCATCGACGGTGTGACCTACAAGCTGAGCCTGCTGCCCTCCGGTATCGTGCGCAAGGGCAAGCTGTCGATCCTGGGCAATGGTGTGGTCATCGACCCTACCGCGCTGATGGACGAGATCGGGCGTCTGGCCAAGCAGGGCGTGGAGGTGACGCCGGACAATTTCCAGATCGCCGCCAATGCCTGCCTGATCCTCAGCCTGCACCGCGACCTGGACGCAATCCGGGAAGAGGCCGCTGGTGGCGCCAAGATCGGCACCACCCGGCGCGGTATCGGTCCGGCCTATGAGGACAAGGTCGCCCGGCGTGCGATCCGCGTCGCGGACCTAGGTGACCCGGTGACGCTGGACGGCAAGATCGAGCGTCTGCTGGTGCACCACAATGCGCTGCGCCGCGGCCTGTCGCAGCCGGAGATCGCCAAGGAAGACATCCTGGCCGAACTGAACGCGGTCAGTGACGACGTCCTGCGTTTTGCCGCGCACGTCTGGCGCACGCTCGATGAGGTCAATCGCCAGGGCAAGCGCATCCTGTTCGAGGGCGCGCAGGGTGCCATGCTGGACATCGACCACGGCACCTATCCGTTCGTCACGTCCTCCAACACCGTTGCCGGTCAGGCCGCCCCCGGTTCCGGCTGCGGGCCGAAGGTGATCGACTTCGTGCTCGGCATCGTCAAGGCCTACACGACCCGCGTCGGCTCCGGCCCCTTTCCGACCGAACTGGATGACGAGATCGGGCGGCATCTGGGGGAGAAGGGCCGCGAATTCGGCACCGTCACCAACCGCGCCCGCCGTTGCGGCTGGTTCGATGCTGTGATGGTGCGCCAGGCAATCCGCACCGGCGGCATCGACGGGGTGGCCCTGACCAAGCTGGACGTGCTGGACGGGCTGAAGGAACTGAAGGTCTGCGTCGGCTACGAACTGGATGGCAAGACGCTGGATTTCTATCCCTACAACATGGCCGATCAGGACAACATTCGACCGATCTACGAGACCTTCGAAGGCTGGTCCGACACGACATATGGTGCGCGGTCATGGGCCGACCTGCCTGCCCAGGCGGTCAAGTATGTCCGCGCGATCGAGGAACTGATCGGGGCGCCGGTTGCCCTGCTGTCCACCAGCCCGGAACGCGAGGACACCATCGTCGTCCGCCACCCGTTCGAGGGCTGATCGCTTGGCCCGTCAGCCCGCCACGGAAGGTCCGGTGATCGCTGACCTGACAGGGCGCGGCTGATGGGGGGCGTCCTCGATATCGTCTTTCCGGTCTTCGCGCTGATGGCCATCGGCTATGCGCTGGGGCGTTCGCCCCTGCTGGGCGGGGATCTCGGGATCAAGGCGCTGACGAATTTCGTCTTCTACGCCGCCATTCCGGCCCTGCTGTTCCGTCTGTTCAGCCGGGGGCTGCCGGAAGACGGTATCGAATGGTCCATCGTCTTCGGATATTTCGGTGCCGCGTTGCTGCACTTCGCGATCACCGTGGCGCTGGGGCGGTACGTGTTCCGCAATCCGCCGGTCGAGTACGGGCTGATGGGCATGTCCTCCAGCTTCTCCAACACCGTGCTGATGGGGCTGCCGCTGGTCTATACGGCCTTCGGCGAACCCGGTCTGATCCCGATGATGATGATCGTGACGTTCCACCCGATGATCCTCATCCCGCTGTCCACCATCATGGTGGAGGCCCTGCGCGGCCAGAAGGGGCAGGGAATCGGGGCCATCCTGTTCTCCACCTTCAAGAGTCTGGCGGTCCACCCGGTCATTCTCGGCCTGTGCTCGGGGCTGGCATTCGGCGCGACGGGGCTGGAAATGGTGTCGATGGTCGACAGGCTGATCGACCTGCTGTCGAAGGCGGCGACACCGGCGGCACTCTGTGCTCTCGGCGCGTCACTGACCCAGTTCCGCATTGCCGGTGACCTGAAGGAAAGCCTGACGCTGGTGGTCATGAAACTGGCGCTGCTGCCCGCGCTGGTCTTCATCTTCACCAGCTACATCTTCCAGAACGATCCGCTTTACGTCGCCGTGGCCACCCTGAACGCCGCAACGCCTGCCGGGATCAACGCCTTCCTGCTGGCAAGGTTCTACGGCACCTACACCCAGCGCTCGGCCTCCGTGATCCTGCTTTCCACGGTGTTCAGCGCCGTCACCCTGTCACTGCTGATCGCCTGGCTGAAAACGACCTGAAGCAGAGAGCAGGCAAGCTGGTTGAAGGGGCATGGGCCGGTGCCGCGCGCCACAAGGAACGGTCTCCCGTCAGGGCACCAGCTTGTAGCCGCCCGGCTCCGTCACCAGGATCTCCGCTTCCGACGGTGTCGGCTCGATCTTCTGGCGCAGGCGGTATATGTGGGTTTCCAGCGTGTGGGTAGTGACGCCGGCGTTGTAGCCCCAGACCTCGTGCAGCAGCACGTCGCGCCCGACTGCCGTCTCGCCTGCGCGGAACAGGTACTTCAGGATGGAGGTTTCCTTCTCCGTCAGGCGGACCTTCTTCTCCGTTTCCTTGTGCACCATCATCTTCTGCGCAGGCCGGAAGCTGTAGGGGCCGATGGTGAAGACGGCATCCTCGCTCTGTTCGTGCTGGCGCAACTGGCCGCGAATGCGGGCCAGCAGCACGCCGACCTTGAACGGCTTGGTGATGTAGTCGTTGGCGCCTGATTCCAGGCCCAGGATCTCCTCGGCATCCGAATCCGCACCGGTCAGCATGATCACTGGCATCTTGAAGCCGTTCTTGCGCAACGCCCGACAGACCTCGCGCCCGTCGGAGTCGGGCAGGCCGACGTCCAGCAGCACAAGGTCGAAATGTTCCTTCCGCGCGGCCTCGATGCCGGCCTGACCGGTGTTGACCTGCCGGGTCTCGAATTCCTCGTGCAGTTCCAGTTGCTCGGCCAGCGTCTCGCGCAAGGCGTCGTCATCGTCGACCAGCAGGATCTTCTTGCCACCCATCATCTTCTTGCTTCTCCCAATCACCGCCGGACCTTCGACTGACCAGAGATTGGTCTGCCGCGGCCCGGTTCAAGAGTCCGGTTCCGTTGTGGGAGAACAGCCTCACCGACACGTGACAACCGGTTGATCGCCATGTGCGGTGTCCCGACACCCTGTTCCCGCATGCAAGTCTGACCTGTGGCAGTGAAAGCTTCAACAGTCCGGGGACGCGGGATATACAGTGGCGGTCACATCGCGATCACTTATCAGGACAGCCCCCTTGGCGCGCCAGAGCGAAGATGAAACCAGCGACCTGCGTCATGTGCGGCAGGTGGATCGTGCGGCGGCGGATCTGCGGCGCGGCATGCCTGTCATCGTCCGCGGTGCCGCCCGTTCCGGGATCATCGTCTCGGCGGAGACGGCGACAGCGGAGGAGTACGGAGAGCTTCTGGACCTGGCCGAAGGTGGTGTCAGTCTGGCACTGACAGCGCGGCGGGCCAATGTCCTGCACATCCTGCCGTCGGGGCATGAGGTGCAGCTTGTTCCCATCGACGCGACCCTGTCGCGCCAGCTCGCCAGCGAACTTGCCGATCCGGCACACGATCTGGACGGCGGCATGCGCGGCCCGTTCCGCCAGGTGAAGGATGCGCCGCCGGACTGGGCCTGTGCCGGTGTCGGTCTGGCGCGGCACGCACGCCTGCTGCCCGCAGTGCTGGTCGCAGCGTTGTCCGAGACTGCGGACTGGCAGGCGGCAGGTCTGGCAGCGGTGGATGCCGGGAGCATTGCCGCCATCGCGACCCATACCGGCAACATCCTGAAACCGGTGGCCGCTGCGCAACTGCCGCTGTGGGGTGCGGAGAACACCCGGATGCATGCCTATCGTCCATCGGACGGTGGTCTGGAACACCTGGCGCTGGTGACGGGCGATCCGCCGCGCGATCAGCCGGTGCTGACACGGATCCACAGCGAATGTTTCACCGGTGACCTGCTGGGGTCGATGAAGTGCGATTGCGGCGAACAGTTGCGCGGCGCCATCGAGGCCATCGGCGAGGCCGGGGAGGGCATCCTGCTCTATCTGGCGCAGGAAGGGCGGGGCATCGGCCTGATGAACAAGATCCGCGCCTACGCCCTGCAGGATCGCGGCTTCGACACGGTGGATGCGAACCTGCGCATCGGCTTCGAGACCGATGAGCGGCTGTTCCGGCCTGCGGCGGAGATGCTGCGCCGTCTCGGCTATTCCAGCGTGCGGCTGATGACCAACAACCCCGAGAAGGTGGCGGGTCTGGAGGCAGAGGGAATTGCCGTGGCGGAGCGGGTGCCGCACAAGTTTCCGTCCAACCCCCACAATGCCGACTATCTCGCCACGAAGAAGAGCCGCACCGGGCATTTTCTGTAGGGTCTGCGAGGGCGAACCGGCAATTGCTGCCGGGTTCAGTCGCAGGGCTTTGGCCGTAACATGTTGACGATCAACGGTTCCCGGTCTGGTCCGGGACTTGCTTCCGATCTGGTCATGATCTTCCAGAACGAATTCACGACCCCTTCGGTCTCCATAGCCTCGTTCGCGCCCGAAAGCAGCGCGACCGAAGCCCGGTCGCCGGATGCGGCAGGTACGGCGCAGGACGACGGCTTCGGGTTTCTCGATATTCTGGACGCGGTGAATCCACTGCAGCACATCCCCATTGTCTCCACGGTCTATCGGGAAGTCACAGGTGACGAGATCAGCAACCCGGCCCGCATCGCAGGCGGCTTCCTGTTCGGGGGCGTGCTGGGGCTGGTGAGCTCGGTTGCCAATGCCATCATCGATGAGACAACCGGCAAGGACATTGGTGACCACCTGATGGCACTGGCCGGTGAGCCGTCCGCTGAACCATCGGCCAGAACGGCAGGTGACCTGCGCTTCGAACGCGCCCGCCATGCCTATGAGCAACTGGGCAACCCCGAGACTGATTCCCGCCTCGACTATGTGGTGGAAGCGCCCTGAGCGGCCAGTCCCGTGCTCACTTCTGCGACAGCAGGGCAGAAATTGTCGCTGCAAGACCACATGTTTCACACTCCGGGCAAAGTTCGGTCATAATCCGCGTTGCATAACAATTGCGGTCGCCGGGTTTGCAGATCCGGTGATCGGTGCCCAGATAGTTCGGGCAAGAGGTTTGGATCGAGTGTTGGAGCATGTGCAAGTGAGTCACGAGACAAGAGAAGAGTTCATGCGTGGTCGTACCGTTGCGCGCGCCATCCCCGTGGCGCGACAGGACGCGAATTCCGCAATGATGCTGAGACTGACGGCTGTGATCGTGTTGCTGGCCATGCTGGTCGCGGCCGGCAGCGCCTTCGCCCGCAATGCGCCCGAGAGTTTCGCGCCACTGGTGAAGAAGCTGAAACCCGCCGTGGTCAATATCCAGGTCACCCAGCAGCCGGGCAAGAGCAGCCCGGGACAGGTGCCGCAGATTCCGCAGGTTCCGCCGGGGTCACCGTTCGAGGAGTTCTTCAAGGACTTCTTCGACAAGCGCCGTCAGCAGAACCCGCACTCCCGCCCCCTGGTCTCCGTGGGCTCGGGCTTCGTGGTTGATGCGGATGGCCTGATTGTCACGAACAACCATGTGATCGACGGCGCGGACGAGATCCGGGTGTTCTTCAGCGATGGCGAAAGCCTGGACGCCGAACTTGTCGGCACCGACCCGAAGACGGACGTTGCCGTGCTGCGGGTGAAACCCGACGAGGGTACGCAGTTGACAGCGGTCCCCTGGGGCAATTCCGACACCGCCGAGGAGGGTGACTGGGTGATTGCCATCGGCAACCCGCTCGGCCTCGGTGGTACGGTCACTGCCGGTATCATCTCGGCGCGTGGCCGGGACATCCGCTCCGGTCCCTACGATGACTTCATCCAGACCGATGCGTCGATCAACAAGGGCAACTCCGGTGGTCCACTGTTCAATGTCGATGGCGAGGTCGTGGGTATCAACACGGCCATCTTCTCCCAGTCCGGCGGGTCGATCGGTATCGGTTTCGCGGTGCCGTCCAACCTTGCCCGCCCGGTGGCGGAGCAGCTTATCCAGTTCGGTCGCACCAAGCGTGGCTGGCTCGGCGTTCGCATCCAGTCCGTTACGGAAGAGATTGCCGAAGGCCTGGGCATGGATCAGCCGCGCGGCGCGCTCGTCGCGGGCGTAACGGGTGAGAGCCCGGCGGGTGCCGCTGGCATCAAGTCCGGTGACGTGATTGTCGAGTTCAATGGACAGGACATCGACGAGATGCGCGCACTGCCGCGGATCGTTGCGGGCACCGGCGTCGGCAAGGCCGTCCCGGTGACGGTCTGGCGCAAGGGCAAGCTGGAACAGTTCACCGTGACGCTGGGCGAACTCGAGAAGGCCGAGAAGGCGCTGGCTTCCTCCGAGGAGCAGGAAGAGGAACCGGCCTCGCGGGAGAGCGATCTTGCCTCCCTCGGCATGAAGCTCAGCCCGATGACCGATGATGTGCGGGAGCGTTTCAGCATCAGCACGGAGGATGGCGCGGTCGTGACCGAGGTGGTTCCCGACTCGGCTGCGGCGGAGAAGGGCCTGCGCGCCGGTGACGTGATCATCGAGGTCAATCAGGAAGCCGTGCAGGGTCCCGGTGATGTTGCCCGTCGCGTGGCGGAGATCGAGGAACGCAAGGGTCGCTCCGTCCTGCTGCTCGTGGTTCGTGGTGACGACCGGCTGTTCGTCGCGGTACGCCTGAAGCAGAGCTGATCTGCCTCAGATAGAATTCGGGCTGTCGGCATCCTGGTGCCGACAGCCCGTCTTCGTTCAAGGCAGATGCTTTGTTGTCTGCAAAGCGTGACGCATGAGCCGCGCGGGACGGCAGAGGTCAGGCGACCGTGTGCCAGGCGCCGCCGCGGCCCAGGTGCTCTGACCCGTCAGCACGGTAGAAGCTGTCCGCACCGGCCTGTTCCAGAACCTGCAGCATGGCCGGTACGGGCTTGCCCTCCGCCTTCAGGCGCGCAATCACCCTTGCCGGACCCAGCTCGTCGAGAAGCTCGAACGGGCCTTTCTGCCAGGCGAAACCCCAGCGCATGGCGCGGTCGATGTTGACCACATCGTCGGATATCTGCGGCACCAGATCTGCGGCGTAGCACAATGTGCCCCCCATCAGGTCCCAGACGAACCGGCCCTCCACCGAATCCTCGAACATCAGTGACCCGGCGCTCATCTGGCTGTCGGCCAGGGTAACGGGTGCCTCGGCGCGCCAGTCGCCACTGTCCAGGTCGTAGACTTCCTTGGCGCGGTTGCCTTCGGCGTCCTTCACCATGCGATAGAAGCCGCCGCCGGTCTTGCGGCCCAGTTGCTTGCGCTGCCACATCTGCTGTTCCATCGGCGGGAACGCGGTGAAGGCATGTCCGGTGTCGCCGTCGGGCAGGTTGGCGGCCAGATTGAGGCCCACCAGATACATCACGTCCAGACCGATGAGGTCGATCAGGCCGTAGAGGCCGGTCGGCGGCAGGCCGACCGGCTTTGACATCAGGGCATCGATGGCTTCCTGGCTGAGGCCGTCAGCGCGCGCCTTGCCCGCCTTGTGCAGTCCGGACAGCATCAGGAAGCAGCCGATGCGGTTGCCGATGAAATTGACCGTGTCCTTGGCGTGCACCACGCCCTTGCCCATCCGGTCGCCCAGGAAGTTCGCGAAGGCATCGATGACATCCGGCGTGGTGTCGGTGCCGGGCACCAGTTCCATCAGCCGCATGACCTTCACGGGATTGAAGAAGTGGGTGACGCCGATGTCGCGCCGCAGGCTTTCGGGCAGGCCCTCGCAGATCTCGCGCAGCGGAATGCCGGAGGTGTTGGTGGAGACGACGGAGCCGGGACGGCGCAGCGGTTCCAGCCGTTCGAACAGGGCACGCTTGGTGTCCACATCCTCCACGATGGCCTCGCAGATCCAGTCGTAGTCGGCAATCTTCTCCAGGTCGTCGAACAGTGTGCCGAGCGTGATCAGGCCGGCCTTGTCGGCGTCATCCAGCGCGGGCGGACGCCCGTTGATGATGCGGTCCAGCGAGGCTTCCGCCGTCGGCATGTCGATGTCGAGCAACAGCACCCTGCAGCCCATCTGGGCACAGATTCCGGCGATCCCGGCACCCATGGTGCCGCCGCCCAGTACTGCCACGGAATTGATCTCGCGAGTCATGACTGCCCCCTGCTCCAATGCCTGCCTGCCGACGCCGTGGACTCAGGCCGAGCCCGGCGTGGCCTCACCCAGTGCTTCCAGATACAGCGACAGCACGGCTTCCTGCTCCTGCCGGTCGTCGCGGTCCATCTTCCGCAGCTTGATGACCTGACGCATGATCTTGGGCTCGAAACCGTTCGACTTGGCCTCCGCATAGATCTCCCGGATATCGGCGGCCATGGCGGCCTTCTCCTCCTCCAGGCGCTCCACGCGCTCGATCAGTTGCCGCAAGTGATCTGCCGCGACCGCTTCGGTCATGTCCGTCTCTCCCTGAACCATGCATTGATGCGGCGCGGACCATAGACCGCGTTCCGGGGCCGCTCAACACGCTTTGCGACACCGGGCGGAATTCCGTCAGTGCAGGATACCATAGACCGCGATCACGCTCAGGAAGATCAGTGCCACGCGCCGGTAGACCTGCTCGGACGATTCCCGGAACAGACGGCTGCCGACCCAGGCGCCGACCATGTATGCCGGGCAGATCGCCAGGGCGCGGATCACGACTTCCATGGCAAAGAGATCCTGCAGATACAGGAAGATCGGTGTGATGATCTCCGCGATCGCGAAATAGAGAATGATGTTGGCGCGATTGGTCCGGGCGCTGTCCTGGCCGGACAGGATATAGAGCAGCACCGGCGGACCGCCGACACTGGTGGCGGTCAGCAGCGCACCGGAAACGCCCCCGACACCCAGCGTCGGCAGCAGCCGTTTCGGCCCCTGATACCGCCAGCCGACGGCCAGCACGATCACGAAGACCAGGACAATTCCGGCAATGATGCGGGTGATCAGTTCCGGTTCGGTGGTGGCGAGCAGCCACGCGCCGAGGGGCATGCCGACGACGGCGGCAAGGATCAGTGGCCCGAGAAACGGCCACTGCACGTCAGGCAGGGCCTTCGGCACCAGTTGCACGCTGACCACGATCTCCATGACCGCAATCATCAGAACGGCCTCCGCCGGACCATAGAGGATGGCGAAGATGGGGGAGAGCATCATGCCGGAGCCAAAACCGGCAAAGCCGCGCATCAGCCCGGCCGCGAGCGAAAGACCCATCGCGACGGCGAGAGAGAAATCCGGTTCGATCACGTGAGGGTCTCCGCGCAGCGAGGGTCAGGTGAGACCATCCGTAAACGGAACTGCGGCCCGTCGCCACCTCATCCGACCGTCACGTCACCGGTCGCGGAGGATCAGCCAGCCGACATCATCGTGTCGAGTTCGCTTTCGGATACCGTGCTGCGGATTCGGCTGGCCGGGATGCGCAGGGTGCAGCGTGTTCCCTTGCCGAAGGTGCTCTCCACATTCAGGTGTCCACCATGCAGCGCGGCAAAGCGGTGGGAAATGGGCAGGCCCAGTCCGGCACCATCACCGCGACTGACCCAGGAATTGCCACCGGATCCGAAAGGCTCCTGCGCGCGGGACAGTTCTTCCGGTGTCATGCCGCGTCCGTTGTCCGCGATCATGAACAGCACGCCATACTGCGGGCGAAGGGACACGTTCAGGGTGACCTGTCCCCCCTGCGGCGTGTGTCGTATGGCGTTCGAGACCAGGTTGATCAGGATCTGGACGATCAGTCTCTCATCGACATGCAGCACCAGGCTTTCGAACGCCGAATCAGCCTCGAAGTCGACACCACTGCGTGCCGCGCGTTCCGTGAACAGCAACCGGCAACGGGCCAGCAGTGAACCTAGCCGGACGTCGCTTTCCCGAATGTCCTCGGACCCCGCATCGATGCGCGAGATGTCCAGCACATCGTTGATGATGTCCATCAGATGGTTGCCGCTGTCGCTGATGGCGCCGACATATTCCCTGTACTTGCTGTGGCCGACCGGGCCGAAGGTTTCCGACTGCATCATGTCGGAGAACCCGATGATGGCGTTCAGCGGCGTCCGCAACTCGTGGCTCATGTTGGCGATGAAGCGGGATTTCGCTTCGCTGGCATTCCGCGCCTCCAGCGCCAGCTGGCTGTTCTCCACCTGTCTGGCGACAAGTGTCTTGAAGTCGCGATGACCGATCACGATCATCATCAGCACGAAGCTGATATATGCGGCGGCGAGCAACCAGAGCGGCGTGGTTATTTCCGGGAACTGGAATGTCAGGCTGAGCAGACCCGACATCACGGTGATGAAGAAGAAGACGAATGCCGCGACCGGCGCGGGGCTCAGCAATGCAGCAGCCACGAGCGATGTACCGAAGGCGGTCAGGATCACCGCCAGGGCTTCCGGTGGCGTCACGATGGGAACACAGAGCACGATGACGGAAGCCCAGTAGAGTCCGGCAGCGACAGCCATGACGTTGGCCTTGCGGAAGCTGCGGCCCGAGACCGTTGTCGGCCTTGGCTTGCTGCGGTTCTTCCACCAGCCATAGATCTGCGCCATGGCGAAGAACTGGCCGATGAGGCACCAGGGTCCCAGGATCAGGGCCAGATCGTCCTGCCAGAGGCCGACGGAGAGCGCGATCGGGTTGATGCTGGACGCCACGCCACCGAAGATCTGATTGCGGTTCAGGCGCAGGACGCTTTCGACATTGAACTCGCGCACCATCTCCGGGGTCATTTCCGGACCGCCATTCACCAAATCTTGCAGCAGCTTGCGCAAATCCAGGTTCTTTCCCGTGACGTATGCACCCAGGCTGGTCGAGCGGCCAGTTCGGCGCACTTGCCGCATCCGGCGCTCAGACCGGGGCACACCGAATCTCGAACGACTGTCAGAAAAGCACCAGAGCCGTTAACAATCTGCTAAATCCGGGCCTGCGACATCTGTGCCCGCGCGACCATCAGGGGAATGAATCGTGAGCAATAACAACAACCTGCCCTCTGACCACCTGCCTTCTGGCCATCCGGCTATCAGCACCGGTCGTGTCGGCGTGCTTCTGGTCAATCTGGGCACACCGGATGGCACCGATGTGCCTTCGATCCGCCGCTACCTGCGGGAATTCCTGAGTGACAGGCGGGTGATCGAGGTGCCGAAGGTCATCTGGTGGTTCATCCTGAACCTCTTCATCGTCACCTTCAGGTCACCGAAGACCGCGAAGGCCTATGCCAAGATCTGGCGGACGGAGAGCGATGAGTCGCCGTTGCGCTATTACACCCGGCAGCAGTCGGAGGCACTGGCGGCAAGATTCGCTGACGACAGTGCCGTCATCGTCGACTGGGCCATGCGCTACGGTCAGCCGTCGATACCCGAACGGCTGACCGCGCTGAAGGACGCCGGGGCCGAACGCATACTGGTATTTCCCCTCTACCCCCAGTACAGCGCCACGACGACGGCGACCGTCGTGGACCGGGTGGCGGACACGCTGCGCGCGATGCGCTGGCAGCCCACCATACGCTTCGTGCCCCCCTATCACGATGATCCGGCCTATATCGACGCGCTGGCCGCATCGGTACATGCGGCAGGGCTGGAAGAGGGCGGGGACACGGTGCTGCTCGCGTCCTTCCACGGCCTGCCGCAGGCCTATTTCGAGAAGGGCGACCCCTACCACTGTCACTGCCACAAGACGGCGCGGCTGTTGCGGGAGCGGCTGGGCATGAGCCCTGACCGCCTGCGCCTGAGCTTCCAGAGCCGCTTCGGGCCGAAGGCCTGGTTGCAGCCCTATACGGACGTGACGCTGCAGGAACTGGCGACGGCGGGTCATACGGACGTTGCGGTGCTCACGCCCGGCTTCGCGGCGGACTGTGTCGAAACGCTGGAGGAGATCGCGATCGAGGGGCGTGCAACCTTCGAGGCGGCGGGCGGCCGGGAGTTCCGTATGCTGCCTTGCCTGAACGACAGCGACGATCATGTCGACATGCTGGAAGCCATCACGCGCCGGGAGCTTTCCGGCTGGCTTTGATTTCAGGTGATGCGGGCGGGGAGAGGTCATGGTGGAACGGCTGCCGTCGCTGAAATCGCTGGAGGTCTTCGTCCAGGCCGGCAAGTGTCTGAGCTTTGGCCAGACGGCCCTGGCGCTCGGCCTGAGTGCGTCAGCCGTCAGTCGCCGGATCGGGGCGCTGGAGCAGGATCTGGGACTTGCCCTGTTCGTCCGCCACGGCAAGTCGGTCTCCCTGACTCCTGCCGGTGCCCAGTACCTGGATGACCTCGCACCCGCGTTTGCCGCGATTCGCAGCGCGACCGAGGCGCTTTCCGAATCCGGTGGCAGGCTTGTCATCACCACCCCCCAGTCCTTTGCCGTCAGTTGGCTGATCCCGCGGCTTTCGTCCTTTCGGGCGCAGCATCCGGAGGTCGATATCGACATCGACGTCAGCGAGGACATCACCGGACAGCACGCTGATGATTTCGACATCGGCATCTTCCTGTCCCGGCGGCACTGGCCGGAGCGGCATGTGGAGGAACTGGTGCCGATTTCCGTATTTCCGGTCTGCAGTCCGGCACTTGCCGCCGGGATGCGCGACCCGGCACAACTTGCCGACCAGACGCTGCTGCATGTCCGGCAATTGCCGAAGGCCTGGGACGAGTGGCTGAAACAGGTCGGGCACGGTGCCGTCGCGCTCTCCCCCGCCCGACGCAAGGACATGCGTTTCAACGATGTGCAACTGGCGCTGGAGGCGGCGCAGCGCGGCATCGGCGTGGCCATTGGTGCGGATGTGGTCGTCGCCGACCGGCTGGACAAGGGGATACTTGTTGCGCCCTTCGAACAGCGGGTCAGAAGCGCCTTCAGCTATCAGCTTGTCTGCACCAGGTCGCGCCTGCGGGCGCCGGAAGTCCGCAGCTTCCGGCGTTGGATCAGGGCGAGCGCTGAAGAAACTGTCTTGCGCTGACTGCAAATCATCGGCGGCAATATCATTTGTGACCGGACCAGCCACGGCCTTACCCTTCATGCATCCGGGCAACAGGGGAGGGCAGGATGAGCGAAACATCGTCAGCGTTCAGCGCCGAGGATTTCGACTACGATTTCTGGAAGGACGCGGAGAAACGCGCGGGCTGGGATGATCTGGAACCGGGGGAGGTGGTGGAATCAAAGCCCGTCACCATCACGGCGGACATCATCCAGCGCTATGCCCGCTCCATCGGGGACATGAACCCGCTCTATTTCGACGAGGAATATGCGAAGACGACGCGGTTCGGTGGGCTGATCTCGCCGCCCAGCATCCACGCGCTGTTCCTCTTTGCCTGCACGACGCATGACCATTTCATGCGCACGCCAGGCACGGTCAACATGGGCCAGAACTGGTGGATCCAGCACCCGGTCCGGCCCGGCGACACGATCACCCTGACGGCGCGCTGCCTCGACAAGGTGATCCGCAAGGGCAACACCTTCGCCATCCACGACAATGTCTTCCGCAACCAGCACGACACGGTCGTCTGCTCCGGTCGCGGCTGGACCATGCGTCCGTACTGAGGGGAGAGCATCATGACAGCAGAATTCTCGTATGCGGACATCGCGGTCGGGCACAGCTTCGACGGCGTGAAGGTCGATGTGACGCGGGAGATGATCAAGGAGTTCGCCATGGCCTCCTTCGACAACAACCCGCTGCACTGGGACGACGACTTCATCGCGGAGACGACCTTTGCCAACGGCAAGAAGTTCGACACGGTGATCGGCCACGGCCTGATGACCTATTCGTTCATGGTCCGGACCATGACCGACTGGCTCTGGCCCGACAATGGCAACCACCGTCGGCTGGAGACCCGGTTTCGCAGCCCGGTCTATCCCGGTGACACGATCCAGGTCCGGGTGGAGGTGCAGGACAAGCGCGAGACCCGCAAGGGCAAGTGGCTGGTCTGCGGCCTGACCGTCACCAACCAGCGTGGCGAGACCGTCTCGACCGGCGACGCCCTGGCCGAAATCCTGAACTGAGATTTCCGCTACCCACTCCACCGTCGCCGCCCAACTACCGCCACCCCACTGACGTTGTGCCCGGACTTGATCCGGGCACCCATTTTGCCGCACTGGCGTGGGAGTCTGGGCTCGCGGATCGCGTCCGCGAGCGGCGTGGTGGGTGCGGGGGCATCAGTTTCACCACCCCACTGACGTTGTGCCCGGACTTGATCCGGGCATCCATTGTGCCGCACTGGCGTGGGAGTCTGGGTTCGCGGATCGAGTCCGCGAGCGGCGTGGCGGGGTGGGTGCGGAGGCATCAGTTTCACCACCCCACTGACGTTGTGCCCGGACTTGATCCGGGCACCCATTGTGCCGCACTGGCGTCGGAGGCTGGGCTCGCGGATCAAGTCCGCGAGCGGCGTGGTGGTGGGACGGCGTTCGCGCAGTCCTCAGATATCCACGTCCTGCACGAAGCGGGCGTTCTGCTGGATGAACTCCATGCGTTTCTCCGGCTTGCGGCCCATCAGTCGCTCGACAAGGTTGATGGTGTCCGCACGTGCCTCCGCCGGGATATCCACGCGCAGCAGCTTGCGCTTTGCCGGGTTCATGGTGGTGTCGCGCAACTGCTGCGGCGGCATCTCGCCCAGGCCCTTGAAGCGGCTGACCTCCACCTTGCCGCGGCCACTGAATTCATCGGCCATCAGTTGCTCGCGGTGGGCGTCATCGATGGCATAGACCGTCCTGCCACCCTGGCTGAGACGGTAGAGCGGCGGGCAGGCGAGGTAGAGCCGCCCGAGATCGACCAGCCCAGGCATTTCCTGAAAGAAGAAGGTCATCAGCAGCGCGGCGATGTGCGCCCCGTCCACGTCCGCGTCGGTCATGATGATGACCTTGCCGTAGCGCAGGTCATCCTCGTTGAAGCGGCTGCCGGTGCCGCAGCCCAGCGCCAGGCTGAGATCGGCCAGTTCCTGGTTCTGCGCCAGCTTGTCGGCACCGGCACTCATCACGTTCAGGATCTTGCCCCGCAGCGGCAGCACCGCCTGGGTCTCGCGCTTGCGGGCGGACTTGGCGGAACCACCCGCCGAATCACCCTCGACGATGAACAGTTCGGTGTCTTCGCGTTCACGGGCACTGCAATCGGCCAGCTTGCCTGGCAGGCGCAGTTTCCGGGTCGCGGTCTTGCGCCCGACCTCCTTCTCCTTGCGCCGCCGCAGCCGCTCCTCCGCCCGGTCGATGGCGTTCTCCAGCAACCGCTCGGCCACCTTGGGCGCGGCGGAGAGGAAATGGTCGAAGTGATCCTTCACCGTGGCCTCGACCAGCCGCGCCGCCTCTGGCGTCGCCAGCTTTTCCTTGGTCTGGCCCTGGAACTGCGGATCGGGGATGAAGACCGAGAGCAGGGCCGTGGTTCCGGCCAGCGCATCGTCGGCGGTGACCTGGGCCGCGCGCTTGTTGGCGGTCAGTTCGCCATAGGCCTTCAGCCCCCGCGAAATGGCGGAGCGAAATCCGTTCTCGTGACTGCCGCCCATCGGCGTCGGAATCGTGTTGCAGTAGGAACTGGTCCAGCCGTCGCCATACTCCAGCCACTGCAGCGCCCATTCGACGCGACCCCGGTTGGCGGGCAGTTCGACGCGCCCCGCAAAGGCTTCCGGCGCGACAACGGTCTGTTCGCCCAGCGTGGCCACCAGGAAGTCGGCCAGCCCGCCCGGAAAATGCAGCACGGCCTCCGCCGGGGTCTCGTCGGTGGCAAGCGCCGGATCGACGCGCCAGCGAATCTCGACACCCGGAAACAGATAGGCCTTGGAACGGGCCATGCGATAGAGCCGCGACGCCTTCAGTACCGCCTTGTCGCCGAAGATTTCCGCGTCCGGATGGAAGCGGATGCGGGTGCCGCGCCGGTTCTGCACCGGGCCGAGCGATTCCAGCGGTCCCTGCGGAAACCCGCGGGAGAAAGACTGCCGGAACAACTGCCGGTCCCGCGCCACCTCCACCACCATGTCATCGGACAGGGCGTTGACGACGGAGACGCCGACACCATGCAGGCCGCCGGCCGTCTGATAGGCCCCCTGTTCGAACTTTCCACCCGAATGCAGCGTGGTCAGGATGACTTCCAGGGCGGATTTCTCGGGGAACTTCGGATGCGGGTCGACGGGAATGCCACGCCCGTTGTCATCGATGGTCAGGCAGCCCTCCGCATCCAGCGCGACCTCGATCCGGGTAGCGTGACCGGCCACGGCCTCGTCCATCGAATTGTCCAGAACCTCCGCCGCCAGATGATGCAGCGCGCGATCATCGGTGCCGCCGATGTACATGCCGGGGCGCTGGCGGACGGGCTCCAGCCCCTCCAGCACGCGGATGTCCTTGGCGGAATAGTCATTGCCGCCCGGCGCATTGGCCGAAGGGGCAAAAAGGTCTGTCATGTCATTCATCGATTCAGGCCGCAGATACAGGATGCGGCACCATATCAGGCGTGAGCAGGAAATCGAGCCACGAGATATGGGTTTCAGGTGATTTCTCGGGACCGGTCGGACCGGGACGATGCATCCCCCGTGGCGCAGCCCGTCTTCCGTGGTGAATCAGGCGCCAGTTCAGCGCAGGCCGTCCTTGCCCTCCGCCTCGGCTGCCGTCAGCCCGCCGACACGGGGCAGGGGACGGCCGCTGTCGGTGACCGCGACCGCCACGAGGATCTCGTTGGCGCGCGGGGCATCGGACAGCATGACCTCCATGCCGTCGAAGTGGCTGCGGACATAGGCGGCGTCCTTGTGGCCCAGCGGAACGTCCAGCACCTGACCGGGCCCGCCACGTTTCTTCGATGACGGCACCAGGGCGGCACCCTTCTCGACCGCGGCACGCAAGGGCTTGCCCAGGCGCGGGTGCAGGATGGCCGCCGCATGCTCCAGTTCGCCGTCCACGCCGACCAGTGCCGCCTTGCCGTAGCTCTCGGCCTCGGCCGGGGTGATGCCGAGCGCCGCGACACAGCGTTCGCCCAGCAGGCCGCCCAGTTCCTCCCCGATCGCCATCAGGGGCTCCAGGTCCTCCTGAAACCGCCCCGCGAGAGGGTTCGCAATGACCGCAACCGCTGCCGCCTTGCGGGTCGGCGGGCTGATGGTCTGCCCCATCTCCTGATGAATTTCCTCGATGAAGACAGCGATCTTGCGGATCTCGGCGGCCATTGTGATGCTCCCTGACAGTCCGTGACTGTGGCTCGGGAGAAGGGTCAGACGCGCGACATTCCTTGTCAAGCAAGGCGCGGTCAGGGGCTGTCGGCGCGTGCGGCGGCGGTGCGTCATTTGGTCCGTTAGGCTCGCGTTGACCGTGTCTGGCTCGGGAGCTTAGGTTTCGCCCGCCTTCCACCGGGGCCGGTTCGCAGTGCGTTTTGTACGAGGGGTCTGGTGGGAAGTGCCTGACAGGGTCCGGTCTGACCGGGTTTGAGGCGGGGGCCATGATTTCCCGGTTTGCGGGACACTCCTTGTATCGGGGTGCTATCCTTCGGATGTGAATGTGTCGGAAGGTGCGAGGCATGGTCGATAAC
>BQJF01000065.1 GCA_021604565.1 Minwuia thermotolerans | reverse complement strand
GATGATTTCGAGACCGACCCCGCCAAGGTCTCGACGCTGATCCATGCCGACAGCTTCAACAGCTCCTCCATCGACATCATGCTCTACTGCTTCACCACGACGACGAAGTGGGCCGAGTGGATGCAGGTGAAGGAAGAACTGCTCTATCACCTGAAGACGCTGGTGGAAGACGCCGGTACCGGCTTCGCATTCCCGTCATCGTCGATCTACGTCGAGACCATGCCCTTCGGCAAACCGGAATCCGTACCGGCACGCAACGAGGAGGGTTCGCAACGGATGCCGTCCAGCGACAAGGGGCCGGTCGTCGAGAAGGACTGACCGGAACCAGGACAGCGTCCTTTCACGGCAGGGCCGCGAAGGCATCGGCGAAGAAGTCCGGTCCGCCGAAATTGCCTGACTTGAGGGCCAGCGCGAGGCGGGGACCGCCACCCGTGGTCTCCGTCCAGGGAACACCCGGCGCGATCTCCGGCCCGATCTGCAGGGCCTTCACACCCAGTGCCTCCACGACAGCGCCCGAGGTTTCGCCCCCCGCGACCACCAGCCGACGCACGCCCTGTTCCACCAGAGCGGTGGCGAGGCTTGCCATGGCCTGTTCAACGACCACGCCGGCCCGATCCCGGCCCAGCCGCTGCTGCACCCTTGCAACCTGTTCCGGCGCATCCGTCGCATGGATCAGACATGGCACCGACCCGTCCAGACCGGCGAACCAGTCGAGACAGGACGACAGATGCGCGGGGTCATCGGCGAGTGCCGTCGGGTCCAGATGAAACACAGGGAACCCGGCGGCGCGATAGCGGGTAACCTGTTCGTTGGTGGCCTGCGAGCAGCTTCCCGACAGGATCGCGCCTGGTCCCCTGACGTCAGGTGGCGCAACCACTGACGGCGCGCCGATCCGCCCCGCGCGGCGGAAGTTCTCCGGCAGCCCCATGGCAATGCCTGATCCGCCGGTGATCAGCCCCGCGTCGTGACAGGCTGCACCGATGGCAAGCAGGTCCGCATCGGCGACCGCATCCACGATCGCGAGCCGAACACCGCTATCGGCGAGTTCCTTCAGGCGCTCCCGGATGGCGGCAGCACCGGCGCGCACCGTGGCCAGATCGATCAGTTCGACCCTGTTCCGGCTCTGGCGCCCCAGCACCCTCACCAGATCCGAATCGGTCATCGGGGTCAGCGGATGATCGCGCATCCCGGATTCCGAAAGCAGCCTGTCCCCGACGAACAGGTGCCCCTGATAGATCGTGCGGGCCGCGTCGGGAAAGGCGGAGCAGGCAACCGCCACTGGTGCGCCGAGCGCATCGAGCAGCGCATCGGCCACCGGACCGATATTGCCCCGGTCCGTGGAATCGAAGGTCGAGCAGTACTTGAACATGACCTGTTCGACACCCCGGTCCTGCAATGCCGCGAGGGCCTGAAGTGACATGGCAACGGCTTCGTCCGGTGGATTGGTACGCGATTTCATGGCGACCACCACCGCGTCCGCTTCCGGCGGGACGGCTGAGACCGCGTCCGGCCCGATCACCTGCACCGTCTTCATGCCCGACTTCGACAGCATCAGGGCGAGGTCGGTCGCCCCGGTCATGTCATCTGCAATCGCACCAAGCAGCACTGTTCACCCCTCCACACGCGCACGCCCACACCAAGCCTGCGCGCTCCGGGGCAACGGCGCAAGAATTCCGCGATGGCTGAACGGTTCGTTAAGACCGCATGGGCACGATGCACCCTTCCTGTTCACGAGCTTGTCCCGTACCCATGTCGAACAATCCATCCCGGCTGAGCGCCGCCCGTCTGATCATGAGTACGCGTGTGCTGCAGCACATGGCGGCGCGCCCCCTTGCCAGTGCTGCCCTGTTCCTGATCACGGGTGTGGTCCTGACCGGCATCCTGACATGGCAGGTGCTCGACAACCTCCGGACCCGGACAGCGGTGGAGACGGCACGGTCATACGCGGCCTCCCTCGGCATCGTGCGCGACTACTACACCAAGGAAGTGGTGCCGAAGGCCCGGGAGGCTGGCGCAACGGTCAGCCACGATTACCGGAATGTGCCTGGCGCGATTCCCATGCCCACAACATTGTCGATCGAGCTCGGTCAGTTGATCGACCGTGCCGGATCACCCGCGCGGATGCACTTCTACAGCGCCTGGCCCTATCCCTATCGCGAGAACGGCGGTGCGCGGGATGCCTTCGAGCAGCGGGCCATTGATACATTCAAGACCTCGGACAGTGCGCCGATCGTCCAGGTCAACGGCAGTCTGACCGGCGGTGCGTTGCGCTACGCGGAGCCGGTCGTGATGCGCACCGGTTGCGCCAGTTGCCACAATGAGGACCCGCTGTCGCCGAAACGCGACTGGAAGGACGGGGATGTTGGTGGCGTCCAGGCGGTCACGGTGGCGCTGCCGTCGCTGCTGCCCGGCTTCGGTTCCGGCGCCATCCGTCCCGACATGGTCACCTCCGTCACGATGGGCGGTCTGATCACCGGATTGATTGGCGTCACTTTCCTGCTCTTTGTCCTGCTGCGGCGCCTCAACCGTTCGCTGCAACTGGCCGCCAGCAGGAACGTGAAACTGACAATCGCACGTGAAGCCGCCGAGCAGGCCAACGCCGGCAAGAACCGCATCATGTCCAACATCAGTCATGAGCTGCGGACGCCGCTGAATGCCATCATCGGATTCTCCGAGATGATCTCGCAGGAAGCCCTCGGCAGTGTCGGCAACCCGCGCTATCGCGACTATGCAACCGATATACGGGACAGCGGCGAGCGGCTGCTGAGCATCATCGAGAACATGGTCAGCTTCGCCGAGATCGATTCCGGACAGGTTTCCCTGACGGACGTCGAAATCGACCTGGCGCGTGAGCTGGAGCGTGTCCGGTCGATGATGGCCCCGCTCTCCAGCGAGCACCCGCACCCCATCTCCATCGTCATTCCCCCGGTATTCCCGACGCTGCGCATGGATCGGAGAGCCCTGCGATCCATCCTCGCCAATCTGCTGGCCAACGCCGTCCAATATTCGGGCGAGGGTGCGGAGATCTGGGTGATCGCCAGCCATCACGCGGACGGTGTCACTGTCGAGGTGCGTGACAATGGGGTGGGCATCGCACCGGGCGATCTGAAACGCATCATGCAGCCCTTTGAACGTGCCGGTGATCCGTCCTTCGCCAATGTGGAGGGGATCGGCCTCGGGCTGAGCATCGCGCAGGAAATGGCCGCGCTGCATGGCGCCGGCATCACGCTGGACAGCACGCCCCTGAAGGGCACCGTGGCAAGCCTGAATGTGCCGCTGGCACGTGTCGTCGCGATCAGTTCCGACGATGCCCCGGACCTGGCAAGAGCGTCAACGCTGGCCTGACCGCATCGCGAATGCCACCGGGGCCTGACCGCGCCACTGCCACCGCGCCACTCCCGCCCACATCGCTTGTCTCCCCCGACCTGCTCCGTCCCGAAACGCAGAACGGCGCCGCTTTCGCGACGCCGTTCCGGATCTTTCAGTGCTGGCCCGCAGGCCCCTGATCAGCGCGAGTAATACTCGATGACCAGGTTCGGTTCCATCTGCACCGGGTACGGCACATCGGCCAGCTTCGGCACCCGGATGAACTCACCGCGCAGCTTCTCGTGATCAACGTTGATGTAGTCCGGAACCTCGCGCTCGACCGAGTCGACCGCTTCCAGGATCAGCCCCATCTCCCGCGACTTCTCACGGACCTCGATCACATCGCCTTCCTTGCAGCGATAGCTCGGGATGTTCACGCGGCGACCGTTGACCTTCACGTGGCCATGATTGACGAACTGACGCGCGGCAAAGACCGTCGGCACCAGCTTCATCCGGTAGACCACTGCGTCCAGACGCGACTCCAGCAGGCCGATCAGGTTCTCGGAGGTATCACCGCGGCGCCGCACTGCCTCGCCGTAGATACGACGGAACTGCTTCTCGGTGATGCTGCCGTAGTAGCCCTTCAGCTTCTGCTTCGCGCGCAGATGCAGGCCGAAGTCGGAAACCTTCTTCCGCTTGCCGGTCTGGCCATGCTGGCCCGGACCGTAGTCGCGCCGGTTCACCGGGCTCTTCGGACGACCCCAGAGGTTTTCGCCCATCCGGCGATCGATCTTGTACTTCGCACTAATCCGCTTTGACATCAGCTATCCGGTGCCCGTTCTGTGTAAAATTCTGTTCCCGTATTCAAACAGGAAAACGCGGCCAAAAAGCACTTTGACCGCGGAGCCGGACGTATAGGGGCCGCCCGGTATCCTGTCAACGCCTGAATCGGCGGTGCTGTCATCATCCCGACGCCTGCACCGGTCATGCTGTCACGGCCTCCGCCGATGCCGGCATTTCCAGGTTGAGTGAATCCATCAGGTCGCGCAGTTCCTGACGGGCCGCCAGATGCGACATGGTCACATCCACCCCGGACCCGTCCGCCATGACGTCCAGCAGCGTCAGCCCGTCCAGGAACAGCTCCCGATAGATCACACGCTCTGTCAGGCCCGGCACGACACGATAGCCGATACGCTCCGCCAGCCGTTCCAGAACATCACCCACGCGACGCTTGTTGCGGGCATCCAGATGGGACAGGCGGTTGCGCAACACGACCCAGTCGATCGATCCCCGGTCCCGCAGCATGCGCCGCTTCTTCTCCTCCCACACCATCTCGGCGTAACGGCTGGGACGGCGGATGGCAAAGCTTTCGGGCTCGACATCGGCCAGGTTGTCGAGATCGATGAAACTGTCGTTCAGCGGCGTGATCAGCGTGTCGGCGAAATTGTGGCCCAGACGACTGAGCGGGTGATCGTGGCCGGGGCAGTCGATCACCACGAAATCGTTGAAGGGGGCGAGCTGCTCCAGCGCCCCGAAGAAGGTCTGCGCATCCTTCTCCGCATCGCCGCTGGCGGCGACGGTCTGGTGGGCGGGCCATGTCAGCGCCATGCCCTTCCGGTTGGCCGTCGACTTGCGGTTTTCGACATAACGGGTCAGCGTCCCCTGCCGGGCATCCAGATCGACGGAGCCGACCCTGCAGCCCTGATGCAGCAGGGACACGATGATATGCATCGCGGTGGTGGACTTGCCGGTTCCGCCCTTCTCGTTGCCGATGACGATGGCATGTGCGCTGGACGCCATGATTGCTCCGTACTCAGGAAAGGATCAGGTGGTTCGGGTTCAGATCGGCTTGCGGCTCGACAGCGCTGTCAGCAGCGTTCCGTCGTCCAGGTAGTCCAGTTCGCCACCGACCGGCAGTCCGCGCGCCAGCCGCGTGATGCTGACACCGCTGTCCGCCAGCCGGTCAGTCAGATAATGGGCGGTGGTCTGGCCGTCCACCGTCGCATTGGTCGCGAGAATGATCTCCGACACATCCGCCGACCTGGCCCGCACCATCAGGGACTCGAGATTCAGGTCATCCGGCGTCACGCCATCCAGCGCGGACAGCACACCGCCAAGCACGTGATACCGGCCCCGGAACGCATTCGCACGCTCCAGCGCCCACAGATCGCCGACGCCCTCGACGACGCAGATCACGCTGCGGTCGCGGCGCGGATCGACACAGATCGCACAGGGATCGGACGTATCGATGTTGCCGCAGGTGGCACAGATCCGCACCGCTGCCGCCGTCGCCGACAGCGCCTCCGCCAGTGGCTCCATTACCGATTCCCGCTTCTGGATCATGTGCAATGCGGCACGGCGCGCGGAACGCGGCCCCAGCCCCGGCAACTTCGACAGCAGGCGGATCAGCCGTTCGACATCATTGCCGACCATGGCGCCCCATCCTGTCCACGGACAACATCTGCAGGAGCGGGCATCAGAACGGCAGCTTCATGCCCGGCGGCAGTTCCAGCCCACCTGTCAGCTCGCCCATCTTCTCCTGCGTGGCCGCATCCGCCTTGGTGCGGGCGTCGTTGTGGGCGGCGGTGATCAGATCTTCCAGCACTTCCGGATCCTTCGGATCGATCAGGGTGGGGTCGATCCTGATCCCGCGCATGCGGCCCTTGGCGGTCAGGGTGACACGCACCATGCCCGCAGCGGACTCACCCTCGACCTCAAGCGTCTCCAGTTCCGCCTGCGCCTGCTCCATGCGTTCCTGCATGGCCTTGGCCTGCTTCATCAGATTACCGAGATTCTTCATGGTTCCTCGCTCTCATCATCCTGTGCGTCCGCAACCATCCCGTCCGATTCGGGGGTCACGAGCGGCTTGATACCCAGCAATTGCGCTTCGGGGAAGACTTCCAGCACGGCACGCACCAGCGGATCCTCCATCTCGTGTTCAGCGGTTTCGCGTTTCATCGCCTCACCCTGCTCGTGCAGGGTTGCTGCCTCCGACTCGGAGGCGACGGAGACGCTCCACTGCGGCCCGAAATGCTTTCGGAACACACGGACCAGCCGATTGGTGATGTCGGGCTGGGCCTTGTCGGTCAGCGCGATCTCCAGCCTGCCGGGACGATAGCTTACCAGCCGGACATTGTGGGTCAGTTGCCCGGCCAGATTGATCTCCCCCTGATCGGCGATCCAGGCCACCAGGGCCGGGAAATCCTCCGGTGGCGTAGGCGGGGCTGGCGACTGCGTTTGTGGGGCCTGCGCGGTCTCGACATGCGGCTCCGGTGCTTCCGGCTCCGGTTCCGCCTGCGGTCGTGTGGCTGTTCCCCCGCCACCGCGGAAGGCAACCACCGAACCACTGCCGCCCGAACCGGACATTGTTGCAGATGAAGGGGGTGCGGTCGAAGGAGGTGCCGCAGGCGCGGACGAACCACCCTGCCCGCTCCCCACCGAAGCGCCGCCATCCTTCAGACGTCGCAGCAGGTCGGCCGGATCAGGCAGGTCGGCGGCGTAGGCCAGCCGGATCAGGGTCATCTCCGCTGCCGCCATCGGTGCGGGGGCGATACGGCATTCCTCCACCCCCTTCAGCAGCAGCGACCAGGCCCGGCTCAGTGCGGGCATGGAAAGTGCCGCCGCCAGTTCCGCCCCCTTCTCCCGCTCGGTTCCCGAACGGGCCTCCGGCGGTTCGTGGCCGGGTGCCAGCCTCTCCGCAGAGAGCCAATGCGTGACCTCCAGCATGTCCTGCAGCACGACCTGAGCCTCCGCCCCCGCGTCATGCAGTTCGCGCAGCAGCAGCAGCGCGTCGCCCGCCTGTCCCCGCATCACGGCGTCATAAAGGTCCAGAACCCGCATCCGGTCCGCCAGGCCCAGCATGTCGCGCACCAGCGCCGTATCGGCCTTGCCCGCCCCATGGGCGATGGCCTGATCGAGCAGGGAGAGGGAATCACGTACCGATCCCTCCGCCGCGCGGGCAATCAGTTGCAACGCGCCATCATCGACTTCGGCACCTTCCTTCTCCGCAATACCGCCCAGATGCGCGATCAGCTTGTCCGCAGGCACCCGGCGCAGATCAAACCGCTGACAGCGGGACAGCACGGTCACCGGCACCTTGCGGATCTCGGTCGTGGCGAAGATGAAGATGACGTGCTGCGGCGGCTCCTCCAGCGTCTTCAGCAAGGCGTTGAAGGAATTCGACGAGAGCATGTGAACCTCGTCGATGATGTAGACCTTGGTGCGGGCCTGGACGGGCAGATAGGGCACACCGTCCAGCAGTTCCCGCATCTGCTCCACCTTGGTGCGGGACGCGGCGTCCAGTTCCTGCACGTCGATGTGGCGACCATCAACGATGGCTCGGCAGTCCTCGCAGGTGCCGCAGGGCGTCATCGTGGGGCCATCCGCCGTGCGGCAGTTCAGGGCCTTCGCGATGATCCGGGCAGTCGTTGTCTTGCCGACCCCGCGCACCCCGGTCAGCATGTAGCCATGGTGCAGCCGGTTGCGCGCGATCGCGTTGCCCAGTGTGCGGACCAGCGCTTCCTGTCCGATCAGTTCGTCAAAGGTCTGGGGTCGGTATTTCCGGGCGAGGACCTGGTAGGGTACAGCGTTCGTGCCGCTCATGTCCCGCGCACCTCGAATTCCCTGAATTGCAGCATCGTCATTGGCGCTGCTTGCGCGATAATGCTTCAGAAGCAGGAGGCTGCCGGATGACCCGCACCGAATTCGTTACGGCTGCTTCCTTCCGGATCTGACCGGGTTGGCGAGTGGCACGTCCACCGACAACCTCCCACGCGGGTTATGCCGTGTTTGCCCCATGGAACGCAAGGGGGTGCTAGACTTCCGTTGCAGCGGTGCGGCGATGGCCATTCCGCAACAGTATCTTAACCCTGGCCCCCTAGGATCAAGGACATGAGAACGGTGTACAAGAACAGCGCCCGCGCAGGCTCCCACTACGTCCCCAAGGTCAAGGTGGATGCCCTGCTGCTGATGACGGATGGCACGGAGATCGAAGGCAGCGTCTTCATCCGCGCCACGGAACGTGTCCTGGACCTGCTGAACGGTCCGGGCGACTTCTTTCCCGTGCTCTGCAATCGGACAGGTGAGATCACCATCGTGAACAAGCGGGCGATCAACAACCTGAAACCGATGGACGCCAAGGACTGAGCGCAGGTCTGCGCCTGCCGGTCACGGCATCACCAATCAGAGACAGAAGGTGCGCGGGTCGGGCGTCAGTCGGCCCCGGACGATGCCAGTGCGGCAGCCTTCGCCTCCGCAGCGGCGCGCTGTTCCCGGTAGAGGATGAACAGGCCACTGCCCATGATCACCGCTGCGCCGATCAGCATGCCGATGCCGGGCAACTCGCTGAAGAAGATCGCACCGGCAGCGATGGACCAGAGCAGCTCCGTATAGACGAACGGCGCGATCATCGACGCCTCCGTCTGCTCGAATGCCTTGATCATCAGGAAATGCCCGGTACCGCCAATGACACCCATGCCGGCAAACATCAGCCAGTGCAGCGGTTCCGGGTTCTGCCATATGAAGGGCAGCGGAATGGTCGCCACGACGGCACCGACGATGGCGGTGTAGAACAGGGAATTGATCGGCGGGGCAGCGCCGCGGATCAGTCGCGTCATCACCATGAAGGTGGCATAGCAGGTCGCCATGGCCAGGGGCAGCAGCGACCAGAGGCTGAAGTTCGCCTGATCGGGCCGCAGGATCGCGATAACCCCGACAAAGCCGATGCCGACGGCCAGCAGACGCCGCGGTCCCACTTTCTCCTTCAGGATCAGGAAGGACATGATGGTGACCATCAGCGGCGCGACATAACCAATCGCCGAGACCTCGGCCATCGGCATGATGCTCAGGGACGTGAAGCCGAACGCCGTCGCCGCAAAGACAACCACGGACCGGGTGATCTGCAGGCCCAGACGCTGGGTCTTGAACAGGCTGCCGATGCGGCGCGGGAACATCAGCAAAATCAGCAGCACATGAAAGAAGTACCGCGCCCAGATGACCTGCTCCACCGGATAGATCGCCGCCAGCGTCTTGGCCAGCGTCCCCATGCCGACAAACAGCACAAGGGCCAGGCAATAGAGGCCGACGCCCCGGATCGGGCCTTCGATACTCATGGAAAGGACCAGCCTCTGGAACGGACCTGCGGGAGCGATTTGTTGCACTGCATCAGACATGCTGCCAAAAATGCAGGCGCCTTCGCAATTGCACAATCGCCAAGAACGCGCGAAGCCATGCACATAATGCATGACTTTGGTAATTAATCAGTAACGGCAGAAAGTTGCAATCAGGCGTCAGACCGCATCGGGCGCGGTTCGCCAAACAGGTACCCCTGCGCCAGCGTCAGATCATCCTCGACCAGATCCAGCACCTGGTCCTCGCTCTCCACCTTGGCGGCTATCAGGACCATGCCGCGGGCGCGCAGCTTTTCCACCAGCAGCGGCAGGGGCCGGTCAGCGTGCCCGAGCTGCTTCAGCACTTCGACATCCACCTTGGCGAAGACCGCACCGGCATCGACCAGGGCGAGCAGGTCGATGTCCGCACGGTCGATATTGTCGACCGAGAGGCGGAAGCCGATCCGTTTCAGGCTGTCCAGATGCTCGCGCACCTTCGGTGTGGCCTGCAGCAACCGGTCGGCTTCGAGTTCGAACACCAGGCGGCTGGCGAGGTCACGGTTGGCCACCAGGAATTCGAGGAACTGCTCGAAGAAGCTCTCGTCCTCCAGCGTCGCCATGGACAGGTTGCAGAAGAAGCCGAAGCTGGAATCGTCGTTGCGCCGACGCTTCAGGGCCTGGACACAGCGGAACAGCGAAAGGTTGTCGATTGTCGCGGTCAGCCCCGCCTGTTCCGCTACCGGCAGATACTGGCCGGGTGCGATGACATGGTTCTCGCCGTCACGCAGGCGCGTCAGACACTCGTGGAAGGCCATGCGGCGCTGCGGCAACTGCACCACCGGCTGCAGGTACAGATCGATGCGATTGTCCTTCAGGGCAGACAGTACCGCCTCGATGAGCGGCTGGCCCTCCAGTTCGACCGGCCCGGCATTGCGCGGAGAACCGGCACCCTGCCCGTTCGCCGCCCCGCCAGCGGCAATGCGCGCGAGCTGGGACCGGACCAGCCGCATCTCCGCCACCAGTTCCTCCTGGTCGCGATGCTGGCGCAGCACATCCAGCTCGGCCGTCAGTTCGGCAATGGCCTCCGCCTGGCCCTCGCGCGCCGCACGCTCCGCGTCCAGGCTGCGCATCAGCAGTCGACGTTCCAGCCGCCGCGCCGCGCCCTCTCCCGACAGAACCCCCAGCGCCAGGACCAGCATGCCGGTAAAGGCCGCGTCGTACATCGACGTGTCAGGGATGAAACGGAAAGTCGCGACCCCCACGGCCCCCGCGATCAGCAGGCTGGCAAGGTGAAACAGGGTTAGCGCCGTCAGCGGCATGCGATCCACAACCTTCCGGAAATCGTATAGACTCGTGAACAGTGATACCGGGATGGGGTTACGTCATGGTTAACGGAATACTGTCTTCTCGCCGCCAGGCGCTCGGCCTCGGGCTGGGCCTTCTGGCCACACTGGCCGGAGGCAGGACATTGCACGCCGCCGGTACCAGCGCCCATGACTTCAGCTTCACATCGATCGACGGCTCCCCGCTGCCGCTCAGCCGCTACCGGGGCAAGGCGATCCTGCTGGTCAATACCGCGTCGCGATGCGGCTACACCCATCAGTACGACGGGTTGCAGACGCTCTGGGACTCCTATCGTGACCGGGGGCTCGTGGTTCTCGGCGTGCCGTCCGACGATTTCAATCAGGAGCTGGAATCGGAGGCCGCGATCAAGCGCTTCTGCGCCGTCAATTTCGCCATCGACTTCCCGATGACCGAACGCCAGACCGTTCGCGGTCGCAACGCGCATCCGCTGTACCGCTGGATCGCCGACACCCGCGGGCCCAGTGCCGCCCCGCGCTGGAACTTCTACAAGTACCTGATCACGCCGGACGGACAGATCGCGGGCAACTGGCCGAGCGGTGTCGCGCCGGAATCACGGGAACTGCGCAGCGCTATCGAAGCGGTGCTGCCGCAGGGCTGAGGGAAACGGTTTCGTTCGTTGACCGTGTCGCTTTGTTTGGTGTCCCCGGCCTGCCCTCTCCTCCTCCCGACCACCCACGGGATAATCCTTATGGGTGGTCGGGAGGAGGAGAGGGCAGGCCGGGGACCACAGACAGCGATTCCGATCAGGCGGCTTCGGGTACCTCGCCCAGCCAGGCCGAGAAGGCACCCAGCGCGCGGTCACTCAGTGCCTTGCGTTTCATACGGTGCTTGTCCCGTCCCCTGAACCGCTCCGCCAGCGGCGGAAACAGGCCGAAGTTCACGTTCATCGGCTGGAATGTCTTCGCATCCGCGCCGCCGGTGATGTGCGAATGCAGCGCACCCAGCGCAGTCTCCACCGGCGGTGCCACGAGATCCTGTCCCAGCCGCTCCGCCGCCGCCAGCCGACCGGCAAGCAGGCCGATGGCAGCGCTCTCCACATAGCCCTCGACGCCCGTGATCTGACCGGCAAAGCGCAGCCGCGGCTCCGCCTTCAGACGCAACTGCTCATCCAGCAGTCGCGGGCTGTTCAGGAACGTGTTGCGGTGCAGACCGCCAAGACGGGCGAAGGTGGCATTCTCCAGTCCCGGAATCATCCGCAGGACCTCGGTCTGCACGCCATATTTCAGCTTCGTCTGGAATCCGACCATGTTGTAGAGGGTCGCCAGCTTGTTGTCCTGGCGCAGTTGCACCACCGCATGGGGACTGCTGCCGGTACGTGGGTCCGTCAGTCCCACCGGCTTCATCGGGCCATAGCGCAGGGTATCGACACCGCGCGATGCCATCACCTCGATCGGCAGGCAGCCCTCGAAATAGGGCGTGTTCTTCTCCCACTCCCTGAACTCCGTCTTCTCGCCATTGATCAGGGCATCCAGGAACGCGAGATACTGCGCCTCGTCCATCGGGCAGTTGATGTAGTCCGCGCCATCGCCACCAGGACCGACCTTGTCGTAGCGCGACTGGAACCAGGCCACGTCGAAGTTGATCGATTCCCGGTCGATGATCGGCGCGATGGCGTCGAAGAACGCCAGTTGATCCTCCCCCGTCAGGTTCAGCACGGCCTGTGTCAGCGCGGGCGAGGTCAGGGGCCCGGTGGCAACGATGACACTGTCCCAGTCGGCAGGGGGCAGCCCGGCAACTTCGGCCCGCGACACGGTGATCAGCGGTTCAGCCGCGATCAGGGCGCCCACGGCATCGGAGAAGGCATGCCGGTCCACGGCCAGCGCGCCGCCCGCCGGCACCTGATTGCGGTCGGCGGCAGCCATGATCACCGACTGCGCCCGCCGCATCTCCGCATGCAGCAGGCCGACAGCATTCTGTTCGGCATCGTCGGAGCGGAAGGAGTTGGAACAGACAAGCTCGGCCAGCCCCTCCGTCTGATGGGCGTCTGTCATCCGCTCCGGGCGCATCTCGTGCAGCACGACGGGCACACCGGCCCGCGCGGCCTGCCAGGCGGCCTCGGATCCCGCAAGACCACCACCAATGACATGAAGTGGCTTCAACTGGTTCATTTCCCGATCACCTTCCGCATTGCATCTGCCAGGGGCCGGGCGTCGTCCGGCAGGTTGTCCGCGTGCTGGTCCAGCACCAGGGAGAGGTCCCTGTACCATTCGCCCCGCACGTCGGCGAGGCTGTCGGCAATCGCCAGCCTGACACGCATCGCCGCAGCATCGACCAGCAGTGCCTCATCCGACGGTGCCGCCGGAATCTCGTCCTCGTCCTCCGCCCGCTGACGCTCGGCAAGTTCCTCCGCCAGCCGGTCCACGTCATCTGCCGGGTCAGAGAAGAGATCACTGTCGCTGATTTCCGATGCAAGGCGCAGTCGTGCAGCCAGTCGGCGACTTGCGGCCACGATCTCGTTCAGCGCCACCTGGGCATCGTTGCGTATCAGGTCCATCCGGCTTCCCTTGCGGCATTTCCTGCGGTTCCCATCGACAATGTGGGGTCAGGAACGTGAAACTCCAGCGCACGGGGCAGGATATCGAACACCGCCGGGGTCGTTTCAACCAGTTCGCCGTCCACGTTGATCTGCTGTTCCGGCTCCGCCACCACCTTCAGCCAGTGCACCCGGTGGGTCCGGATATCGCGCTTGTGGCGGATCGCGCCAATCCTCAGCATCGGCAGGACCTTCAGCATGCCAAGCGGACCCAGTGGCCGCACGTAGAAGACATCCAGATTGCCGTCATCGATTGCCGCATCCTCCACGATGCGCATCCCGCCGCCGTAGAACACGCCATTGCCGATGGCAAACAGCGTCGTCCGGGTGGACTTCGTCTTGCCGTCCCGGTCGGTCAGGCGAATACGGAACGGTTTCGTGTCACGTTGTGCATCCAGCCAGCTCACGGGATAGCTCAACAGCTTCAGCCGCCGCTTCCGCTCTCCCGTATGGTGCCGGGCGACATTGGCGCTGAAACCCATGCTGGCCACGTTGAAATAGGGTCGCCCGTTCACGAGGCCCAGGTCGATGCGTGTCGTGCGCCCGCGCACGACCAGGCGCGCCGCGTCCGCCAGGTCTGCAGGAATGTCGAGCGTCCGGGCCAGGTCATTGGCGGTGCCCATGGGCAGCAGGCCAACGGGACGCCCCGCATCCAGCAGGGCCTGCGCCGAATGCAGCATCGTGCCATCCCCGCCACCGATGATGATCCGCGCGGACTCCGGCCCCTGTTCACGGATCACGTCGGAGATCTGTTCGGGTCTGTCGGGACGCACCAGTTGCGGGTTCAGACCGCCATCACGCAGTACCGCCAGCGCGCGGGTGACGTCGCGCCCGGCACTGCCGCCTTGTCGGTTGATGATGACCAGTGTCTCTGACTTCATGGTCTGCCCTGTATCCGGGATCGGGCAGAAAACCACAAGCGTCAGGGTTCCAGTTCGGAATCCCAGTAGAGGTAGTCACGCCAGCCGTCATGCAGGTAGTTCGGCGGGAAGGCACGACCGATACGGTTGAGGTCCTGCATGGTCGGACGCACGGGCGGGCGGTGCGGGTGCATGTTCGCCCGATCCGGCATCCGCCCCCCCTTGGCGATGTTGCACGGCGCGCAGGCGGCCACGACATTCTCCCACGTCGTCCGGCCACCGGCACGGCGCGGGATCACGTGATCGAAGGTCAGATCGTCGGTCGCATTGCAGTACTGGCAGCGGAACCGGTCACGCAGGAAGACGTTGAAGCGGGTGAATGCCGGATAGGCGGCCGGGCGCACATATTCCTTCAGCGCGATGACGCTGGGCAGTTGCATGGTCAGCGACGGGCTGGAGACCGTGCGGTCGTAGAGCTGGATGATATTGACCCGATCCAGGAACGATGCCTTCACCGCCTCCTGCCAGGGCCAGACCGATAGCGGAAAATAGGACAGCGGCCTGAAGTCGGCGTTGAGTACCAGCGCCGGGAACTTTTCAGGTCTCAGGTACATGGCACATCCATCCCCCTCGAACGCTCGATCCGTCTGAATCGACACGACCAGACGCCGAAAGTGTTACCGGGTAGCCGACAAAGAGCAACCACGCAGAAACCCATATCGGGTGGCCATGTCGATTCGATGACACAACATGGCGTCAGCCTGCGCGAAGGCCCACCAGTCGGTCGTTCAGGTATGGCGGTGCGGGGCGGCCTCGTCACGGGCGAGCAGTTCATCGGCCCAGCGCCGGGACCGCCTTGCCATACGTTCCGGCTCCACCCCGAGCTGGGACATGGCCGGGGCACCATGTGCCGTCTCGCGATAGCTCTCGATCATGCCATCGGCGTCGAAATGGAAGATCGACGTACCCTCCAGCACCACGCGCCGTCCGGGATAGGCCGGCATGGTGGAGGTGAAGCTGAAGAGGTAACGGGCGTAGCCGACACGTCCGTCACAGACGGGATCGATCATCTGCCAGCGAAATGCCTCCGCATCCCCCCAGAAATGGTTGTTCAGCATCTGCCCGATGGCGTCGCGCCCCTGGAAGGGGCCGTAGAGATAGTCGTTATAGACGCCGTCCTCCGCGAACAGTGCCGCAAGTCCGGGGCCATCATTGCTCGCCACCGCCGCGCAGAACCGCTCCAGAACCGATCTGAAATCCACCATCATCCGTTCCTCCCCCAAGGCTGTGTCGGTCAGGTCGAGATATGGATCCGAAGACGGTCCATCAGATCCATGCACTGGCTGATCTGATCCACATCCACGAACTCGTTGGGCTGGTGCGCCACGGCAATGTCGCCGGGTCCGCAGACCACGGTCGATATGCCTGCGACCTGGAACACGCCACCTTCCGTGCCATAGGACACCGTCTCGGTATCATTGCGCTGGGCCAGCAGCTTGATCAGCGTCTCGGCGGGACCGTCCTTCTCCGGGAACAGGCCCACGACCTCCGCGATCGGCTCCGTCACGATATCGGCTTCAGGTGCAACCGCGCGCATCCGGGGCAGCAGGTCGGTGTCGATGAATTCCTGCACGCGCTGCTTGATGTCGGCCCCGTCGTCGCCTTCGACCGCGCGGAACTCCCAGACGATCTCGCAGTCCTGCGGCACGATGTTGACCGCCGTACCGCCGTGCATCATCCCGACATGGACGGTGGTGTAGGGCGGGTCGAAATTGGGGTCCACCTGCTGCTTGCGCTCCTCCGCCAGCTTCGCGATGAAACCGACAAGCTCCGCACCATAGATCACCGTGTTGACGCCCTTGTGGGTCAGGGAGGAATGCACCTCCTTGCCCTTCAGGCGCGTGATGAAGGTCGCCGCGCCCTTGTGGGCATTGACGACGCGCATCATCGTCGGCTCTCCGACGAGGCAGATCGCGGGTTTGAAACCTTCCGCCTCGAACAGGTCGACAATGCCGTGCACGCCGAAGCAGCCGACTTCCTCGTCATAGGAGAACGCCAGGTGAACCGGGCGTGTCAGCTTCGCCGCGACCAGATCCGGCACCGCGGCCAGCGCGCACGCGATGAAGCCCTTCATGTCGGACGAACCGCGCCCGAAAAGCTGTTCACCCTTGCGGGTCAGGGTGAAGGGCGCTGTCTGCCAGTCCTGCCCGTCCACGGGCACGACGTCGGTATGGCCCGAAAGCACGATCCCGCCGTCGACCTGCTCACCGATGGTGGCGACCAGATTGGCCTTGCCGCCATCCGCGTCCGTCACCTTGGTGGAGGCAACACCGTGGTCTTCAAGATAGGCCGCGACCCAGTCGATCAGCGGCATGTTCGAATCGCGGCTGGTCGTGTCGAACCCGACCAGCCGCTCAAGAATGCCAATGGCACTTTCAGTATGTCTGTTCATGCAACGGGACGATAACGCCTCCGTTCCCGTTGGCAATGATGCAGGTGCGTGATCTAGCCTGCCTTCATCACCTTCTCCGCCTGCGCCCAGGCGAATTCGGCCAGGGGCCGGATGCGGGCAACCTGTCCCTTTGCATGGTCGGAGGCGGCGGTGCCGTCGCGCACGCGACCCGCAATGCCCTGCAGGATCGCGGCAATGCGGAACATGTTGTAGGCGAGGTAATAGTCCCAGTTGCCGATGCCGTCGCGGCCCGTGCGCTTGCAGTAGGCCTCCACGTAGGCTTCCTCCGTCGGGATGCCCAGCGCTTCCAGGTCCAGCCCGCCAATGCCCCGGAACAGCCCCGGCGGCAGCCGCCAGCTCATCACGTGGTAGGCGAAGTCGGCCAGCGGATCACCAAGGGTCGAGATTTCCCAGTCCAGCACCGCGACGATGCGCGGCTCCGTCGGGTGGAACATCAGGTTGTCGAGGCGATAGTCGCCGTGCACCACCGTCGTCGAATCGGAGTCCGGCACGTTCTCCGGCAGCCATTCCATCAGCCGGTTCATTTCCGGGATCGTGTCGGTCTCCGACAGCTTGTACTGCTTCGACCAGCGGCTGACCTGACGCAGCACGTAGTTGCCGGGACGACCGAAATCCTCCAGCCCCACCGCCTTGTAGTCGACCGAGTGCAGCCGGGCGATGACATCATTCATGGCATCGTAGTAGGGCGCGCGTTCGCTGCGATCCAGATGCTCCAGGCTCTGGTCCCAGATCACCCGGCCCTCGACCAGATCCATGACGTAGAAGATCGTGCCGATGACGTCCTCGTCCTCGCACAGGCACCAGGTCTTCGCAACCGGCACGTCCGTGTGTGCGCCAAGGGCGGTCAGAACCTTGTATTCACGATCCACCGCATGGGCGGAGGGCAGCAGCTTTCCTGGTGGCTTGCGGCGCAGCACGAACTCCCGCCCGCCCGCGCGCAGGGCATAGGTCGGGTTCGACTGGCCGCCCTTGAACTGGCGTACCTGCAGGTCGCCGCTGAAACCGTCGATGTTTTCCTTCAGGTAGGCGGCGAGCGCACCTTCATCGAACTGAAAGCGCTCATCGACCTCCTTCGTGCCGGAGAACATGCTGCTTGGATCGCTCATTCGTCTTCCTCCCCCGAGAAACCGGAGAATCAGTTACAGCACATCCGGCGGGGGGCGGCAATCGGGCGAACCATGCAACTGCCCCGACGCAGCCGCCGGACGGGTCTCAGGTCAGCAACTGTTTCATGGTCTGGCTGGCGCGCCCCATGTCAACGCGACCGGCGTAGCGGTCCTTCAGCACGCCCATGCAGCGTCCCATGTCCTTCAGGCCCGTGGCACCGAGTTCCTGCTTCACCTTCGCCACGACCTCCGCCACCTCGTCCGCCGAGAGCTGTTTCGGCAGGTAGCTCTCGATCACCGCGATCTCGGCCTGCTCCTGTTCCGCCAGGTCCATCCGCGCGCCTTCTTCGTACATGCGGATCGAATCTCGCCGCTGTTTCACCATCTTGGCCATGATCTGCCGGATCTGGTCATCGGTGATGTCCTTGTCCCCGCCTTCCGCGCGGGACACGATCTCCTGCTCCTTCACCGCAGCGAGGATCAGGCGCAGGGTTCCCATGCGGCGGGTGTCCTTGTCACGCATCGCGGATTTCAGATCTTCGTTCAGTTGCTGTCGCAACATCGGCAGGCTCCTATCAACGGGAGGCGGACTCTAGACCAAAATGCCGCATTCATCAATTTCTCAATTTTCTTCAACACATTGATTTTGTTGAACTATTCACATAAGCCCGCGACTTGACCCAACCCATTGAAATCACTATCGTCCGGCAACTTTGCGCTGGCGTCACCCGCCATGTGCCCGCCCTTCAAGCCGCCCCCTAGACTCCAGGTCCGCGAGCAATGACCGAACAGATGACGACAGCCGCGCCGACGCCCACCCCGGGCGACGGTCCATTGGCCACGGGTGCGCTCGCGCTCGCCGATGGCACCGTACTCTATGGAACCGGTATCGGCGCGCTGGGAACCACGGTGGGAGAGGTCTGTTTCAACACCTCCATCACCGGCTATCAGGAGATCCTGACCGACCCGTCCTATGCCGGTCAGATCATCAACTTCACCTTCCCCCACATCGGCAACGTCGGCACGAATGACGAGGATATCGAGACCTCGACCAGTGCCGCGCGGGGCCTGATCATCCGCATGGACATCACGGAGCCGTCGAACTGGCGCGCCACCCGGCATCTCGATGCCTGGCTGAAGGCGCGCAACCTGATCGGCATTGCCGGGATCGACACCCGCGCCCTGACGCGGCGCATCCGCGATGGTGGCGCGCCCTCCGGCGTGCTGGCCCATGCCACGGACGGGCAGTTCGACACCGAGGCCCTGGTGGCGGAGGCGAAAGCCTGGCCGGGGCTGGAAGGGATGGACCTGGCAAGGGACGTCACCTGCGCGACCACGCACCACTGGACCGAAGGCACCTGGACCCTGGGCGAAGGCCACGCGACGGCGGGCAAGCCGAAGCGTCGTGTCGTCGCCATCGACTATGGCTGCAAGCGCAACATCCTGCGCTGCCTGGTCAGTGCCGGCTGCGACGTGACCGTGGTGCCCGCGAATGCCACGGCGGAGGAAGTGCTGTCCCACAAGCCGGACGGCATCTTCCTGTCCAACGGGCCGGGCGATCCGGCGGCGACCGGCGTCTATGCAGTACCGGTGATCAAGGAACTGGTCGACAGCGGCAAGCCGATCTTCGGCATCTGCCTGGGCCACCAGATGCTGTCCATCGCGCTGGGCTGCCGCACGGCGAAGATGAACCGAGGCCATCGCGGCGCCAACCAGCCGGTCAAGGACCTGACCACGGGCAAGGTGGAGATCACCAGCCAGAACCACGGCTTCGTCACCATGCGCGACAGCCTGCCGAAGGGCGTCGTGGAGACCCACACATCGCTGTTCGACGGCGTGCTGGAGGGCATGCGGCTGGAGGGTCGCCCGGTCTTCTCCGTTCAGTACCACCCGGAGGCCAGTCCGGGACCACGGGACTCGCACTACCTGTTCAAACGCTTCACGGACATGATCGACGCCAATGCCTAAACGCACCGACATACGATCCATCATGATCATCGGGGCGGGGCCGATCGTCATCGGCCAGGCCTGCGAATTCGACTATTCCGGCACCCAGGCCTGCAAGGCGCTGCGGGAGGAGGGCTACCGGATCATCCTGGTGAACTCCAATCCCGCCACCATCATGACGGATCCAGAATTCGCCGACGCCACCTATGTGGAGCCGGTGACGCCGGAAGTGGTCGCCAAGATCATCGAGAAGGAACGCCCCGACGCCCTGCTGCCCACCATGGGCGGGCAGACGGCGCTGAACACCGCGCTGGCGCTGGCCGACGACGGCACGCTGGAGCGGCTGGGTGTCGAACTGATCGGCGCCAAGCAGGAAGCCATCGCGATGGCGGAGGACCGGGACCTGTTTCGCGCTGCCATGACCCGCATCGGCCTTGCCATGCCGAAGAGTGCGGTGGTCGAGACCCTGGCCGAAGCGCGCGACGTGATGGCGGAGATCGGCCTGCCCGCCGTCATCCGCCCGTCCTTCACCATGGGCGGCACCGGCGGCGGCATCGCCTACAACCGCGACGAGTTCGAGCAGATCGTGGCCAGCGGCCTCGACGCCTCCCCCACCACGCAGGTGCTGGTCGAGGAATCGGTGCTGGGCTGGAAGGAATTCGAGATGGAGGTGGTCCGCGACCATGCGGACAACTGCATCATCATCTGCTCCATCGAGAACGTGGATCCGATGGGCATCCACACCGGCGATTCGATCACGGTCGCGCCCGCGCTGACCCTGACCGACAAGGAATACCAGATCATGCGCGACGCCTCGATTGCGGTGTTGCGGGAGATCGGCGTGGATACCGGCGGATCGAACGTGCAGTTCGCGGTCAATCCCGACGACGGGCGGCTGGTGGTGATCGAGATGAATCCCCGCGTCTCGCGGTCGTCAGCGCTGGCGTCGAAGGCCACGGGCTTTCCCATCGCCAAGGTCGCGGCGAAGCTGGCGGTCGGCTACACGCTGGACGAGCTGGACAATGACATCACCCGCGTGACCCCGGCGAGCTTCGAGCCGACGATCGACTATGTGGTCACCAAGATCCCGCGCTTCACGTTCGAGAAGTTCGCAGGTGCCGAACCCTACCTGACCACCTCCATGAAATCGGTGGGCGAGGCGATGGCCGTGGGCCGGAACTTCCACGAGAGCCTGCAGAAGGCACTCCGTTCGATGGAGACCGGCCTCGATGGCCTGGACGACCAGCTTGTCGAGGGCGATGACGAGGATGCGCTGATCGCCGCGCTGGGCCGTCCGACCCCGGACCGGCTGCTGATGACGGCGGAGGCCCTGCGTTTCGGCATCGCGAAGGAACGCATCGTCCGCATCACCCGCTATGATCCCTGGTTCGTCGACCGGCTGGACGAGATCGTGACCGCCGAGGAGCGGGTGCGTGAACAGGGCCTGCCGACCACGCCCTGGGGCTGGCTGCAACTGAAGAAGATGGGTTTCGGCGATGCCCGCATCGCGAAACTGGCCAGGACCTCGGAATCGCGTGTGGCTGCGGCCCGCCGCATGGCCGGTGTCACGCCGGTCTACAAGCGCATCGACACCTGTGCCGCCGAGTTCGAATCGGCCACGCCCTACATGTATTCGACCTACGAGGGCTTCCCCTCCCCCACCGGTGAACTGGTCGGCGGCGAGTGCGAGTCCAAGCCGACGGACCGGCGCAAGATCATCATCCTTGGGGGCGGCCCGAACCGCATCGGCCAGGGTATCGAGTTCGACTATTGCTGTGTCCATGCCTGCTTCGCGCTGAAGGAAGCCGGTTACGAGACCATCATGATCAACTGCAATCCGGAGACGGTCTCGACGGACTATGACACCTCCGACCGGCTCTACTTCGAGCCGCTGACCATCGAGACGGTGCTGGAGATCGTGCGGACGGAAGAACAGTCCGGCGAAGTCGTCGGCGTCATCGTGCAGTTCGGTGGCCAGACCCCGCTGCGCCTGGCGCAGGGGCTGCTGGATGCCGGGGTCACCATCCTCGGCACCTCCGTCGATGCCATCGACCTGGCGGAGGACCGCGACCGCTTCCAGGACCTGCTGCAGCGTCTCGACCTGCGCCAGCCGCCCAATGGCATCGCCCGCAGCAACGAGGAAGCGAAAGCGGTTGCGGAGCGACTGGGCTTTCCCGTGCTGCTGCGCCCGTCCTATGTGCTGGGTGGCCGCGCCATGGAGATCGTGCACGACATGCCGGGGCTGGAACGCTACGTGCGGGAGGCCGTCCGGGTCTCCGGCACCAGCCCGGTGCTGGTCGATTCCTACCTCGGCAATGCCTCCGAGGTGGATGTAGATGTGCTGTGTGACGGCTCACAGACCTTCGTCGCCGGTATCATGGAGCATATCGAGGAAGCGGGCGTGCATTCCGGTGACTCGGCCTGTTCCCTGCCGCCCTATTCGCTCAGCGATGCGACCATTGCGGAGATCCGCCGCCAGTCCGATATCCTGGCGCGCGAACTGAATGTCGTCGGTCTGATGAACGTCCAGTTCGCGGTTCAGGACGAGGTTGTCTACATCCTGGAGGTCAATCCGCGCGCGTCCCGTACGGTTCCCTTCGTCGCCAAGACCATCGGCAAGCCCATTGCCAAGATCGCGGCCCGGCTGATGGCAGGCGAGAAGCTGGCTGACTTCGAGCTGCCGCAGGACGCACTGGACTTCGACTACATCGCCATCAAGGAAGCGGTCTTCCCGTTTGCCCGCTTCCCCGGTGTCGATGTCATCCTGGGGCCGGAGATGCGCTCCACCGGGGAGGTCATGGGCCTGGCCCAGGACTTCGAGATGGCGTTCCTGAAGTCACAGCTCGGCAGTGGCACACGCCTCCCGGAAAGCGGCACGATCTTCGTCTCCGTCCGTGACAGCGACAAGGCGATGTTCGCGGAACTGGGCCGGGATCTGGTCGGAATGGGCTTCTCCCTGGTCGGTACCCACGGCACGGCGCGGTTCCTGACCGACCATGGCGCCGCCTGCAAGCCGATCAACAAGGTACTGGAAGGTCGCCCGCACATCGTCGATGCCATCAAGAACCATCAGGTGCAACTGGTCATCAACACCACCGATGGGGAGCAGGCGATCCGGGACTCCTTCTCGCTCCGCCGGACGGCCCTGCAGGAACGTGTGCCCTACTACACGACCGCCGCCGGGGCACGGGCCGCAGTTCAGGCGCTGAAGGCGCTGAAGACCGGTCGTCTTGAAGTCGCGCCATTGCAGTCCTACTATTGAACCTTCGAAGGCGCCGGTTGCTGGATGACAGCGACCGGCGCCTGTGTCTTCCCCGGGTCCAGAGAAGGTATCGGCGTGGAACGAGTCCCAATGACGCTGAAAGGCCAGCAGCGCCTTGAAGCGGAACTGAAGAACCTGAAGT
>BQJF01000064.1 GCA_021604565.1 Minwuia thermotolerans | reverse complement strand
CTGCTCCACGGATGGCAGCATGTTGGTCAGTACCGACGGGCTGCCCGGACCGGTCACCATGAACATGTTCGGGAACCCGGCGGTCATCAGGCCGAGATAGGTCTTCGGACCCTCCTGCCACTTGTCGGCCAGGGGGCGGCCCCCCGATCCGCGGATATCCACCCGCAGCAGGGAACCCGTCATGGCGTCGAAGCCGGTCGCGAAGACAATGCAGTCGAACGCGAACTCATTCTCTGCCGTTCGCAAGCCGCTCTCCGTCAGCGCCTCGATGGGGGTGCCACTGATATCCACCAGATGCACGTTCGGGCGGTTGAAGGTTTCGTAGTATCCGGAATCAACGCACAGCCGCTTGCAGCCGATGATGTTGGTCGGGCAGAGCAGTTCCGCCACCTTCGGGTCCATCACGGTCTCGCGAATCTTGTTGCGCACGAAGTCGGCGGCAAAGCGGTTCGATTCCGCATCCAGCAGCAGGTCGTTGAAGGCCCCCAGAAAAGTCAGCCCGCCCTTCTGCCAGCGATGCTCGAAGCGCGCCTGCCGTTCCGCGTCATCCACGGCCCTGGCCGAAACATCATTGGCCTGGAAAAGGATTCCGGCAGGCATCTGCTTCGCCCGCGCCCGCATCTCGCCGTAGTGCGCCTTTGTCCGTGCGACGTCTTCCGGGTCCAGGGGGCGGTTCCGCGCCGGGATCGCATAGTTCGCGGTACGCTGGAAGACCGTGAGCGACGCGGCCTGTTCCGCAATGATCGGGATCGACTGGATGGCCGACGAACCGGTGCCGATCACCGCCACCCGCTTGCCGGTGAAGTCCACATCCTCGTGCGGCCACTGGCCGGTGTGGAAGATCTCACCGCCAAAGCTGTCGACGCCGGGTATGTCGGGCATGTTGGCCGATGACAGGCAACCGGTGGCCATGACGAACCATCGGGTGGTCAGGGTGTCGCCGGCTTCCGTCGTGATCCGCCAGATATCCTCGGCCTCGTCCAGATGGGCCGCCGCGACGCGGCAGTCGAAGCGGATATCGCGTCGCAGGTCGAAGCGGTCGGCCACATGCCGGGCGTAGCGGATGATCTCGGGCTGGGTGGCGTAGCGTTCGCTCCACTCCCATTCCTGCTGCAGGTCATCATCGAACTGATAGGAATACTGCATGCTCTCGACATCACAGCGCGCGCCGGGATAGCGGTTCCAGTACCATGTGCCGCCGACATCGCTGCCCGCCTCCATCACCTGGACCCGAAACCCGAGACCGCGGAGGCGGTGCAGCAGATACATGCCGGCGAAACCCGCGCCCACAACGACAACGTCCCTGTCGGTCGCTGCCTGACGCGCTGATGGCGTGCGGTCGTTTGCTGCTTCTGTCTGTGTCATGCGCGCTGTCCGGCTCGGCCGGCTCCCTCCCCAGGGTGTCTGATGGTGCGCATTGTGGTGGCTCCGGCGCGTGGGATCAAATGCTGACAGCCATGCAGTTCGGGGCGTCCGGTTCCGACAAGGCGTCCGCAGCGCTTGACCACCGCGCGTGAACCCGCTAAACACCCGCGCTCCGGCCTCCAGTCAGGGGACCGATCCAATTTTCACGACTTGCGGCCATCTGGGCCGAACATGCGGGAGAACAACCATGGCGCGACGCTGTGAGCTTACCGGCAAGGGTGTGCAGACCGGACACAATGTCAGCCACTCCAACATCAAGAGCAATCGTCGGTTCCTGCCGAACGTGCGCCACACGAAGCTGATGTCGGAGGCGCTGGGCCGCTCCGTTTCGCTGCGGATTTCCGCCGCTGCGCTGCGTTCCATCGATCATAACAGCGGTCTGGACAACTTCATCCTGAAGCAGTCCGACGCGAAGCTGTCCGACAATGCCCGCAAGCTGAAGCGCGAGATCGCCAAGGCCCGCGCCGAAACGGCAGCCCCGGCGGCCACTGCCGAGGCCTGACTTCGGTGACAGACGGATCTGACGAAGCCGGGCCCAGCGCCCGGCTTTTTCGTTTGTGGGTGGTTGTTCGATCGACCGCGCCATCCTGTCTTCCCCCCTTGTGGGGGAAGTGGCCGCGCAGCGGTCGATGGGGGGTGAAGCCGCAGGCTGTTGCCCGGTGGATCATCCCAGGCTCGGCTTCGCCGACTTACCCCCATCCCGGCCTTCCCCCGTCAAGAGGGAAGGGGCCTTTCGATGCTTCCGGGCTGATCATGCCCCGCTCTCAGCCCCAGGCTGGATAATCCGGATACCACCGCGCCCTGCCGCGTTCCACGTAGGCGACAAGGTTCGGGTGCCGGCGCACGGCCGTTCTCAGCGGGCTTTCGAAGTCCGGTACAAGGACATTGGCGAGGAAGGCGACACCTGTCGCGTCCACGCCGGTCGGTTCAGCGCCCATGAACCAGTCCTGATCGCCCAGCAGGGCCGCGCAGGCGTCGATGTCGGCCTTGCCGAACGCCATGATGTCCTGCGCGTCATGCAGGCCCAGCCCGTGCCCCGCCAGGTTGGACCGCACCTTACGCTGCGCCACGACCTTGATGACCGACCGGATCACGGGCGGCATGGTGCCGAAAAGGTCGCGGGCGATCCGGTCATAGGTGGGTGGGTCCATCCAGCGCGTGTGGACGATGGCCCAGTAGAGCCGTTCCTCCAGCATGCGTGCGATCGCATGGGCTGACGCCCTCTGACAATCGTCCAGCGCGGTGTCAGGATCGAAATCAAGGTGCCGCGCCATCTCCCGCCGGATCAGTTCCGAATCCCCGATCATCGGTTCGCCGTCGAAGCTGACGGCAGGCAGCTTGCGCTTCGGACCCTTGCGCGGATCGTTCACCGTTTCGACAGTGAATACTGCCCCTGACATCTTCAGCAGGATTTCCGCCTTCATGCAGAACGGGCTGGGGTTCGGCAGACCCAGCGCCGCCGGGTACTGCCGAAGCGTGATCACCCGAGCGTTTCCGCAAGGAAAGCCTGCGTGCGCTGCCAGGACAGGGCGGCATCAGCCTCGTCATAGCGGGCGCTTGTCGGATTGGCGAAGGCGTGGTTGGCATCGTACCAGTGGGTCGTGAGCTGCTTCCCGGCCTGCTTCATCTCCGCCTCGAAGCCGCTGACCATGGCCTCGTTGATCCACTGGTCCTCGGTCGCGAAGTGACCGAGCACGGGACCCTGCAGCGCCTTCAGGTCGGCTGCCTTCCGGCTGACATTGCCGTAGTAGATGATCGTGCCGTCCACTGGCGCGGCGATGGAGGCATTCAGCGACCAGCCGCCCCCGAAGCACCAGCCAACCGTCGCCACCCTGCCATTGGTCCTGTCGTGATCCTTCAGCCAGCCGATCCAGCTCGCCAGCGTATCGGTGGCCTCACCACCGTCGACCTGACCCATGTAGCTGCGGGCATCATCGGGGTCAGTTGCGACCTTGCCGTCATAGAGATCCACGGCCAGCGCCACGTAGCCTTCTTCCGCCAGCTTTGCGGCCACGGACTTGATCTGGTCATTCAGACCCCACCATTCGTGGATCAGCAGCACGGCCGCCGCGGGAGTCTTCGCGGGCAGGGCGAGCGCGCCACTGACCGACTTTCCGCCTGCGGTGGTGATGGCAACATCCTGCAGGCCATGGGCCGCGGCCCGGGCCAGCATGGGATCGGCCAGAATCGCGGCCAGGGGCAGGCTTGCGGCCCCCTTCAGAATTGTCCTGCGCGCATACATGTCAGTCACTCCTGCCAGATTGGGTGGTGAGAGACTGATGGTATTCACCGCGCCGCAGGCCGCCAATCACGCTCGCGTTAACCATTCCGACAGGCCAGGCATGACACCATGGTGACAGCCGCGCTTGACAAGCCCGTGACATTATTGTGCGCTGCACAATACGAAATGAGAGGGATATCCGTTATCCTTCGATTCGCGACGCAATCGGGAGACCCAGTTTGCTCTACCAGATGTACGAACTGAACCACGCGGCGATCAAGCCGTGGCGCGCTGCTGCGCACATGACCCAGATGATGCTGCGTCACCCCATGAACCCCGCTGCGCATACCGCGCCGGGCCGCGCCGTAGCGGCAGCGGCTGATGTGTTCGAGGGTATTACCCGCCGTTATGGCAAGCCGTCCTTCGGACTTGACGAGATCACCATCGACGGCGCACCCGTGCCGGTGACGGAGCAGGTGATCTATCGCAAGCCGTTTGGTCAGCTCAAGTATTTCTCCCGCGATACCAGCAGCCTGAACCGGCGTCGCGCCGATCCGCGCGTCCTGATCGTGGCACCGCTGTCCGGCCACTATGCGACCCTGCTGCGCGGCACGGTTGCCGCGATGCTGCCGGAGCATGAGGTCTTCATTACCGACTGGCGAGACGCGCGCAACGTGCCGGTTTCGGAAGGCAACTTCGATCTGGATGACTACATTGACTATGTCATCGATTTCCTGCGGGTGCTCGGGCCGAACACCCATGTCATCGCGGTCTGTCAGCCCGGCCCGGCGGTTCTGGCCGCGACGGCGCTGATGTCGGAAGACAATGATGCGGCGACCCCGGCGACCCTGACCATCATGGGCAGCCCGATCGATCCGCGGAAGAGCCCGACGGTGCCCAACGACCTGGCGACGTCCCGCCCCATCGAATGGTTCAAGACCAACGTCATCACCCGCGTACCGCTGCCGCATGCAGGCTTCATGCGCCCGGTCTATCCCGGCTTCCTGCAGCTCACTGGTTTCATGACCATGAATCTGGATCGCCACATCGATGCGCACAAGAAGCTCTACGAGGGGCTGATCGCCGGTGACGGCGACTCCACCGATGGCCACCGGAAGTTCTATGACGAGTATCTCTCGGTGCTGGACCTGACGGCTGAATATTACCTGCAGACGCTGGAGGTGGTGTTCCAGCGCTTCGATCTGCCGAACGGCACCATGATGCACCGGGGCCGCCGCGTTGATCTGACGAAGATCTCGAAGACCGGCCTGTTCACCGTGGAAGGCGAGAAGGACGATATCTCCGGTATCGGACAGACCCAGGCGGCGCATGACCTCTGCATCAACATCCCGGCCAGCAAGCAGATGGACTACATTCAGGACGGCGTCGGTCATTACGGTGTCTTCAACGGTGGCCGCTGGCGCACCGAGATCCAGCCCCGCATCCGCGACTTCATCCGCTCCTTCCCGGTACTCGGCGCCTGATCCATGGCGGAGGCCGGGGGCAGCGATCTGCTGGAAGGCCCCGGCCTCGTCAATGCATTCCGGGCCTGGCAGGCGGCGACTGGCGGACAGCCACGTGACTGGCACTTCCACGCGGGCCTGACAGACCGTCCGGCCATTCCGCTGCCCTGCGATCTGCTGTTTCCCTCCGAATCAGCGGCAGAGAAGGCGCTGGCGGACTGGCTGACGACTGCGGCGCCTCATCTGGTTCAACCCATCCGCATGCTGCGCCCTGCACCCAGAACGCGCGGCCTGCGCCGCTTCTTCCGTGGTGGCAGGTCAGGCGCGGGTGAAACCCTCGACGCGTCCGACAGGCTGGTCAGCGGCATGCTCGCGGCACCGGAGGGGACGTATCAGGTCGCGAAGGCCACGCTGACCGACATCACCCGGCTGACGGTTGCCCTGGCGCGGGATGCCTCGCGGCTGGGCGGGGTGGTCGCGCCGGGCGGCAGAGGCGACGCAGGGGCATCGGATGGCACGACGGGCCTCTATGCCGTACTTGCCCGGCCCTGGCCGGAAATGGCCGGCCTGCATGAGCTGCCGACGGTGGCCGGTCCGCTGAGTCTCGTTCCCATGCCCAATGACCTGATGCTTGCGCATGTCCCGGCAGGCGGCGAAGTCTCCACCGGCAGGGATCTGGAAGGATTGCTGGCCGCGATTCTCACCCGGCGCGCGACCCTGCGCACGGTGGCGGCGGGCAGCGTCGGCGCGACGGCATGCCTGCGCGACCTGCTGCCTCATGCGGACGGACTGACCGGCAGCGCCGGTCCGCTGCATGACGGCGGCATGGATGGTGGCTATGGCCTGTTCGCCAACCGGGTCGCGGCCACCTGGGCCCACCTGGACGCCGCTTACATCCGCACCCTGATCTCCCGTCACGGTGCCTCCGTGCCGGAGATGCTCGACGGGGTGCACAGGGATATGGATCTGGGGGAGGACCTGGGCGGTGGCCTGTTTGGCCGTGAGGTCGACTGGATGATCCGCCATGAGTGGGCAGGGGATGCCACCACGGTACTGCATCAGCGCGGCCCCTTTGCCTTCCGCGGCACCGATCCGGAACGGTTGCGCCGCTGGATGGATCAGAACGGCTGACTGGTGTAAAGCATCCCCCTGACAGAACTGCATCGAATGCGCGGATCGGGGGGAACTTCCATGACCAACAGCTTGCGGGAACTGCTGGACACGGGCGCGGATGATGCGCCGGCCATTGGCGCGGAGGGTCGTGCCGACCTGACCCACGGCGGGCTGCGGGAATTTGCGGCGAAGGTGGTGGCGGACCTGAATGGTTTCGGCATCGGGCGCAACGACCGGGTGGCCATCGTGCTGCTGAACGGGCCGGAGATGGCGACCGCCTTTCTGACGGTGGCCTGTGGTGCGACCACGGCACCACTCAATCCCGCCTATCGCGCCGATGAGTTCGACTTCTATCTCGATGACCTGAACGCCAAGGCCCTGATCGTTGCCGATGACTATGACGGTGATGCCGTCGCGGCGGCGGAGAAGCGGGGCATCGCGATCCTGCGTCTGACCCCGCGCACCGGTGATGCCGCCGGCCTGTTCGATCTTGCCGGACCTGCGGCAGTCTCCGCGCCACAGGCGGGTGGCATGGCGGTGGCGGATGATGTGGCGCTGGTGCTACATACCTCCGGCACCACCTCGCGGCCCAAGATCGTGCCGCTGTCACAGGCCAATGTCGCGGCCAGCGCCCGGCACATCCGCGCCGCGCTGGATCTGACGGCGGCAGATCGCTGCCTCAACATCATGCCGCTGTTCCACATCCATGGCCTGATCGCGGCGGTACTGAGTTCCGTGGCGGCGGGTGCCAGCGTCTGGTGCAGCCCTGGCTTCAACGCGCTGCGCTTCTTCGGCTGGATGGAACTGGCGAAACCCAACTGGTACACGGCAGTGCCGACCATGCACCAGGCGATCCTCAGCCGGGCCGGGCGCAATGCCGAGCTGATCAAGGCCCAGCCGTTGCGGCTGATCCGGTCCTCCTCCTCCTCCCTGCCGCCGCAGGTGATGGCGGAACTGGAGGAGACCTTTGGTTGCCCGGTGATCGAGAGCTATGGCATGACCGAGGCGGCGCACCAGATGGCCTCCAACCCCCTGCCGCCCGCCGCGCGCAAGCCGGGTTCCGTCGGCATCGCCGCCGGGCCGGAGGTCGCGATCATGGACCCGGACGGCAATCTGATGGATCAGGGCGCGACGGGGGAGGTCGTCATCCGTGGCCCCAATGTCACCACCGGCTACGAAGCCAACCCGAAGGCGAACGCGGAGAACTTCACCAATGGCTGGTTCCGCACCGGTGATCAGGGCGTGCTGGACGGGGACGGCTATCTCAGCATCACCGGGCGCCTGAAGGAGATCATCAACCGGGGCGGTGAGAAGATCTCCCCGCGGGAGGTGGACGAGGTGCTGATGGATCATGAGGCCGTGGCCCAGGTCGTCACCTTCGCCATGCCGCACCCGAAGCTGGGGGAGGAAGTCGCCGCCGCCGTGGTGCTGCGCGAGGGAGCGAGCGCCACGGATCGCGAGATCCGCGACTTCGTCGCCACCCGCCTGGCCGACTTCAAGGTGCCGCGCAAACTGCTGATCCTGGACGAGATCCCGAAGGGCGCCACCGGGAAGCTGCAGCGCATCGGCCTGGCCGAGAAACTCGGCCTCGCCTGAGCGGATGGATGCGGCAGATACGGTCCTGACCATCCCCGATTTCTGCCTCGTCCTGCTGGTCGGGGCCTCGGGGGCGGGCAAGTCGACCTTTGCCGCCCGGCATTTCCGACCGACGGAGATCGTCTCCTCCGATACCTGCCGCGCGCTGGTCTCGGACGATGAAGCGGACCAGTCGGCCAGCGCCGCGGCCTTCGAACTGGTGCACATGATCACCGGGAAGCGCCTCGCGGCCCGTCGCCTGACCGTCATCGACGCTACAAACCTGAAGGTGAGGGACAGGAAACCACTTCTTGCCCTCGCCAGACGGTTTCATGCGCCTGTCGTGACCTTCGCCTTTCTGCTGGACGCCGCCACATGCGTTGCGCGTAACCGCGAACGCGGCGCACGGGGTGGGCGCGATGTCGGGGTGGAGGTCGTGACCATGCAGCAGACTGAACTGCGCAAGGGAATGCCGGGCCTGCGGCGGATCGGGAATTTCACTGCGTTCGAGACAGGCGCGGCGGTGGACCGGATCACGGAGATCAGGCGCGTACCGTCCTAGCTCCGGTCAGCTTCCAGCCCTGCCAGATAGGTGTCGGCGACCATGTCGGCATATTCCGCCGGTCCCACGGGGCCTGCCGGGTCGTACCAGAGGTAGGTGTAGTTGATCATGCCGACGCACATCATGGTCTGGGCCATCAGGGTACGGCTGGAGATGCGGCGGCCCTGATCGCAGTCGCGGATCAGGTCGCGCAGCACGGCGATGATGCGCCGTTGCTTGCCGACGATCTCCGCCCGCTCCGCGGTGCCGAGATTCTGCAGGTCATGCAGCAGCACCACCTGCAGGTCACGGGATCCGGCGTTGATGGCGACGATGGTGCGGATGGTGGAACGGAAGCGGTCCTGTGCCGTCACGCCGTCCGCCGCTGCGGTGTTGGCGGCGTCCAGCATCATGTCGAGATGACTGTTCAGCATCTCCTGCAGCAGCGCCTCCTTGGAGGCGAAATAGTGATACAGCAGACCTCGTGAGACGCCGTTCGCCCGGGCGAGGTCGGCGATGCTGGTCGCGGCATAACCCTGACGTGCGAACTCGGTCGCGGCGCAGGCCATGATGCGACGGCGGATCTCCCCGTAGTTCTCGGCCTGCTTGCGCGCCATCGTCTGATCCTTCTGTCTGCGGTCTGCCGGTGGTCAGAGACGGTGTGGTACCCCTTCCCCCTCGATGGGGGAAGGCAGGTGAGGATCTGCCACTGCGGACCGAACCTGACCCTGCCATCCCTCAGTCGCGGACCAGAACCCGCTGTGCCTTGGCCTCGTAGCGGGGCAGGGTGCCTTCCTCATGGCACTCCACCGGCACCTTCAGGCCAAGGCGGCTGGTCAGGCTGCGGCCCACGGCGTCGGCCAGTTCCTCGCCGCCGCCGTTGTGGCTGCGTTCCTTCTCGATGGCGACGACGATCTGTTTCGGCGCGCTGCCCGGCGTGTCGACATAGATCTGCCAGGCCTCCTTCACCGTGCCCGGAGTGGTGGCGATGACATCCTCCACCTGTGACGGATAGACGATGACGCCGCGCACCTTCAGCATGTCGTCGGAGCGCCCGATGATCCGCCCGATGTTGCGCATCCCGCGACGCCCGCAGGGACAGTCGTAGGGATACTCCGACAGGCGCACCAGATCGCGGGTGCGCCAGCGCACGACCGGTGACGCCTGCTTGTCCAGGGTGGTGACGACGATCTCGCCCACCTCACCAGGTCCGACGGGTTTGAACGTCTCCGGGTCGAGGATCTCGGTCAGCACCGTGTCCTCGTTGATCAGGTGCATCTCGTCGCGGGCATGGCTCCAGGGGCAGGAAGCGGCGACGATGGGGCCACCGGCCTCCGTCGTGCCATAGGTGTTGAAGGTCATGAAATCCTGCGGCAGTCCGGCCTCCAGCTCGTCGCGGAAAGCGCGGGAGACCGATTGGCCGCCGATGACGGCCCGCTTCAGCTTCCAGTCGGTCTTCGGGTCGATGCCCTTTTCCTGGCTGGTGCGGATCAGGGTGGCGAGAAAGACCGGCGACACCGTGGCCAGCGACCACTCCATGTCGCGCATCCATTCGACCACCAGATCGCTGCGCCCCGGCCCGACGGGGAAGTTGGTCATGCCCAGCTCCGCCATGCCCAGGTCATAGGCCAGCCCGCCGACCCAGAGGCCGAAGCCGAAACCATTGTAGCCCCGGTCGCCGGGTCGGCAGCCGTGGGCGTAGAGCTGTCGTGCCACCTGCCGGGCCAGCAGCACCTGCATGTCGTCACGGGTATAGCCGAACAGCACCGGCAGGCCGGTGGTGCCGGATGTGGCACAGAACCGCTCCACCTTCTCCGTCGTGGTGCCCAGCATGGGGAAGGGGTAGCGGTCGCGCAGCTGCGACTTCTGCAGGAACCCGAGGCTGTCCAGCGCCTGCCGGTCGGACAGGTCGTTCGGATGCAGCCCGGATTCCCGGAAATGATCGACCCACTCAGGGGACTGCGCCAGTCGCTGCCCCAGTGCGGCCAGCTTGGTGTTCTGGATCGCAAGCAGATCGTCGTGATCCAGTGCCTCGATCTCTGGATGCAGCATGTTCGCGTCTGGTCCGGCCATTCGTCGTCTCCCCGTTCCGTGTCCCCAACCGGCAGGCGCCGAAGGTTGGGCATTGCAGTGTTCCAATCCTTCTATTATAAACCGGACAGTCGTTCAATAAATAAACCACCACCTGCCAACCGACAGGGAGAGCGCCCGATGAATGTCATGACCCGCCCCGAAGTACCGGACTTCGCCACCCTGATCGGGAAGGACCGGGTGCATGGATCGCTCTATACGGATGCCGACATCTTCCGTATGGAACTGCAGCGGATCTGGTACCGCACCTGGGTCTATGTCGGGCATGAGAGCGAGGTGCCGGAACCGTTCGATTTCGTCACCAAGTCCATCGGTCCGCAGCCGATCATCATGACCCGTGGCGCAGACGGGCAGGTCAACCTGCTGCAGAACCGCTGCCCGCACCGTGGCAACCAGGTCTGCACGGAGGCGCAGGGCAACGCGCGCAAGTTCACCTGTCCCTTCCACAACTGGACCTTTGCCAACGACGGCAGGCTGGAGGCGACGGCCTTTGCCGATGGCTACAAGGGGCAGGACATGTCGGCCCTGTCGCTGGGCCGGGTTACCCGCGTCGCCAGTTATCGCGGTTTCGTCTTCGGCTCCTTCGCCGCCGACGGCCCGACGCTGGAGGAGCATCTGGGCGGTGCGGCGGAGACGCTGGACCGGCTCTGCGACTCCAGCCCGACCGGCGAGGTGGAGATCACCGCCGGGTTCCTGCAGCACCGGGTAAAGGCGAACTGGAAGTTCGTGCTGGAGAACGAGACCGACGGCTATCACCCCGCCTTCGTCCATGCCTCCGTCTTCAAGGTGACGGAGAGCGGGATCGGCAGCCTCTATGGCTCGAAGTCGACCGCCGTTACCCGCGACTTCGGCCAGGGGCACACGGAACTGGACCTCAGGCCGGAGTTCCGCCTGCGCGACCAGCCGCTGAGCTGGTTCGGTACCACGCCGGAGCGGTTGCCAGACTACGTTGCGGCCATGGAACAGGCGCACGGGCCGGAGAAGGCGCGGAAGGTGATGATCGACGGTACGCCGCACGTCATGATCTTCCCCAACCTGTTCATCGCGGAAATCCAGATCTTCGTGCTGCAGCCCCGTGCCGTCGATGACACCGTGCAGCACGTGACGGCGCTGCAGTTCAAGGGCGCGCCGGACATGAACCGTCGGCTGCGCCAGCAGACCATGGGCTCCGTCGGTCCTGCCGGGTTCCTGCTGGCCGATGATTCGGAGATGTACGAGCGCACGCATCGTGGCGTGCTCTCCCGCGATCCGGAATGGCTGTACCTGGCGCGCGGAGAGCATCGGGAGCGTATGGACGACGACGGTTTCCGCATCGGCCATGCCACGGACGAGGTGCCCTCGCGCGGGATCTGGCGTCACTACCGCCAGATGATGGAGATGGAATGATGGGGATGATCACCGTGGAACAGGACCTCACGCGCCGGGTCGAGCAGTTCATCTTTCGGGAAGCCCGCCTGCAGGACGAGCACGAATATGCGGCGTGGGAGGTACTCTGGACCGATGACGCCATCTACTGGCTGCCTGCCAATGGTGACGACATCGACCCGGAACAGCAGATGTCGATCATCTACGACAACCGCTCCCGCATCGGGGTGCGGGTGCGGCAGTTGCTCAGCGGCAAGCGCTATACCCAGGACCCGAAGTCCGCCATCCGGCACCTGATCACCAATGTCGAGGTGCTGGACCAGACAGGCGACGAGGTCAGCGTCGGCTGCAACGTCATGGTCTATGAATCCAGCCTGCGGGGGGAGACCCTCTGGGCCGCGCGCACGGAGTACCTGCTGCGCGATACACCCGACGGCTTTCGCATGGCCCGCAAGAAGGTGGCGCTGGTCAACAACGACAAGCCGCTGTTCACGCTGTCGTTTCTCATTTGATGTGGTCCCCAGCCAGCTCTCTCAGGAGTCTGTTTGCTGCCTGTTCCATCCCTCTCCCCCACCCGGTCACCCACGGGAGTATCCTTATCGGGTGGCCGGGTGGGGGAGAGGGATGGAACAGCCCAACGACAAACCGGGAGTGCGCTGGCCGGGGTCTGCGAACAACCATCGGAGACTCATCATGAACCTGCCAACCGAACCCGTCGGCGACGGCAATGTGCTGCTCAGCCACGTCGATGGCATCGCCCATATCCGCCTGAACCGTCCCAACGACGCCAACGGCATGAACAATGGCCTGCTGCGTGATCTCTACCAGGCGATCATGATCTGCCACGGGTCGGAGGACGTGCGCGCCGTGCTGTTGACCGGGGCGGGAAAGAATTTCTGCGCCGGCGGCGACATCAAGGAGTTCGCCTCGAAGGGGGAGAAACTGCCCGCCCACATCCGCACCGCCACGGCACTGCTGCAGGACGCGGCGCAGGCGCTGATGCGGCTGGATGCCCCGGTCATCGCCGCCATCCAGGGCTATGCCACCGGCGGCGGCGGCTTCGGCATGGCCTGCGCGGTGGATCTGGTGGTTGCGGCGGAGAGCGCGAAGTTCCTCGCGGGCGCGACCAAGGTCGGCATGTCACCGGATGCCGGTACCACCACGACGCTGCCCGCGCTGGTCGGTCACCGCAAGGCGATGGAGATCCTGCTGACCAACCCGACCATGACGGCTGAGGAGGCGAAGGACCTGGGCATCGTCAATCGCGTGGTCCCCGATGCGGACCTGCTCGACGCCGCCATGGCGCTGGCGACCGAACTGGCGAGTGGCCCGCCGCTGGCACAGGCCGCAGTGAAACGCCTGCTCCGTCAGGGCAAGGCCCTGCCGGTGGAGGCCTGCTTCACGGAGGAGGCCCGCAACGTCGCCGAACTCTCCGGCACCGCCGACGCCCGCGAAGGCCTCGCCTCCATGATCGAACGCCGCCCGGCGACCTTCACGGGTCGGTAAGAGTCACTCACCGGCCCACTTCGGCGGGCGCTTGTCGATGAAGGCCTGGACGCCTTCGGTGGCTTCGGCGGAGCGCTGGGCGGCGGCGAACTGGGTGGCGGCGATGTCGAGGGCGCTTTCGACGTCGTGGTCGCGGACGGCGCGGATGACGGTCTTGGCGCGGGCGATGGCGCCAGGGGCACCCTTCAGGATTTCCGCCAGGACTTCCGTCACCTTCTGCTCGGCAGCATCCGCGTCCTCGCAGAGCCAGTCGATGATGCCGATCTCCACCGCCTCGGCGCCGGAGAGCATGTTGCTCATCACCGCCAGACGCCGGGTCAGCCGTTCCCCGATGCGCCCGATGACGACAGGCAGGATGGCGGCGGGCAGCACGCCCAGCCGTGCCTCCGTCAGGCCGAAGCGGGCGCGGGGTGTGGCAATGACGATGTCGGCGGCGCAGACCAGCCCGAAGCCACCACCCAGCGCCGCGCCGTCGGCCACCACGATCAGCGGCTGCGGTGTGCGGTCCATGCGCTGGAAGAAGGCACCGCCCTGGCGGTTCCTCTCGGCGATCGGATCAGCACCGCCGGTGCCGTCCGCCGCGCCGGTCTGCTGGCTGGCCTTGAAGCCGCGCACGTCCCCCCCGGCAGAGAAGCTCTTGCCCGCGCCGCGCAGCACGATGGCACGGCAGGTCCGGTCGTCGGCAACGGAGGCGACGGCCGCATCAATGCCGTCCAGTAGCTCCTGCGACATGGCATTGCGGGCATCGGGACGGTTCATGGTGATGTGCAGGACACCGCCCTCGCGGCGGGTCAGGACGATTTCTTCGGTCATGGTGGGTTCCTTCTTGGTTGACCGTGCCTCCCCTCTCCCCCTCCCGGCCACCCATTCCATGATACTTGCGTGGGTGGCCGGGAGGGGGGGGAGGGGAGGCACGGTCCACAAACAGAGTCTTCCGGACGGGGTCAGGCGGTCAGCAAACGAATCCTAGCCCCGCTTGCCGGGCAGGATGTTCATGCTCTTGCAGATGATCGACAGCATCACCTCGTCCGCGCCCCCGCCGATGGAGGCAAGGCGGCCGTCCCGGTACATGCGGCTGATCGGGGTGTCGTTCATGTAGCCCATGCCGCCCCAGTACTGCAGGCAACTGTCATAGACCTCCCGCTTCAGCCGTCCGATCTTCAGCTTGCCCATGGAGGCGAGCCGGGTGACATCCCGACCGGCGGTATATTCCTCGATGCAGCGGTCCATCAGGCTGCGCAGCAGTTCGACCTCCGTCTGCAGTTCGGCCATGCGGAAGTGGATCACCTGGTTGTCCAGCAGCGGCTTGCCGAAGACCATGCGCTGGCCGGTATATTCGATGGTCTGGTCGATGGCCTTCTGCAGCCCGGTGATGCCGGAGGCAATGGCCCACATCCGCTCCTCCTGGAACTGCTGCATCTGGTAGGTGAAGCCCTTGTTCTCGTCGCCGATGCGGTGGCGCTGCGGCACGCGCACGTCCTCGAAGAAGATCAGGCCGGTGTCGGAGGAATGCATGCCCATCTTGTCGAGCTTCTTCGCGCGGGTGACGCCCGGAGAATCCATCGGCACGACGACCAGCGACTTGTTGCGGTGCACGGCCCCGTCCGGATCCGTGTTCACCAGCATCACCATGTAGTCGGCCTGGAAGGAGTTGGTGATCCACATCTTCTGGCCGTTGATCACATAGTCGTCGCCATCCTTGCGCGCCCAGCTCTTCAGCGATGCCACGTCCGACCCGGCACCGGGTTCCGACACGCCGATGCAGGCAACCATGTCGCCCGCGATGGCCGGGGCGAGGAATTCCCTGCGGAGCTCATCGGAGCCGTGGTTCGACAACGCCGGGGTGGCCATGTCGGTCTGCACGCCCAGCGCCATGGGTACGCCGCCGCAATTGATGCTGCCCAGTGCCTCGGCGAAGGCCAGGTTGTAGGAATAGTCGAGGCCGAGGCCGCCATATTCCTCCGGCTTGTGGATTCCCAGGAAGCCCATATCGCCGAACTTCCTGAAGACCTCGTGGGCCGGAAAGGCACCCTCCGCTTCCCACGCGTCGACGTGCGGATTGATCTCCTCCTCGATCAGCTTCCGTGCCGATCGCTGGATCTCGAGATGTTCGTGTGTGTAGACGCCCATGGTTTCCTCCCCCCGGTGGTGGTGCCTGGCGACAGGCGTCCCGATGATAGACCCGAACAGCGGTGCCTGTGCACCCGCAGATGCGGCATGGTGGGAATCGGTCTTGCCAGTGCTTGGCGGCGGACCACCAGATGTGGTAACAGCGCGGCTTCCGAACCCAGTGTCTGCGAGAACTGATCATGTCCAGGATAGCCCTTGCGTCAGACCACGCCGGTTTCGAGCTGAAAGAGGCTCTGCGCGATGAACTGAAGGGGCTGGGCCATGACGTGCTCGACCTCGGCACCGACAGTCTGGATTCGGTCGATTATCCGGATTTCGGCCGCAAGGCCGCAGAGGCCGTGGCTGCGGGCGAGGCGGAGGCGGGTGTCATCGTCTGCGGCACCGGCATCGGCATTTCCATCGCCGCCAACCGTGTGCCGGGCGCACGCACCGCGCTATGTCACGACACCACCACCGCACGCCTGTCGCGTGAACACAATGACGCCAACATCCTGGCCCTGGGGGCACGGGTGATCGGCACCGAGACCGCGCGTGACTGCGTGCGGACCTTTCTGGAGACGCCGTTTGCCGGGGGACGGCACCAGCGTCGCGTGGACAAGCTGGGCTGAGGCCCGGAACAGATTCGGTCGTTCGAACGATCTCGAGCTTCAAGGGAGCATCAAACATGAACATGGTCGCCACCGCCGCAGCGGGTGAAGCCATCTGGTCCGCCGACATCGAACGGGATGACAAGGCAGTCTTCGATGCCATCAATGCCGAGTTCGGTCGCCAGCAGAACGAGATCGAGTTGATCGCGTCGGAGAATATTGCCAGCCCCGCCGTGATCCGGGCCATGGGCAGTGTCCTGACCAACAAGTATGCGGAGGGCTATCCGGGCCGTCGCTACTACGGCGGCTGCGAGCACGTCGACGTGGTCGAGACCCTGGCGATCGAGCGGGCCTGCAAGCTGTTCGACTGCTCCTTCGCCAACGTGCAGCCGCACTCCGGCGCGCAGGCCAACCAGGCCGTCTTTCAGGCCTTGCTGAAGCCGGGTGATACCTTCATGGGCATGTCGCTGGCCGCCGGTGGCCATCTGACCCACGGCGCACCGCCGAACCAGTCGGGCAAGTGGTTCGATGCCGTGCAGTACGGCGTGCGTCGGGAGGATGCCCGCATCGATTTCGACGAGGTCGAGCGGCTGGCGAAGGAACACAGGCCGAAGCTGATCATCGCCGGTGGCTCTGCCTACCCGCGCTTCATCGACTTCGCCCGCTTCCGCGCGATTGCCGATGAAGTCGGCGCGCTGTTCATGGTCGACATGGCGCATTTCGCCGGTCTGGTCGCCGGTGGTGTGCATCCCAATCCGCTGGATCATGCGCACGTGGCGACGACAACCACCCACAAGACGCTGCGTGGCCCGCGTGGCGGCATGGTCCTCACCCGCGACGAGGCGCTGGGCAAGAAGATCAACTCCGCCGTCTTCCCCGGCCTGCAGGGTGGGCCGCTGATGCATGTCATCGCGGCCAAGGCCGTGGCGTTCGGAGAGGCGCTGCGTCCCGACTTCAAGGCCTACTCGCAGCAGGTGGTGGACAATGCGCAGGCGCTGGCGGCAGCGCTGATGGACCGGGGCTTCGACATCGTCTCCGGCGGCACCGACACGCATCTGATGCTGGTTGATCTCAGGTCAAAGGGCGTGACCGGGCGTGATGCGGAACGCACGCTGGAGAACGCCCACATGACCTGCAACAAGAACGGCGTGCCGTTCGATCCGGAGAAGCCGATGGTGACCTCCGGTGTCCGCCTCGGCACTCCGGCAGCGACCACCCGTGGTTTCGGCACCGATGAATTCCGCCAGGTCGGCGGGCTGATCGCCGATGTGCTGGAAGGCTATGCCGCATCGAACGGCGACAATGGCGCCGCCGAGGCCAGGGCCCGTGAATCGGTACTGGAGCTTTGTGCGCGCCATCCGATCTACACGAAGGGTATCATCTGAGGGATTCGCCAGAGGCGGAGTCTGCGCCGACCCTCTCCCCCTCCCGACCACCCACAAGGACAATCCCGTGGGTGGTCGGGAGGGGGAGAGGGTCGGCCGGGGACCACAAGCAAGAAGCAACCGAGGAATCACCGTCATGCGCTGCCCCTATTGCCAGAATGCCGATACCCAGGTGAAGGACTCGCGCCCGACGGAGGACAATACCGCGATCCGGCGCCGGCGCTCCTGTTCCGGCTGTGGCGGGCGCTTCACGACGTTCGAACGCATTCAGCTTCGCGACCTGACCGTGGTGAAGAAGAACGGGCAGCGCACCCCCTTCGACCGCGACAAGCTGGCGCGTTCCATCGACATCGCCATCCGCAAGCGTCCCGTGGACCCCGAACGGGTTGAGCGGATGATCAATGCCATCGTGCGCCAGCTCGAAAGCTCCGGTGAATCGGAGATCGATTCCGTCAGGATCGGGGAACTGGTGATGCAGGCGCTGGCCAGCATCGACCAGGTCGCCTACGTCCGCTTCGCCTCCGTCTACCGCAACTTCCGCGAAGCCGCCGATTTCGAGGATTTCATCGGTCGCGAGATCGCGGGGCGCGACGACGACTGACTCCATCGGGGCGTGCGCGGCATCTGCTTCATCATCCGACAGCTTGATCAATGCCACGTGCTGGGGCAGGCTTTGCCGCAGGGGGAGTCAGATGGGAGAGCCATGCCTATGGGATCCAGACTTCGCCTGATGACGAAGATGCGGCCACGGCCGACGGATGACTGCATTCCTGCGCCTGGCGCAGCGCAGTCACTGTGATCCGGACAACATGATTCATCTGGTACATCCGAAATCCGACATGCCGATGCGGAGTCCTGTCACCAGGTCGCTGAGGGACCACTGGCTGACGCTCCGGACCCGCAATGGGCTGCCGGACTGGAAGGATTTCGATCCGGTGGCGGTGCCGAATCTGCTGCCTCATCTGATCGTGGTCGAATGCCTTGCTGATCCGATGCGCTTCCGCTTTCGGCTGATCGGCACCTTTGTCACCACGATGGCTGGCCGGAATGCAACCGGTCGAATGCTTGACGCGGAACTCTACGGCGACCGGCTGGAGGCCATGACCTGGCACTACAGACAATGTGCGGAGACTGCCGAACCCCTGGCGACGCTGGGAACGGTTCACTTCGTGGATCGGGACTGGGTTGTGGCCGAGCATGTCTTCCTGCCGTTCGGAACGGCAGATGGCACGGTGAACATCATCATGGCCGGCCTGGATACCCTGGATGGCACGGCCTGGCTCAGCGGTTACAGCCACGAGATCGAACCAACCCTCGACTGGCGCGCCTAGATTTTCCCGCTGCTTGACGGCGTTACCGGTCTCTTTCGGTGCCCTTTCCGGGCACGGTGGCGCAGGTAACCCTTTGTTCTTTCGACCCGTCAGTCGCCCAGCAGTACCGGGATCATTGATCCGACCAGCAGCAGCGCCATGGCGATGTTGAACCAGACAATGCGATTGCCGGTGGCGAGGGTGCGGCGCAGTGCGGCGCCGGACAGGGCCCAGATGCTGATTGTGGGGATGTTGACCAGCGCGAAGATGGCGATCATCAGCAGCAGGCTCCGCATGTAGTCCTCCTGCGTCGTGTAGGTGACGGTGACGATCAGCGCCACGGCCCAGGCTTTCGGGTTCAGCAACTGCAGCAGCGCCGCCTGGATGAAGGACACGGGCGGGATCATTGCCTGGCTGTCTGCACTGCCGAGAGCACGACTGCGGGCGATGCGGACTGCCAGCCAGAGCACATAGGCCCCGCAGAGCAGGCGCAGCACGATCAGTACCTCCGGCACCTGTTGCATGATCTGCCCCAGACCGACGCCGACGCAGAAGACCATGGTCAGGAAACCGGAACTGATCCCCAGCAGTAGGGGAAGGGAGCGGATGAAGCCATGGTTCGCACCGGACGCCAGCAGCAGGAAATTCCCCGGCCCCGGTGAGAGCGACATGACGAAGGCGAAGCCGACCAGGGCAACAGCAGTATCCGGGTTCATCGGGCATCCTCCTTGTGCACGAAGGTGAAGGATGACAGCCCGGGCCAGCTACGGTAGCTTCCATAAGTCCAATCTTTTATGCAGATCGTCCTGAAAACAGATGTTTATCGATAAATCAGATGTACTTTCTGGTGTTTTCTCGACTCTCAGACTGGAGACGCGACTCTATTTCCGGGCAAACCTGGCCGGGGCGGAGGCGGTGCGGATTCCGCCCGAAAGCCGGCGCATCCGGTTTCATCTGGTGCTGCAGGGCACGGGCTGGGTCTCGGTCGGGGCTGAATCGCCGGTGCCGCTGGCAGAGGGCGACCTTGTCCTGATCCCGGATGGTGCCGCGCAGGTCCTGGGCGCTGCCCTGCCGCAGGTTCTGACGCCCCTGGAGGATGCGATCGCGCGCGGCGACCTCGCAGGCGGTGTGCTTTCCGTGGGTGAGGGCGCGGAACGTATTCTGCTGCTCTGTGGTTTCGCCGGTTTCGATGAAGCGGTGCGCCATCCGGCAATGGCCGATCTGCCGCCTGTCATCCACCTGCGCCCGAGCCATCTTGGTGCGGAACCGTGGATGGCCGCAACGCTGCGTCTGCTGACGCTGGAGGCCGGACTGGACGGAGCCGGCAGCCCGGCCATTGTTGCGCGACTGATGGAGATAGCGCTGATCCAGACGATCCGCGGTCTGGCGCAGGGCGGGGAGACGGGGCGCAATGGCTTCGCGGCCGCCCTGATGCATCCCGCGCTTGCCCCGGCACTGCGTGCCATGCACCAGAAACCGGAGCGCAATTGGCGCGTGGGAGACCTGGCGGCAGTTTCGGGCATGTCACGTTCGCGGTTCTCTGCCCGTTTCACGGATATGATAGGGGTTCCGCCCCTGACCTATCTGACCGACTGGCGGCTGGCGCGCGCGCGTTACCTGTTGCGTGAGTCCGGTGACAGCGTGGCGCAGGTCGCGGCCCGTTGCGGCTATGCCTCCCTGCCGTCATTCACCCGCCGCTTCCGCCAGCGCTTTGGCATCGGACCCGGAGCATTCCGGCGGCAGAAAACATCGGATTCCTGATCTCGCCAAGGCAGATGCTGCTGATCCATGGAATTAGAGCCTGAGAAATGATATTCATGGTTGAATTTGCCAAAACGAAATGCCAAAGAGGTGGTTGCCATGTCAGAAGTACCTCCTTCCAGAGAGGAGATCCTGCGGGTCCTGAATAGCAGCGTGACCGTCGATCAGAATGACAGGACATTCGAGGTTGGCTTGGTTCTGGGTGGAACGGTTTCGGCCGGTGCCTACACCGCTGGATTCATCGACAAGTTCATCGAGGCGCTTGACGCCTGGTACGGCGCGCGGGAGCGGGGTGAGCAGGTTCCCGATCATGACGTGCGGTTGAGAGTCGCCGCAGGCACTTCGGGCGGCGCTGGTTGTGCAGCGATCCTGGCGCGGGCCCTTGCATCGAGTTTCCCCCACGCGACACCGACCACTGACCCTGCAGACCTTGCCAGAAACCCCTTCTATGCATGCTGGGTTCAGGATCTTGATATCCGAGGCATGACCGACCTCAGCGACATCTCGGAGGACGGGCAACTTCTCTCGTTCCTCAATGGCAGGGCACTGGACGTGGCGACCAGGAAGGCCGTCGCGTTTCAGGGCGCGCCTCTGCCGCATGACAGTTGGCATTGCCGCCCCTATGTGGACAATCCGTTCGCGGTCATCTGCGCGCTCGGCAATCTGACTGGCGTGCCCTACGGAATCGACTTTGGTAACGACAGGAAACAAGTCTACAAGAGCCATGCGGATTTTGCCCGGTTCGCATGCGATGTCAGCCAGAACAATGATCTGACCCCAGAAGAGGTGCGCGCGGACACGTTCTTTGTGCAGCAGGATGGTCGCGGGGGCGCGGTGAACTGGATGACGCTGGCCAACTATGCGCGCGCCAGTGGCGCCTTTCCGCTTGCCTTTCCGGCGATTGCTCTTCGGCGCCCCAGAAACCACTACGACTATCGGGTCGCGGTGGTGCCGGGCGAGAGCGGTCAGGCGGAGGCGTGGCCACTGCGTCCAATCTGGCCTGAGAGTGTTGACGCGGAAACCTACAGCCTGCTGTCGGTTGATGGCGGAACCTTCAACAACGAGCCAATAGAGTTGGCGCGGACTCACCTTTCGGGGCCGACGGGGCGTAATCCGCGGGATCGGATGGAGGCCAACCGCGGTGTCATTCTCGTGGACCCCCTGGCGAGCAGTTCGGACCTTGGAGACGCGGCCTTCAGCGACCTCTTCTCGTTGGCGGGGTCACTGATCGATGGGGTGATCGGGCAGGGGCGATACGCGACTTCCGACCTGATGATGATGGCTGACGAGAGTGTCTTCAGTCGCTATCTGGTCCGACCGCAGCGAGGTGTCTATGGCGGTGAGAAGGCTTTGGCAACTGGAGGACTTGGCGGTTTCAGTGGTTTCTTTGATGAGGATTACCGCCATCATGACTACATGCTGGGGCGCGCGAACTGCAGGACTTTCCTGCTGGAAGAGTTCGCGCTGGATGAGAACCACCTGCTGTTCGCCGACTGGAGCGATGACCAGCGGCAGCTCTACGGCAAGGCGGCTGGAGAAGGCTACCTGCCCGTCATTCCGTTGGTCGGAAAGGCCGCGGAGCCGGATGGAAATGTGCCCTGGCCAAAGGGGCAACTGACGGCGGAGCGTGCGCGCAAGCTGCTGGAACCGCGCGTGGTGGAGATCGTGGAGAAGATCGCAGACGACAATTTCGATACGGATCTGCTGACCGATCCGTTGATATGGAAGTTCAAGAAACCGGTGGCACGACGGATTCTGGAGCCATTCGAGAAGGCGTTTGCCAAGTACCTGGACGAGTGGCAGCTCTGAAGAACCGGTTAGCCGGAAACGCACTGGAATCCTTGATCAGCGGGATAGCCGGGAAGGCTCTCAGTCCTTGTCGTGGATGCGGTGCGGGTTGACCATGCCCATGATGTTGAAGCCGCTGTCGACATGGTGGACTTCGCCGGTCACGCCGGCGGACAGGTCGGACAGGAAGTAGACACCGGCACCGCCGACATCTTCCTGCGTGATGGCGCGCTGCAGCGGGGCGTGGTCGCGGGTCCAGCCGTAGACATAGCGTGCATCGCCGACGGCGGAGCCGGATATCGTCCGCATCGGCCCGGCCGAAATCGCATTGGCGCGAATCTGCTGCGGACCCAGGTCGACGGCGATGTAGCGCACGCTTGCCTCCAGCGCCGCCTTGGCGACACCCATGACATTGTAGCTCGGCATCCAGCGTTCCGACCCGGCGAACGACAGCGTCAGCAGGCTGCCGCCACCGGTCATCAGCGGCGCGGCGAGACGCGCCGTCTCGGTGAAGGAATAGCAACTGATCGCCATGGTGTTGCTGAAGTTGGTTGCCGTGGTGTCGATGTAGCGTCCCGAGAGTTCGCTCTTGTCGGAATAGGCCACCGCGTGCAGCACGAAGTCGAGCCCGCCCCAGGTGCTGGAAACGCGGTCGAAGACCCGCTCCAGGTCGCCGTCACGGGTGACGTCGCAGTTCTCCAGAAACGCCCCGCCGACCTGGTCGACCAGCGGTTTGGCACGCTTCAGGAAGGCATCACCCTGATAGGTGAAACCCAGTTCTGCGCCCTGTTCGTGGGCGGCCCTGGCAATGGCCCAGGCAATGGAATGGTCGTTCGCCACGCCCATGATCAGGCCGCGGCGGCCCTGCATCAGTTTGTCAGCCATGCCTTCAGTCCTCGAACCGCTTGAAGATCAGGCTGGCGTTGGTGCCGCCGAATCCGAAGCTGTTCGACATGACGCAGTTCAGGCCGGC
>BQJF01000063.1 GCA_021604565.1 Minwuia thermotolerans | reverse complement strand
CATAGGGTGGAAGGGCAGCCATTGGTCTCTCCCCTAACCCAGCTTCATGTTGTCGATGCCGACGATCTTGTCGTACAGCAGGTAGAACACCAGCACGATGGCCAGCAGAACCGCGCCCAGCGCCGCCGCCAGACCCCAGTTAAGGGAGTTCTGGATATGGAAGGCGATGCGGTTGGAGATGAAGGTTCCGGACGTACCGCCGACCAGTTCCGGCGTGATGTAGTAGCCGATGGCCAGGATGAAGACCAGGATCGCCCCGGCGCCGATACCCGGCACCGTGTTCGGGAAATAGACCTTCCAGAAGGCCGGCCACGGATGCGCGCCAAGCGATGTCGCGGCGCGCATGTATGTCGGTGGCACGGTCTTCATGACGCTGTAGAGCGGCAGCACCATGAACGGCAGCAGGATATGCGTCATGGCGATCACCGAGCCGGTGGCGTTGTGGATCATGGCCAATCGCCCGTCATCGGAGATGATCCCGACGAAGACCAGGATATCGTTGATCACCCCCTGTTGCTGCAACAGCGCGATCCAGGATGTCGTGCGTACCAGCAGCGAGGTCCAGAAGGGCAACAGCACCAGGATGATCAGCAGATTGCCGATCTTGGCCGGTTGCGTGGCGATCAGGTAAGCGATCGGGAAGCCGAGCAGCAGGGTCATCAGCGTGATCACCACGGACATGATCATGGTGCGGATGAACAGTTTCGTATGGATCGCCTTCTCGGAATCCTCGAACCGGATATCGCCCTCCGGCGTCTGCATGGCGTCGACCGAGGCCAGGTAGTACCCCGGGGTCAGATTGGGCGAGAACTGCTTGATCACCTGCCAGGTGACGACCTTGCCCCAGTCCTTGTCGGACTTGATCAACTGCTCCTTGTAAGGCGCTTCCTTGATGCGTCCGGCCTTGCGCCCCGCGCCACGGAACAGGCTGGACATGCCGGATCGTTCGTAGTTCAGCCGCTGACCGACCTTGGTGTTGGTCCGTTCCTTCCGCGCCACCTTCAGGTCCGCGACCATGGCCGCATAGACAGCCTCGTCCGGCAATTCGCCAGAGGTCTCGTCCCAGCTTTCCAGCGCCTTGACGGTCTTCGGCAGGATCTCCTCGACAATGCCGTTCTCGACGGAGCGGAACAGCATGTCGGCGATGGGAATGATGAAGCTGATGGCGACGAAGATGAACAGCGGCGCGACGAGGGCCAGCGCGAACATGCGCTGTCGCCGCAGCGCCCTTGCCAGGGAGACCTTCAGCGGCTGGCCGTCCGCGGTGACGATCGCGTCGGCGGCACTGTTCTGCATGTCGGTCGCTGTCATCCTGGTTCGCTGAGCCCCCTGCCCAATACCTGTCCCGAATGTCGCCATCCGGGCCGATGCCACACCGGAAGGCGTCCGCTGGCGGGACGCATTCGGGAGCGGCAACGGTTTCCGGGGCGGGCGAAACCCGCCCCGGAGTCCGTCACGTCACGAGCCTTACTGCAGCAGCCAGGACTGGAAACGCTCGTCGATATCGTCGCGATTGTCCGCCCAGAACTCGTAGTTGTAGAGCAGGGTGGTCTTGGAATTCGCGGGATCGGTCGGCATGTGCGGTGCCATGTCGATGCCCAGCGTGGCATGCTTGCCCACCAGCGGTGCCGACGACTTGCGGGCCGGACCATAGGAGATGAACTTGGCCTGATCAGCCAGACGCTGGGTGTCGGTGGCGAAGCGCAGATACTCCATCACCGCCGCCTTGTTCTTGGTGCCCGTCGGGACGATCCAGCCGTCCAGGTCAAACACCTGCCAGTCCCACAGCATCGCGATCGGCTGCTTCTCTTCCTCGATCACCGAGAAGAGACGACCATTGTAGGTGGAGCCCATCACGACTTCGCCGTCAGCCAGAAGCTGCGGTGTCTGTGCGCCCTTGGTCCACCAGACAACGCTGTCCTTGATGGTGCCAAGCTTGGCCAGGGCCTTTTCGACACCGTCGCGGGTGCCCAGGACCTCATAGACCTGGTCCGGCGCAACGCCGTCACAGAGCAGGGCCCATTCCATGTTGTTGATCGGGTTCTTCTCCAGCGCGCGCTTGCCGGGGAACTTTTCCAGATCGAAGACATCGCAGACGCTGGTCGGCGTGGACGACACCAGGTCGGTGCGATAGCCGAAGGTCGTGGAATAGACGATCTGCGGGATGAAGCATTCGGACACGATCAGGTCGCCGAAGTCCTCCGAGGCAGGCGTGCCATCGGGGGCCGGTGCCAGCACCTTGTCATGGTCGATGATCTCGGCCAGGCCCTCGTCGCAGAGACGGATGGCATCGGCGGCGACCACATCAACCAGATCCCAGGTGACGTTGCCGGCTTCGTTCATCGCGCGCAGCTTGGCCACGGCAGCGTTGGACGAGTCGTCATTGACGATCGTGACATCGGAATTGGCGGCCATGTAGGGGTCGTGATAGGCACCCTGCTGGCTGGCCGAATAGGCACCGCCCCATGATACGACAACCAGTTCCGTCTCGGCCTGGGCACTGGTCACGGCACCTGCCGCCACACTGGCCACAGCAGCCGCAATCAGGGCTGACTTGAAGCTTTTCATTCTGAGCCTCCTTGAGTTTTCTCTCGTGCGATCCTGTTCCCTGCCGGCCCTGTGATCACAGATTGTCAGGCATATCGAGTGCCCGGCAGTCACGTGTCCGCCAGCCAAGGGAAATTTCGTTGCCGGGCACGAGACCGGCACGATCTGTTGAATTCGGAATCTTCACCACGAAGTCGTCGCGGCCGCATACGGTCAAGCGCGTGCGGATGTGGTCGCCGAGATAGATGAGTTCCTGCACCCGCGCATCGACATGGACATCGCAGTCCTTCACATCGTCGCCGATCATCACCCGCTCGGGCCGGATCGAAAGCATCGTCGGCTGCCCCACACCACCGTGGCTGATCGACAGGGCGGTCACCTTCTCACCGCTGTCGAGTTCCACCGAACACTTGTCCCCATCCGCCGCCAGAACCTTGCCTGTCAGCTTGTTGTTCTCGCCGATGAACTGCGCCACGAACGCATTGTCAGGGCGTTCATACAGGTCCGCAGGGGGTGCCAGTTGCTGGATGATGCCGTCGTTGAACACGGCAATCCGGTTGGACATGGTCAGTGCTTCGGACTGGTCATGCGTCACATAGACGACCGTGATGCCGAGATTGTCATGGATGTGCTTGATCTCAAACTGCATCTGTTCGCGGAGCTGCTTGTCCAGCGCGCCCAGCGGTTCGTCCATCAGCACCAGTTTCGGGTCGAAGACCAGCGCGCGGGCCACGGCGACGCGCTGCTGCTGTCCACCGGAAAGCTGCATCGGACGGCGACCGCCGAAGGGGCCGAGCTGCACCATGTCCAGCGCCCGCTGCACCCGCTCCTCGATCTCCGCCTTGCCCATCTTGCGGACCTTCAGCGGGAAGGCCAGGTTCTCCGCCACCGTCATGTGGGGGAACAGCGCGTAGTTCTGGAATACCATGCCGATGTCGCGCTTGTGCGGCGGCACGTCATTCAGCGGCGCACCGTCCAGAACGATCTTGCCGTGGGTCGGGGTCTCGAACCCCGCAAGCATCATCAGGCAGGTTGTCTTCCCGGACCCGGACGGGCCAAGCATTGTCAGGAACTCGCCATTGGCGATATCGAGGTTCAGATTCTTGACGACGAGCGTTTCGCCGTCATAGCTCTTCTGCACTTCCTGGAACCGGACGAATGGATCGCCCGTCGACTGATCGCCTGTCACGCAGCTGCCTCTATTCCCTGTGTGCCCCGCATTGATTGCGGGTGCTTCAAGTTCGAACGCCCTGTCAGCGTTTGCAGTCCCTGTCGGTCCGACCTGCTTGTCGCCGCAGTGTCTGGACCCATCTTCGTGTTGCGGTGCAACGATGTCAGCTTTGTGATCATCATGCAACCACCCTGACCTGTTGCTGATCAAGCAGGCAGAATCATGGTCTCCGGACCAAAGGGAAAGTCGGTGATGTTCTCCGCCCCGTCCTCGGTGACGATCAGGATATCGTGCTCGCGGTAGCCACCTGCCCCGGGCACGCCGTCGGGCAGCATGATCATGGGTTCCATGGATACCACCATGCCCGGTTGCAGCACGGTCTCCACGTCCTCTCGCAGTTCCACCGCAGCTTCGCGCCCGTAGTAGTGGGACAACACGCCAAAGCTGTGGCCATAGCCGAAGGAGCGATATTTCAGCAGGTCCCAGCCGCGATACATCTCGTTCAGTTCCAGCGCGATATCGCAGCAGCGTGCGCCCGGTCGGATCAGTTCCATGCCCCGCACATGCACCGCGCAGTTCTTCTGCCAGAGGTCCAGCGAAACCGCGTCCACCGCACCTGCGAACAGGGTCCGTTCCAGCGCGGTGTAATAGCCGAAGATCATCGGGAACGTGTTCAGGGAGAGTATGTCACCCTGTTCGATCGGCCGGTTGGTCACCGGATTGTGGGCACCGTCGGTATTGATGCCGGACTGGAACCAGGTCCAGGTATCCATCAGCTCGACAAAGGGGAAACTGTCCGCGATGGCCCGCACCATGGCATTGGTGGAAGCCAGTGCCACCTCGTGCTCCGGCACGCCGGGGCGGGCGGTTTCCATCACGGCCTCCCCGCCGATCCGGCAGATGCGCGCACCCTCGCGGATCAGGGCGTGTTCTTCCACCGACTTGACCGTGCGCAGGCGCATGGCCGCTTCACTGCAATCGACCAGTTCCACGTCCGGGAAGTGAACCGCCAGCAGATCGCGGAACTGCAGGGTCACGTGATCGAACTCGATACCCAGTCGCCGCACCCCGGTCAGCAACTGCTTCAGACCATCGAAATAGCTCTCCCGCCGCCAGTCCGTGTAGGTCAGGTTATCGCCGAACGTCCGCCGCCAGGGCTGCCCGCCATCGATCGCCGCGGTCAGGGTCGTCGCCGCGTCCCGGGTCAGGGTCAGGGCGTAGCGCCGACCGAACTGGCAGTACATGAACCCCGAGAAGTAACAGATGTTGTGGTAGCTGCTGAACAGGCAGGCATCCATGCCATCCGCCGCCATCAGCGTCCGCATGGCGTCCTGCCTGCGCTGCATCTCCGCATCCGAGAAGGGGGAGAACGCCTTCTCCCCATTGTGCCAGCGTGCCAGATGGATCAGTTCATCGGTCATGTTAACCCCCCCTGTCGGTCAACCCGTTCTTCCCACAGTCGGCAACCTCGCTTGCGTCGGTCACGACCGACTACTGTTCCCCCTGCGACCCTCACGCGGGCGACGGGGAACCTTGATTGCTGCCTCAGCCGCATCAGATAGCGGGGCAGACACGCAGGAGGTGACGATGACACGGTTTCAGCTTCACACGAAGGAAACGGCACCGGAGGACGGCAGGGATCTGCTGGACAAGGCGGAGAAGAGCTATGGTTTCGTCCCCAACCTGATTGCCGGAATGGTGGAGGCACCCGCCACGACAGAAGCCTACATGGCCCTCAGCCGTGCCGTGATGAAGATGTCCTTCTCGCCCGAGGAGCGGCATGTCGTGTGGTTCACCATCAACGCCTATCACGACTGTACCTACTGCATGGCAGGCCACACACGGATCGCCAATGCGGAGAAGATTCCCCAGGACGTGATCGAGGCGGCGCGCACCAACTCCCCCTTCCCCGACGACCGCCTGAACGTGCTGCGCGACTTCACGCAGAAGATGGTGGTTCAGCGCGGCTGGGTGGATGACGCCGACCTCGACAGCTTCATGGCGGCGGGTTTCACCAAACGCAATGTGATCGAGATCGTCGGCGTGATCGCACACAAGGTGATTTCGAACTATACCAATCACCTGGTCGAGACACCGCTCGACCCCCACTCGAAACAGCACGCGTGGACCCGCCCGGCGAGCCTGGCGGCAGAGTAGGATCAGGTCCCCGGATCAGCGGAGAACAGGCGCAATGAATGTCTTCAGAATACCTGACAGGGGCGTGCTGCGGATTGGCGGAGCCGAGGCCGGGAGTTTCCTCCAGGCACTGGTGACCAACAATGTTGCGGGAATCGCAGCCGGGACGGCGGTCTATGCCGCGCTGCTGACCCCCCAGGGCAAGTTCCTGCATGACTTCTTCGTCACACCCGATCCAGACGGCGACGCCCTGCTGCTCGAGGTCGAGGCCCCCCGGATCGACGACCTGAAGCGACGCCTGACCATGTACAAACTGCGATCCAAGGTCACCATCGACGACGTCAGCGCGGACTGGCAGGTGCTGGCGGCACCCGACGGAGGTGTCGCGGGCGAAGGCGTGATCAGCTTCACCGACCCTCGCGACCCGGCCATGGGGCAACGCCTGCTCTGGCCTGCCGCGAACCCCCTGCCCGATCATTATGACGACCTGTCCGCCTATCATGCATTGCGCGTGTCACGCGGCATCCCGGATGGCAGCCGGGACATGGAGGTGGAGAAGAACTTCATGCTGGAGGTTCGTTTCGACAAGCTGAACGGCATCGACTTCCGCAAGGGCTGCTACGTCGGGCAGGAGATCACGGCGCGCAGCAAGTATCGCGGCAACGTGCGCAAGATGCTGCTGTCGTGCCATGTGGAGGGCGAACTGCCTGACGCCGGCGCGGACGTTGTCGTGGACGGTCGCAGCGTCGGGACCGTGCGTTCCGGGGCGGGCGACCACGTGCTGGCGATGCTGCGCCTCGACCGGCCGGAGGGCACGTTGCAGGCCGGATCCGCGCGCCTGACCGTCACGACGCCGACGGACTGAAACGCGACCGGCAGATCGGCCCGGCAGATCAGAGGCAGCCGTCAGTTCGGACAGATGCGCGGCGTGATGCCGTTTTCGTTCGCGTAGGCAGCCGCGGAGGATTCCGCCATCGGGCGTACGATGGACTGATCGGTCTCGATCCAGTCGGTCGCTTCCGCCCAGGCCGTACCGTTCCATTGCAGGAACTTCAAAGGTGAGTCACCGCCGTGATTGCGGCACGACAGCCTGATCTCCGGCAGCAGGCCAACTGCGCCAAGCTTCGCCAGCCGCGCCTCATCGAGCGTCAGTTGCTCCAGTGCAGCCTGGACTTCTGCCCCGGTGACCGGACGGTTCTCCCCCACCATCCGCATGGCATCGCGGATGGCCTCGGTCCCGACGATGGCCATGGCCACGGCACGATTGAAGTATATCGAGCCCACCCGTCGCGGGTCCATGTCGCCCTCGCCCTGATCGTAGACGTGCTGGAGCATGTCCTGAATGACCGGATAGTCCGCGCCTGCGGACTGGTACCCGGCGGCGTAGTAATCCTTCGCGGCCGGTCCGGCGGGGATCACGTCCTCCTCCGACCCCGACCACCAGGAGCCTATGACCTTGCTGGCCGGAAACTTGACCCGCCGCGCTTCCTTCAGTGCCATGGGATTCATCACGCCCCAGCCGCGCAGGATCACGTAATCCGGCTTGTACTGCCGCGCGACCTGCAGCCAGATCGACTTCTGGTCAAGTCCGGGATGGGCAACCGGGAAGTTGCGGAACTCGAAGCCATACTTCTGCGCCTGGCGTTCCAGAACCGGAATGGTCTCCTTCCCGTAGGCGGAATCATGGTGGACGTTGGCGATCTTCAGGCCCGCCAGCTTCTCCATGCCGCCTTCGAGTTGTCCGATGAAGCGGATCTCGGAAGTTGACTGGCTCCAGTAGCTGGTGATGACGGGAAACAGATAGGGGAAGACCCGGCCATCCGACCCGTCCGCGCGCCCGTACCCCATGGTGATGATGGGAACCTGATCAACCCTGCCCTGCTCCACCAGCGCATAGGTCGCGTCGGTCGAGAGCGGATGAAAGAACGGCAGGCCGCTCGCGCTGGCCTTCTTCAGCTTCTCGTAGCAGGCAGCGACACGTTCGGCCTTGTAGGCGGTCTCGCACTTTTCCCAGCGCAACCTGACGCCATTGATGCCGCCGTCCCGCTTGTTCAGCAGCCGGTAATAGTCCGCCATGCCGTCACCAAAGGCGGAACCGCCTGCGGCGTAGGGGCCGGTCCAGTAGGCGGCGATGGGGATGAACTGGGTGGGCGGCGGCGCTGGCTTCTGGGCCGCCGGTTTCTGTGATTCCTGTGTCTCTGGTGCAGGTTTCTCTGGCGCCGGGCTGGCTTCGGTCTGGTTCTGGGCCAGTCGAAGGGTCTGACCCGGACCTGCCTGCAGATCCATGGACACCATCACCAATGGCAGTGCCGCCAATGCCGCGGCGAGGACAAGTGTCCTTGAACGCATCTCGCTCTCCCCCGGTCGCCTGCCCTTGACGGGTCTTCTCCCTGAGTCGCATTCATATCACGGGCGGCGCGGCTGTACCATTCTGACAACACCTAAACAGCCGGAATATCGGCCACTTGTGGCCGTTTCACATCGGATCAGTGGGAAATGCGTGCCAGCTTCCGCTCCCGATGGAACACATACATCCCGGCCCCGACGATGACTGCGATGCCGGTCCAGGTCACAGCATCGGGAAAGTCGTCGAAAATGAGGTAACCAAGCACCGTCGCACTGATGATCTCCAGGTACTGGAACGGAGCAAGCACCCCTGCCGGAGCACGCCGGAACGCATGAACCACCAGCATGTGGCCTGCAGTCGCCACCAGCCCCAGCGCGAACAGCAGACCCCACTCATGCAGTTCAGGGCGAACCGCGGTCAGTGCCGGTATCCCGACGACCCCACCGAAGGTCAGGACCGCCGCCATGGTCAGAAAGCCGAACACCCCGGCCCAGAACTGCATCTGTACCGCATCACCGGTCTGGGCCATGCGCCGGGTCAGCACCAGATAGACGGCGAAGCAGCCTGCCGCGAGCAGGGGCATCAGCGCCGGCCAGCCGACCCAGCCGAAGCCCGGTCGGATGACGATCAGCGCCCCCAGGAACCCCACCAGCACTGCAGACATGCGACGCCAGCCCACGGCCTCCCCCAGGAACAGCCCCGACAGCAGGGTCAGGATCAGCGGCTCTACGAAGAAGATCGCGATGGCATCCGCGATCGGCATGTATTGCAGTGCGGTGAAGAAGAACGCGGTGGCCATGGCGATCAGCGCCCCGCGCGCGGCATGCAGGTGCAACTGCCGCCAGGGCACGCGGGGCAGTCCCCCCGCAATCAGCAACAGCGGAAACAGCAGCAACGACTGGAACAGGAAGCGGCTGGCCGCGATCTGGCCGGGCGGCACGTGCTCCCCCAGGACCTTGGCGATGGCGTCGATGCAGGGAATCCAGAGCATCCCCGCCGCCATCATGGCCATGCCGACCTCGACAGGCGGGCGCGGCTTGCGCGGGGCGCTCATGTTGCGCGGACAGCGGCAATGGCCTCAGCCGACTCGCGTATCAGGTCCGGGCCGCGCCAGATCATGCCGGTATAGAACTGCACCGCCGACGCCCCGGCCTGCACCTTCGCCGCCGCATCCGCCCCCGACATGATGCCACCGACCCCGATCAGCGGAATCTCTCCCCCGGTTGCGTCTCGGAAGCGGGAGAGCACTTCGGTCGAGGGACCCGACAGCGGCGCCCCGCTCAGGCCACCGACTTCCGTGCGGTTCGGACTGCGCAGGCTGTCCGGGCGGGCGATGGTCGTATTGGCAATGACCAGGGCGTCGATCCCCATGTCCCGCGCAACGGCGGAGACATCCGTGATGTCCTCCGCCGTCAGGTCCGGCGCGACCTTCAGGAACAGGGGCGTCTTCAGACGCCCCTCGTCCCGCACCCTGTTCAGCCGCTCGAATATCTCCACCAGCGCGGCGCGGTCCTGCAGGGCGCGCAGACCAGGCGTGTTGGGGGAAGAGACATTGACCGTCGCATAGTCCACCAGCGGGCCGACTACCCGCAGGCATTCCGCATAATCTGCGATACGGTCAGCGCTTTCCTTGTTGGCCCCCAGGTTGACGCCGACGATACCCGGCGCACGGCGCCGTTCCAGGTTGCGCGCCACGGCCTCCGCCCCGTCGGAATTCAGGCCATAGCGATTGATCACCGCCCGATCCTCCAGCAGCCGGAAGACGCGGGGCCGGGGATTGCCCGGTTGTGGATTCGGCGTCACGCCGCCGATCTCCACGAAGCCGAAGCCAAGCGCCAGCAGGCCATCGACGGCCACCGCGTTCTTGTCCAGCCCCGCTGCAAGTCCCACCGGGTTCGGCAGCCGCAGACCCGCAATCTCCACCGGCATGTCGGGCACCCGCACGGCGGCCAGCCTGGCCAGCGCCGGGCTGGCAAGCGCCCGCACGGTCAGCCCGTGCGCCCGTTCGGGATCCATGCTGAACAGCAGACGTCGCGCTATGGGAAAAAGCAGGCTCATCGTTCCGGATCCTGAAAGTATCTCTGCCGATGCTGATACAGGCTTGCGCAGGGCAATGCCACCACGGCGCTGCGCGGGGCAGGGGAGGATCCGCAGGCAATTCCATCCCGCAGCAAAACCGACTAAGACACCCTGACGGACAAGCTGGGGAGGAAAGCGCAGCATGGAAGCACGGTTCTTTTACGACGGGGACTGGTTCACGGAGAACCCGCGTCTGACCGGCCCGATGGATCATGCCTTCTGGATGGCCAGTGTCGTCTTTGACGGGGCGCGGGCTTTCGAGGGACTGGCGCCCGACCTGACGCCCCATTGCGAGCGCGTCGTCCGTTCCGCCCGCACCATGCTGCTGGAACCGAAGGAAGACGCGGCACGGGTGGAGGAACTGTGCCGGGAGGCGCTGGCCGACCTGCCCCGTGACCGTGCCTACTACATCCGCCCGATGTTCTTCGCCCGCACCGGCTTCGTCTCCCCCGATCCGGAATCGACGGAGTTCACGCTGGCGGTCTACGAATCGCCCCTGCCTGCCGCGACGGGGATGAGCGTCTGCCTGTCCACCCACCGCCGTCCGGCACGGGACATGGCACCCACCGACGCCAAGGCTTCCTGCCTCTACCCCAATTCCCAGCGTGCGCTGCGGGAAGCATCACAGCGTGGCTATGACAATGCGCTGCTGTGCGATCCGTCCGGCAATATCGCCGAGCTGGCCACGGCAAACGTCTGGATGGTGAAGGATGGCGTTGCCATGACCCCGGTCTGGAACGGCACCTTCCTGAACGGCATCACCAAGCAGCGGATGACGGAGCTGTTCCGCGCCGACGGGGTGGAGGTGCAGGAGGTCACGCTGACCCCGCAGGACTTCGCCGAGGCGGACGAGATCTTCACCACCGGCAATTTCGGCAAGGTCGTGCCCGTCACCCGCTACGAAGGTCGCGATCTGCAGCCCGGCCCCATCGCGAGGCGCGCCCACGGTCTCTATTTCGACTGGTCCCGGTCGGAGGGTTACTGATGAAACTGGAAGGTATCCGCGTCCTCGACCTGTCCCTTTTCCTGCCCGGTCCTCTGCTGACCCAGATGATGGCGGATCACGGGGCGGAAGTGATCAAGCTGGAACCCATCAATGGCGGGGAACCGAACCGCGAGATCGGTGCCCGCCGCGCCGACGGGGTGACGGTCTATTTCCAGAACACGCACCGGGGCAAGAAATCGGTGCAGCTCAACCTGAAGACGGAGGCGGGGCGGGAGGCATTGCTGAAGCTGGCCGAATCCGCCGACGTGATGATCGAGGCGTTTCGCCCCGGCGTGGTGAAGCGGCTGGGTGTCGATGCCGAGACCGTGCGCGCCCGCAATCCGCGCCTGGTCTATTGCTCCATCTCCGCCTTCGGCCAGGACGGCCCCTACGTGAAGCGCCCGGCGCACGATCTGGCAACTGAGGCGCTGGCCGGCGTGCTGAGCTGCAACATCGGCGCGGACGGCGCACCGACAATTCCCGGCATCGCCAACGCGGACATGCTGTCGGCAACTATGGGACTGTCAGCCATCCTGATGGCGCTGCTGCGCCGGACCGAGACCGGTCAGGGCGACACCATCGATCTGTCGATGATGGATTCGCTGATGGCGGCAATGCCGAACCTGCTCGGCACCGTCTTCGCGGAGAAGAAGATGCCCGTGGTCAGGCATGAGCGGACCTGGGGCGGCAACGCCATGTACAACATCTACGCTACGTCCGATGGCAAGCACATCGTGCTGGGCGGGGCGGAGATGCACTTTGCGAAGGCGATCCTGACCAAGCTGGGTCGCCCCGACCTGATCGAGGCCTGCGAGCCGCCCCCCGGCCCGACGCAGCAGCCCGCCATCGACTTCCTGCGGGAGACCTTCGCAACGAAGACCCAGGCGGAATGGGTGGAATGGTTCGATGACGTGGACGCCGCCTTCGCGCCCGTCAACGACCTGCGCCAGGCCTGCGACGACCCGCAACTGCGCCATCGCGGCATGATCTTCGAGGATGCCAACGGCTTCGAACACGTCGGTATCCCGATGAAGTTCGCGGAGGAGCCGGGCCGCGCCAACACGGCCCTGCCGCACTTGAGCGAACATACCGAATCCCTGCTGCGCGACCTCGGCTACACCGACGCCGAACTGGCCGCGATGCGGGCAGAGGGGGTATTCTGAGGGCGCTCTGGCTCCCGTTTCATGACGTGCTACCCTGCCGCGCAGGGGAGAGACGACCATGACCGAGCAGACTTTCAACGCCATCATCATCGGGGCCGGGATTTCCGGCATGTACCAGTTGCACCAGTTGCGCGGGCTGGGCATGTCGGTGCAGGTGCTGGAGGCCGGGGACGGTGTCGGCGGCACCTGGTACTGGAACCGCTATCCCGGCGCGCGCTTCGATTCCGAGAGCTATTCCTACGGCTATTCCTTCTCCGAGGAGATCCTGGACGAGTGGCAGTGGAGCGAGCATTTCTCGGCCCAGCCGGAGACGCTGCGCTATTGCAACTTCGTCGCCGACAAGCTGGACCTGCGTCGCGACATCCGTTTCGGCAGCACCGTTGACCGCGCGCGCTGGGACAGTGAGGCGGAGCGCTGGACGGTCTGGACCGCGGATGGCTGGACCGGCTCCGCGCAGTTCCTGATCACCGCCATCGGCCCCCTGTCGGTCCCGACCATGCCGACCATCGACGGCATCGACGACTTCCGGGGCCAGTCGATGCACACCGCGCGCTGGCCGCATGAACCGGTGGATTTCACGGGCAAGCGGGTGGCGGTCATTGGCACCGGCGCCACCGGGGTGCAGACGATTCAGGAGGTCGCGAAGACCGCCGGACAACTGACCGTTTTCCAGCGCCGCCCGAACTGGTGCGCGCCGCTGAAGAACAGCCCGATCACGCCGGAACAGCAGCAGGACATCCGCGCGCGCTACCCGGAGATCTTCGAGGTCTGCAAGCGCTCCCACGGCTGCTTCATGCATGACGCCGACCCGCGCCGTGCGATGGGGGTGAGTGCGGAGGAGCGGGAAGCCTTCTACGAGGAACTCTACGACTCCCCCGGCTTCGGAATCTGGATGGGCAACTTCCGCGACATCTTCGTCAGCGAGGAAGCAAACCAGACAATCTCCGACTTCGTCGCCTCCAAGATCCGCCAGCGGGTGAAGGACCCGAAGGTCGCCGACATGCTGATCCCGAAGGACCATGGTTTCGGCACCCGGCGCGTGCCGCTGGAGACCAATTATTACGAGGTCTACAATCAGGACAACGTGCGGCTGGTGAACCTGCAGGACACGCCCATCGAGCGGGTGACGCCAACGGGAATACAAACCAGCGCCGAGTCACTGGAATTCGACATCATCATCTATGCCACCGGTTTCGACGCCGTGACCGGCGGCTTCTCGAAGATCGCGTTCGAGGGCGTGGACGGCCAGACGCTGCAGCAGAAGTGGGCGGAGGGGCCGGTCACCTACCTCGGCCTGATGGTGCCCGGCTTCCCCAACATGCTGACCCTGGTGGGACCGCACAATGCCGCGTCCTTCTGCAACATTCCGCGCTGTATCGAGCAGAACGTGGAGTGGGCCACCGACTTCATCCGCAACATGCTGGAAAAGGGGCTGGCGACGGCGGAAGCGGACGAGGCCGCTGCCACGGAATGGACACACCATGTCCATGAAAGCGCGGAAAAGATGCTCTATACCAAGGTCGATTCATGGTTCATGGGCATCAATTCCAATGTCAAAGGCAAGAACAAGCGCACCTTCCTGCTCTACGCTGCGGGCGCACCGGCCTACCGCGAGAAATGCGATGAGGTCGCCGCCTCGGATTACGCAGGCATCGCCCGGCATTGACCGTCGTGGGCTGCTGCTGGGCGGGCTGGCCCTGCTGACGGCGGCGGCCCTGTCAGGCGCGGTCCATGCGGCGCAACCCGATGACGTCCATTTCGACGTGCATGTCGCCGGCTCGAAGGTCGGGCATCACAGCCTGAGCTTCAGCCCCGGACCCGACGCGGACCAGATGACCGTCAGGGTCGACGTGCGGATCCGGGTGCGGCTGTTCTTCGTCACCGTGTTCGACTACACACAGACAACGGAGGAGGTCTGGCAGGGCGACCGGCTCGTCAGCTTCAGCTCAACCACCCTCGACGGCGACAACCGCGACGAGGTCAGGGCAGTTCAGGGCGCGGAGGGTCTGGAGGTGACCAGCCTGCGCTTCGGCAACCGCACCCTGCCCGCCGACACCTGGCCCTCCACCGCCTTCTGGCGACAGGACGCCGTGCAGCGGAGCCAGTTCCTGGATGCTGCCCGGGGCGACATCCGCAAGGTCGCCATCACGGAACTGGACCTGGAATTCATCGACGCGCTTGAGAAGCGCCACCTCGCCCGCCGCTATCACGCCGACACCAGCCGCGACTTCGACGTCTGGTACGGCCCGGACGGTTCATGGCTGAAGCTGCAATGGTCCGGCTACGGCATGACGGCGGACTATCGGCGGTAGACAAACAGTACAAGCCTGTTTCAAAGTCCTAGAGGGGAGTCTGTCGATCACACCAGATTTCAGCAATTCCCGTTTCTGATCTCAAGGAGATTGAGCGATGGTCAAATACGGGCACATCGAATTCACCTACGCGAATCCAGTTGCCGAAGCTTTCATCAAAGATTCTGAATTTGCCAACTGGTTTGTTTCAAAGACCTGTTTTGCAGAGCATGCAGCATATGCTGTTCCCCTACATCGTCAGCAGCTCCAGCGGCGCTCCAAAGGAACACCATACTGGTGGCGAAACTATTTCATTGGCAAGAATAGCTGCGCTTGCGGTCAATGCGGGGACCGTGAAATTGACATTCTGGCGATCTTTGACGGAAGAGGCGATTTCCGCTTTGCCCTGCATATCGAAATCAAGCATCCAGGCGACCGACTGAGTCCCGCCCAAGCATCTGACTACAAGAAGCGTGCAGAGTGCTGGTCCGGAAGAGCTTCAGCCCCTCGCACTGTTCTTCCTCATGATGGTGCAACAACGGTTCTGATCGCGGATCAGAAGTATCTGGACAGCGGGAACCCACAGATCGCCGAATTCGACACGACAGTCAGCATCGAAGAGATCGCTACGAAGATCACCCCCTATCCGCAACCCGACCCGCCAACCCAAGTGGGTGAAGAGGTACAGAAATTGCGGGTCGGGATCATCGGTGTGGGCCTCATGGGCCACGGGATTGCGCTGAATGTGCTGAAGGGCGGGTTTCCGCTGGTGATGATGGATCATCCCGGCAATCAGCCGGTGGACGATCTGATCGGGATGGGCGCGGAGCAGCAGGCCTCGCCGGGTGCGGTCGCGGCGGTTTCCGATCTGGTCATCATCTGCGTTACCGGCTCACCCCAGGTGGAGGCGGTGATGACCGGGGAGTCGGGCGTAATCGCTGCGCTGAAACCCGGCGCCATTGTCGTGGACTGTTCAACGGCGCTGCCGGAATCGACGGAGCGGATGGCGGCGATGGTGGCTGAGGCCGGTGGCCGGTTCCTGGATGCGCCGATGACCCGGCTGTCGAAGCAGGCGCATGAAGGCACGCTGAACATCCTCGTCGGCGGCGAGGCCGAGGTGCTGGAGGCGGCGCGGCCGGTCCTGGATACCTTCACCGAGAACATCGATCACGTGGGCGGCGTCGGCTTCGGGCACCGGATGAAGCTGCTGCACAACTATGTCTCCATCGGTCACATGGCGCTGCTGGCGGAAGCGGCGGCGCAGGCGGCGGCGGCAGGGGTGGACCCCCAGGTCTTCGTCGATGTGCTGGGCAAGGGCGGCGGGGCCGGGATCGCGCTGGAGCGGCTGAGGCAATGCATCCTGACCGGCGATGCCGGTGACGTGCCCTTCTCCATCGGCAATGCGATCAAGGACATCGACTACTACCGCGAGATGGTTGGCGAGAGTTCCGGCAGCCGGGCCATCGCCGACGGCGTCTCCTCCGCCATCGGGTCTGCAGCCAGCGCAGGCCACAGCGAGGCCTTCGTTCCGGAACTGACGCACCTGTTCCGGCGCTGAACGGTCGGGCGCTGCGACGTCGTCAGGATTTCAACCTGACACCAGCGACGACGAGGAATGATCGAACAACGAAGCAAGCGCCCCTTCCCCCTCGACGGGGGAAGGCCGGGAAGGGGGTGGATCGGCGAAGCCGATGCAGCATCAGACAACTGCGCGGCAGCCTTCGGCTTCACCCCCCATCGACCGCTGCGCGGCCACTTCCCCCGCAAGGGGGGAAGCAGGCGAGAGATGCCATGCCGACGCTCTCCTGGTCAGAAGGCGCGCGAGGGCAATGAAGATCGTCCTCCGCCCCGAATCCAACGATCAGCGCGGCAGCAGGGTGGATCCCATCAGGAACTCGTCGACGGAGCGGGCGCACTGGCGGCCTTCGCGGATGGCCCAGACGACCAGGCTCTGACCGCGACGCATGTCACCGCAGGCGAAGACGTTGGCGCAGGAGGTCCGATAGTCCTCCGTGTTGGCCAGCACATTGCCGCGCTGATCCTTGTCCACCGCCAGGTCGTCGATCATGCCCTCATGCACCGGGCTGACGAAGCCCATGGCCAGCAGCACCAGATCGGCCTTCAGTTCGAAATCCGATCCCTCGATCTTCGCGAAGCCCTTCTCCGGCCCCTCGCACCGCGCGCACTCGATAGCGACGACCTTGCCGTTCTCGCCCCGGATTCCGGTCGTGACCACGGAGAAGTCGCGCTCGGCACCCTCTGCCTGGCTGGAGGAGGTGCGCATCTTCAGCGGCCAGTCCGGCCAGGTCAGGGCCTTGTTCTCGCGCTCCGGCGGTGCCGGCATGATTTCGAGCTGGCTGACGGACAGCGCGCCCTGACGGAAGCTGGTGCCGATGCAGTCGGAGCCGGTATCGCCGCCGCCGATGACGATGACGTGCTTGCCCTCTGCCGTGACTTCCTCGATATCGCCCAGCGGTTCGTTGCTGACCCGGCGGTTCTGCTGCGGCAGGAAATCCATCGCATACATGACCCCGTCCAGATCACGACCCGGGACCGGCAGGTCGCGCGGGGCCTCCGCACCACCGGCCAGGACAACCGCGTCGAACTCGGCCAGCAGGTCATCGACCGATTTGTCGATGCCGACATGGATACCACCGATGAACATCACGCCCTCGGTCTGCATCTGCGACAGACGGCGGTCGATCAGGTGCTTCTCCATCTTGAAGTCGGGAATGCCATAGCGCAGCAGGCCACCCATCTTCGCGTTCTTCTCGAACACATGCACCCGGTGCCCGGCACGGGCAAGCTGCTGCGCCGCAGCAAGCCCGGCAGGGCCGGAGCCGACGACGGCAACCGTCTTGCCGGTGCGATGCTTCGGAATCTGCGGTTCGATCCAGCCTTCGCTGAAGGCGCGGTCGACGATGGCGCACTCGATGGTCTTGATGGTGACCGGGCTGTCATCGATGTTCAGGGTACACGACGCCTCGCACGGGGCGGGGCAGACGCGACCGGTGAACTCGGGGAAGTTGTTCGTGGAGTGCAGAACCTCCGACGCTTCCCGCCATCTGTCGTTGTAGACCAGATCGTTCCAGTCCGGGATGATGTTGTTCACCGGACAGCCCTGATGGCAATAGGGGATGCCGCAGTCCATGCAGCGCGCGCCCTGTGCCTTCAGTTCCTCATCGGGAAGCGGCACCACGAACTCACGGAAGTGCTTTACCCGCTCCTCCGCCGGACGGTAGTGGCGGTCCTTGCGTTCGATCTCCAGGAAACCCGTGACCTTGCCCATCAGTCATCTCCTCCCGGCAGAGCGCCGACTTCGGCGGTCGCGGCTTCCTCGGCCCGCAATTCGTTCAGGGCGCGTGCGTAGTCCCGCGGTGTGACCTTGACGATCTTCGACAGCGTGCCATCGAGATCTTCCAGCAGGGATTTCGCACGGGCGCTGTTGGTGTAGTGCACATGACGCTCCAGCAGCATGCGGATACGACTGGCGTCATGGCGCAGGTGATCCGACAGATCGTCACCCTCGGGCGCCAGATCGGCAGGGTCGACCGGACCAAGGTCCACCATCTCCCCGTTGCAGCGCCGTTCGAAGTCGCCACGCTCGTCCAGGACATAGGCGATACCGCCCGACATGCCCGCTGCGAAGTTGCGCCCGGTGGGGCCGATGACCAGCACGATACCGCCGGTCATGTACTCGCAGCCATGGTCGCCGACGCCTTCGACAACCGCCGTCGCGCCGGAGTTGCGTACGCAGAAGCGCTCCCCGCCGACACCGCGGAAGTAGCATTCGCCGGCAATCGCGCCATACATCACGGTATTGCCGATGATGATGCTCTGCTCCGGCACGATCTGGCTGCTCGGGTCCGGATAGATGGCGATGCGGCCACCTGACAGCCCCTTGCCGACATAGTCATTGCCATCGCCGCACAGCTCGAAACTGACCCCGCGCGCCAGGAACGCGCCAAAGCTCTGGCCCGCCGTGCCCTTGAACCTGACGGAGATCGAATCCTCCGGCAGCCCGGCATGGCCATAGCGCTTCGCCACTTCACCCGACAGCATGGCACCGGTGGTCCGGTTCATGTTGCGGATCGGCATCTCGATCTGCACCGGTGTACCGGACTCCAGCGCATGCGTCGCCTGCGTGATCAGTTCCCGGTCCAGGATCTCGTAGATGTCGTGGTTCTGCTCCTCGGTGTTGCGCACGGCAACTTCCGGGCCGACCTGCGGGCGGTGGAACAGACGGGAGAAGTCCAGACCGCGCGCCTTCCAGTGCTCGATCGCCTGCTTCTTGTCCAGCAGGTCGGTGCGCCCGATCAACTCGTCGATGGTGCGAACACCCATTGCGGCCATCAGTTCCCGCACTTCCTCCGCGACGAAGAAGAAGTAGTTGATCACGTGCTCCGGTGCGCCCTGGAACTTCTTGCGCAATTCCGGGTCCTGAGTCGCCACGCCCACGGGGCAGGTGTTCAGGTGACACTTGCGCATCATGATGCAGCCCGCGGCGATCAGCGGCGCGGTGGCGAAGCCGAATTCATCCGCGCCCAGCAGGGCCCCGACAATCACGTCGCGCCCGGTACGCAGACCACCATCGACCTGTACCGCGATCCGGCCCCGCAGCCGGTTCAGCACCAGCGCCTGCTGGGTCTCGGCGAGGCCGATCTCCCACGGGCTGCCGGCATGCTTGATGGAGGTCAGCGGACTTGCACCCGTGCCGCCTTCATAACCGGAGATGGTCACATGGTCGGCCTTCGCCTTGGAGACACCGGCCGCGACCACGCCGACACCCACTTCGGACACCAGCTTCACCGACACGTCACCCGTCGGGTTCACGTTCTTCAGGTCATAGATCAGCTGCGCCAGATCCTCGATGGAATAGATGTCGTGGTGCGGCGGCGGGGAGATCAGGCCCACACCAGGGGTCGAATGACGCACGCGCGCGATCACCTTGTCGACCTTGTGTCCGGGCAACTGGCCACCCTCACCGGGCTTCGCGCCCTGGGCCATCTTGATCTGCATCATGTCCGAATTGACGAGATACTCCGCCGTCACACCGAACCGGCCTGACGCGATCTGCTTGATCGCCGACCGCTCCGAATCGCCGTTTGCCATCGTGACGAACCGTTCCGGCTCCTCGCCGCCCTCGCCGGTGTTCGACTTGCCGCCGATCCGGTTCATGGCGATGGCGAGGGTGGTATGCGCCTCCCGGCTGATGGAGCCGAAGGACATTGCACCGGTGGAGAACCGCTTCACGATGTCGGCGGCAGGTTCCACCTCTTCCAGCGGCACGGGCTCCTCGGCAAGGTGGATGTCGAACAGGCCGCGCGGCGTCAGCAACTGCTTGCTCTGGTCGTTGACGATGCGCGCATATTCCCGGTACTTGTCCTGGGCGTCGCCGCGCACGGCATGCTGCAGCAGACCGACCGTTTCCGGCGTCCAGACATGCGCGTCACCACGGATACGGAACGCATAGTCACCGCCGACATCCAGCGCGTTGCGATAGATCGGCACGTCCTCGTACGCCAACCGATGCCGTTCCACGGTTTCCGCCGACAGTACATCCAGACCAACGCCTTCGATGCGGGTGTGGGTGCCGGGGAAATAGGTCGCGACGAAGCTGCTCGACAGGCCAACGGCGTCGAAGATCTGCGCGCCGCAATAGGACTGGTAGGTGGAGATGCCCATCTTGGACATGACCTTCAGGATGCCCTTGCCCACCGCCTTTATGTAGTTCTTGTGGAGGCGCTTCTCCTCATCCGGGGCGATGCCCGGATGCATGTCTGTCAGGGTCTCGAAGGCGAGCCAGGGATTGATGGCCTCTGCCCCGTACCCGGCCAGAACACAGAAATGATGCACTTCGCGCGCCTCGCCGGTCTCCACGACCAGCCCCACCGAGGTACGAAGCCCATTGCGCACCAGATGATGGTGAACCGCCGAAGTTGCCAGCGCGGCCGGAACAGGCACACGGTCCATGTCGACGGCACGGTCGGACAGGATGATGATGTTCTCGCCGCGCTCGACACAATCCTGCGCCTCCCGCTGCAAGGCACTGATCCGGCGCGCCATGCCCTGGGGGCCTTCCTGACGCGGGAAGGTGATATCCAGCGTCTGTGCATGGAAGTCGTTGGTCGGCACATCCTCGATATGGCGGATACGCTCCAGATCCTCATTGGTCAGGATCGGCTGCGAGACCTCCAGCTTGAGATGCGCGCCGCCCCCGAGACCCAGCAGGTTCGGACGCGGGCCGATGAAGCTGGTGAGTGACATCACCAGTTCCTCGCGGATCGGATCGATCGGCGGGTTCGTGACCTGCGCGAAGAGCTGTTTGAAATAGTTGTAGAGCGGCTTGCCCTTGGACGACAGCGCCGGAATCGGCGTGTCATTGCCCATGGAACCGATGGCTTCCGCCCCGGTCTCCGCCATGGGTTCCATCAGGAACTTCAGGTCTTCCTGCGTGTAGCCGAACACCTGCTGCATATCCAGCATGGTGGTCCGGTTCGGCTTCATCGGCGGCATGGCCGGCGGCAGGTCGCTGATCTTCAACTGGCTGTCCGCAACCCACTTGCCATAGGGCTTGCTGGCCGCGATCTCTGCCTTCAGCGCCTCGTCGGAGACGATCTCGCCCTTCTCCGTGTCGATCAGCAGCATCTTGCCGGGCTGCAGCCGCCACTTCCGGCGAATGCGCTCCTCTGGCACGGGCAGGGTTCCGGCTTCCGAGGCAAGGATGACGCGATCATCGTCGGTGACGATGTAGCGGGCCGGGCGCAGACCGTTGCGGTCCAGCGTGGCACCAATCTGGCGGCCATCGGTGAAGGCGACGGCGGCAGGGCCGTCCCACGGCTCCATCAGTGCTGCGTGATATTCGTAGAATGCCTTCTGCGCCGGATCCATCAGCGGGTTGTTGTCCCAGGCTTCCGGGATCAGCATCATCATCGCATGGCTGAGCGGGTAGCCACCGGCCACCAGCAGTTCCAGCGCATTGTCGAAACTGGCGGAATCCGAGACGCCGTCGGCGATCAGCGGCCACAGCTTCTTCAGGTCCTCGCCCAGCACTTCCGACTTCAGCGCCTTGCCACGCGCCGCCATCCAGTTGACGTTGCCGCGCGCGGTATTGATCTCGCCATTGTGGCAGATCAGACGGAACGGGTGCGCCAGCGACCACGCCGGGAACGTATTGGTGGAGAAGCGCTGATGCACCAGTGCCAGCGCCGAGGAGAAGCGCGGATCGGTCAGATCCTTGAAGTAGCTGCCGATCTGTTCCGCCAGCAGCATCCCCTTGTAGCAGATGACCCGGGACGAACTGGTGGTGATGTACAACATGCCCGCTTCGCGGTGATTGATCTTGCGCGACTCGATGGCCGCCTGCTTGCGGATGACGAACAGCTTGCGCTCGAACGCGTCCTGGTCCGGCAGTGCGGGGTCACGGGCGATGAACATCTGGCGGATCACCGGCTCCACGGCCAGCACGCTCTCGCCGATGCCCTTGCGGTCCACGGGTACGTCGCGCCAGCCAAGCACGCGCTGTCCCTCCGCCACCGCATAACGCTCCAGCATGTTCTCGCAGAGCACGCGAATGTCTGCATCCTTCGGCAGGAAGATGTTCAGGACACCGTAGTGACCCGGCTCCGGCAGTTCGAAATCACAGACCTCGCGGAAGAACGCGTCCGGAATCTGGACCAGGATACCCGCGCCGTCGCCTTCCAGCGGGTCAGCACCGACAGCCCCGCGATGGGTCAGGTTCACCAGAACCTGAAGACCCTGGGAGACGATGTCGTGCGATTTTCGGCCCTTGATGTCGACAACAAATCCGATACCGCACGCATCATGCTCGTTGCGTGGATCGTAGAGGCCCTGCTCGGGCGGCAGGCCGTAGGCGCGAGGCGTCCCAGTCTGTCGCGTCATGCGATCTCCATCGTCTCAACAGAAGCCGTGCTCAAGGGGCCAGACGTGCTGTGCGGAGCACGGCCGTCGTCGGCCCGACGGCGGTCGCGGCATTCGAATGCCAGTTTGCTAGGGGGATTCGACCGTCGGGTCACCGTGCATGGAACCCACACAGCACCCGTTCTTGGACCGGCCCCCCGGATCTCGCCCATGGTCAGAAGCGAGCGCGGTCTTATGTCAGAGAGACTGACCCTTTGCAAGCTTCCGCATGTGTACCGTCTCCGGCACGCGGCTCGGATCAGCATCGCACCACGAACGCCGACGACAATCAAGCATCCTGCAACAGGGGGCCTGAACACCGGGTTTTCCGGGCATGGCGGCCCTGCCCGGAGGACGCATTACGGTTCGTTGACACCCTCAGCCCGCCTTACTATTGTGCGCCGCACCATCGCCGGGCCCGTTTTCGGGCATGTCAGATGGCAGGATTTTCAAGTACGGTGTGGGGCTGCGCAGCGCTCCACGCTGCGTTTCCGGTTCCGACAAGATTGGGGAAAACGACCAGATGAAGGTACTCGTCGCTGTCAAGCGCGTGGTCGACTACAACGTGAAGGTGCGGGTGAAAGCCGACCAGAGCGGTGTCGATCTCGCCAATGTCAAGATGTCCATGAACCCGTTCGACGAGATCGCGGTCGAGGAAGC
>BQJF01000062.1 GCA_021604565.1 Minwuia thermotolerans | reverse complement strand
GGTGGTGATCATCGGGGCAGGGCCTTCCGGGCTGCTGCTGGGCCAGTTGCTGCATCTGTCGGGGATCGAGGCGATCATTCTGGAGCGTCAGACGGCGGACTATGTGCTGGGCCGTATCCGTGCCGGGGTGCTGGAGCAGGGAACGGTCGATGTTCTGAACCGCGCCGGTGCCGGCGCGCGCTGCGCGGCGGAGGGACTGGTCCACTCCGGCGTCGAGCTTGCCTTCGGCGGGCGACGCCACCGTATCGACCTGCAGCACCTGTCCGGTGGCAAGACCGTCACCGTCTACGGCCAGACCGAGGTCACGCGCGACCTCATGGAAGTGCGGAGCGCTGCAGGTTGCGAAACGGTCTATCAGGCCAGCGAAGTCGCGGTGGATGACTTCGACAGCGATACGCCGCGTGTGACCTACACACACGCCGGCCAGACGCATGAGATCCGCTGCGATGTCATTGCAGGCTGCGACGGGTTTCACGGGGTCAGCCGCGCAAGTGTGCCGGAGAGGTCGATCACGACGGTGGAGCGTGTGTATCCCTTCGGCTGGCTGGGTGTGCTGGCCGATGTGCCGCCGGTCTCGGACGAATTGATCTACGCCAACCATCGGAACGGCTTCGCGCTCTGTTCGATGCGGTCGCGCAGCCGCAGCCGCTTCTACATCCAGTGCGAGCTGGATGAGAAGGTGGAGAACTGGTCCGACGACCGTTTCTACGGCGAACTGCGCAACCGCCTGGATGCCGAGGCTGCGGAGGCGCTGGTGACCGGCCCGTCGCTGGAGAAGTCGATAGCGCCGCTGCGCAGTTTCGTGGCGGAGCCGATGCGCTTCGGTCGCCTGTTCCTGGTGGGCGATGCGGCGCATATCGTTCCACCGACCGGTGCCAAGGGACTGAACCTGGCCGTGTCGGACGTGCACTATCTGCATGAATGCCTGAACGCCTTCTTCAATGACCGGGACGGCGCGGCACTGGATGAGTATTCGCGGCGGGCGCTGGCGCGGGTCTGGAAGGCAGTACGCTTTTCCTGGTGGATGACGTCAATGATGCACCGCTTTCCCGACAATGGCGCGTTCGGTCAGCGCATTCAGGAAGCGGAGCTGGACTATCTGACGGGGTCAGAGGCGGCGGGGCGGTCGCTGGCAGAGAACTACGTTGGCCTGCCGTTCTGACGGTGTGGCCGGGGACCGAGGGAGGATACCGGGATGAATTTCGCGCGGCTGAATGGTGTGGTGCTGCATTATGCCGACACGGGGGAGGCGGACCTGCCGGTCATTGCCTTCGCCAACTCGCTGGGGACGGATTTCCGCATCTGGGATGATGTGGTTGCGGGGCTGAAGGGGCGGTTCCGCTGCATCCGCAGCGACAAGCGCGGCCATGGCCTGTCGGAGGCCCCGGCGGCACCTTACGTGATGGCCGATCACGTAGGTGATCTGGCGGCACTGCTGGATCATCTGGGCATCGGGTCAACGGTCATCTGCGGGCTGTCGGTCGGGGGCATGATCGCACAGGGGCTGGCGGCCACTCGCCCGGACCTGGTGCGCGGTCTGGTGCTGTGCGACACGGGCCACGTGATCGGGGACGACGCGCTCTGGAACGGGCGGATCGAGACGGTGGAGACGAAGGGGCTGGCTGCCATGACGGATGGCGTGATGGAACGCTGGTTCTCCGCCGCCTACAGGGTGCCGGAGAATGCCGCCTATCAGGGCTATCGCAACATGTTCGAACGGACGCCGGTGGCGGGCTATTCAGGCACATCCGCCGCGATCCGTGACACGGATTTCACGCAGTCCACATCCGCCCTGACCGTGCCTGCGCTGTGCATCGTGGGCGACGAGGACAAGGCGACGACACCGGAACTGGTGCAGTCGCTGGCGAACCTCATCGACGGGGCGCAGTTTGCGGTGATCAATGGCGCGGGGCATCTGCCCTGCATCGAGCGCCCGGACGAACAACTGGAGCTGATGGATGCCTTCTTCCGGGAGAATGACCTTGGCTGATGATCCCCTGCAGAACAGTGACCGCTTCGAGGCCGGCATGAGCGTCCGCCGCAAGGTGCTCGGCGACGCCCATGTGGACCGGGCGCGGGCGGCGGCGACGGAGTTGGATGCCGAGTTCCAGGACTACATCACGGAGACGGCCTGGGGCGGCCTCTGGACGCGACCGCATTTCAGCCTGCGCGAACGCTCCATCGTCACCCTGTCGATCCTGGCGGCGCTGGGACGTGACGGCGAACTGACCCTGCATGCGAAGGCAACCCGCAACACGGGCGCGACGCTGGACGACATTCGGGAGGCCATGCTGCATGTCGCCGTCTATGCCGGGGTCCCGGCGGCGAACCATGCCATCAAGCTGATCAAGCAGGTCTATGCGGAGATGGATGCGGAAGAGCAGAGCAGCTAGTTCTGCGCCGGAGCGAGCGGAACAGTCATTCAGGCCGTGACCGAGACATCAGCAACAGCGGGACAATCCGATGAGCCTTACCAGCGGCATGAACCATCTTGGCCTGTCGGTCCTTGATCTGGACCAGACGACCGACTTCTTCACCAGCGTGCTGGGCTGGCAGGAACTGGCGCGGGATGACAGCTATCCCCGCAACGCGATCACCGACGGGCAGGTCCGGCTGACCCTGTGGCAGGTGGACAAGGACGGGGAAGTCGTCAGCTTCGACCGCAGGGCCAATGTCGGCCTGCACCACCTGGCGCTGGAGGTTCCGGCGGAGTCGACGTTGAGCGAACTGGCGGAGCGGGTGAGGGACTGGCCCGGTGTTGTCGTCGAGTTCATGCCGGAACTGCTCGGTGAAGGCCCGCGCAGGCACATGATGTTCCGCGAACCGGGCGGTATTCGCCTCGAACTGATCTGGCCGGGCGTCTAGGGCGATTTCTCCGGCGTCCGGTCAGGGGGCGAACCGCGCCCGCGTCCGGTTCGCGAAGGCCACCAGGGTCAGCATGACCGGAACCTCCACCAGAACCCCGACCACGGTCGCGAGGGCTGCGCCGGAGTTCAGGCCGAACAGGCTGATGGCCACCGCGACGGCAAGTTCGAAGAAATTCGATGTCCCGATCAGGGCGCAGGGGGCAGCGATGCGGTGCGGCACCTTCAGCGCAAAGGCTGCAACGTAGGCAACAGCGAAGATGCTGTAGCTCTGCAGGATGATCGGTACGGCGATCAGCACGATGACGAATGGCTTGGAGACGATCACCTGACCCTGCAGGCCGAACAGGATCATCACCGTGACGATCAGGCCGACGATCGAATAGGGTTTGATCCGGGCCTGAAAAGACTGGATCCTGACCTCCGTCCGCAGGTTTCGGCGCGTTAGCAATCCTGCGCCAAGCGGTAGCGCGATGAACAGCAGGACAGACAGGACCAGGGTCGACCAGGGGACGGTGATGTCCGTGACACCCAGCAGGAAAGCCACGATGGGGGCGAAGGCGATGACCATGATCAGGTCGTTCACCGACACCTGCAGCAGCGTGTAGGTCTCGTCACCACGCGTCAGTTGTGACCAGACGAACACCATGGCCGTGCAGGGCGCGGCCCCGAGCAGGATCAGCCCGGCGATGTACTGCATGGCGTCTTCAGGCTGGATCCAGGGCGCGAAGACATGCTCGAAGAACAGCACGGCCAGGGCCGCCATGGTGAACGGCTTGATCAGCCAGTTCACAACCAGCGTGATCAGCAGCCCGCGCGGCTGTCGCGCCACGTCGCGCAGCGATCTCGGATCGACGCCGACCATCATGGGATAGACCATCGCCCAGATCAGGACGGCGACCACCAGATTGACACTCGCCACCTCAGCCGCCGCAACCGCCGAAACCAGTCCGGGGGCGACGTTGCCCAACAGGATACCCGCCACCATCGCCAGCGCGATCCAGAGCGACAGGAACTTTTCGAAGATACCCATTGGCTGACTGACGCCCCCTCGTGATCCGGCCCGCAACCTGTGCAGGGAAGTTACGACCTATCACCGTGGAGACATCGGTCAACCCTGCCAGTCAACCGTCTGACGCATGGGTCCCTGGACCCGCTCACGACCTCTTCCGGCATGAGCGGGCTTCGCGATCAGAACAGGCCTTCGATGTCCCCGGCGTCGTTCAGCATGATCTGCTCCGCTGCCGGAACCTTCGGCAGCCCCGGCATGGTCATGACCTCGCCGCAGATGACGACGATGAAACCGGCACCGGCGGACAGGCGGACTTCCCGCACGGGCAGGGAGTGGCCGGTCGGTGCGCCACGCAGGTTCGGGTCAGTGGAGAAGCTGTACTGGGTCTTCGCCATGCAGACCGGCAGATGGCCATAGCCGTCAGCCTCCCACTTGCGAAGCTGGTTGCGGATCGCCTTGTCGGCCAGCACCTCGTCGGCGCGATAGATGCGCTTGGCGATGGTCTCGATCTTTTCGAACAGCGGCATCTCGTCGGGGTAGAGCGGGCTGAACTGGGACATGCCGCTGTCGGCGATCTCCACCACCCGGTGCGCCAGGTCGAGGATGCCGGCGGAGCCGTTGGCCCAGTGCCGGCAGACAATGGCTTCGGAACCCATGGATTCGACGAACGCCTTCACCGCTTCGATCTCCGCATCCGTGTCGGCGACGAAATGATTGATGGCGACCACTGCGGGCACGCCGAAGGACTTCACGTTCTCGATGTGGCGGCCCAGATTGGCGCAGCCCTTCTTCACCGCATCGACGTTCTCCGCGCCCAGGTCATCCTTGGCGACGCCGCCGTTCATCTTCATGGCGCGTACGGTGGCGACGATGACCACGGCATCCGGTGCCAGTCCGGCCTTGCGGCACTTGATGTTCATGAACTTCTCGGCGCCCAGGTCGGCACCGAAACCGGCCTCCGTCACCACATAGTCGGCGAGCTTCAGCGCTGTCTGCGTTGCGGCGACCGAGTTGCAGCCGTGCGCGATGTTGGCGAAGGGACCGCCATGGACGAAGGCCGGATTATTCTCCAGCGTCTGTACCAGGTTCGGCTGCATCGCGTCCTTCAGCAGCACCGTCATGGCACCATCGGCGTTCAGGTCGCGACAGTAGATCGGGGTGCGGTCGCGGCGGTAGGCGATGATGATGTCACCCAGCCGCTTCTGCAGGTCTTCCAGGCTGGTGGCGAGGCAGAGGATGGCCATGACTTCCGACGCGACGGTGATATCGAAGCCGCTCTGGCGCGGGAAGCCGTTGCCGATGCCGCCGAGGCTCAGCACCACGTCGCGCAGGGCGCGGTCGTTCATGTCCAGTACCCGGCGCCAGGCCACGCGGCGGGCATCTATGCCCAGGCTGTTGCCCCAGTGAATGTGGTTGTCGATCATCGCCGACAGCAGGTTGTGCGCGGAGGTGATGGCGTGGAAGTCGCCGGTGAAGTGGAGGTTGATATCCTCCATCGGGATCACCTGGGCATAGCCGCCGCCTGCCGCCCCGCCCTTCATGCCGAAGCAGGGGCCGAGAGAGGCCTCGCGGATGCAGATCGCGGCGCGCTTGCCGATGGCGTTCAGGCCGTCACCCAGACCGACGGTCGTGGTGGTCTTGCCTTCACCCGCCGGGGTGGGGTTCACCGCGGTGACCAGGATCAGCTTGCCGTTCGGCTTCCCCGACTGGGCAGCGATGAAGTCCTGCGAGATCTTGGCCTTGTCGTGACCGTAGGGCAGCAGCGCCTCGGTGGGGATGTCCAGCTTGGCACCGACAGTCTGGATGGGCTGCTTGGTGGCGGCGCGGGCAATTTCGATGTCGCTCATGTGGGCCATCGCTCACGGACTCCCTGTGTCTGGGGTTTCTGTCTGCAGATACCGTCTAAAGGTCAAAAATGACCGAGGCCTACTCGGCTGCGACGATTTCCGTCGCGGCCTCGACACGCACGGCGGAGAACTTGAACTCGGGGATCTTGCCGTAGGGGTCCAGCGCCGGATTGGTCAGCGTGTTCGCCGCCGCCTCGACGAAGGCGAAGGGCATGAAGACATTGCCTTCGGAGACGGCACGGTCTGCCCGCGCCATCACCGTCAGGCTGCCGCGACGGGTGCTGAGCCGCACCATGTCACCCGGCTGGATGCCGAGATCACGAATGGTCTTCGGGTGCAGCGAACAGGTCGCCTCCGGCTCCAGCCCGTCCAGTACGCCCGTGCGGCGGGTCATCGACCCCGTGTGCCAGTGCTCAAGCTGCCGCCCCGTGATCAGCACCATCGGGTACTCGCTGTCAGGCACCTCATCGGGTGCGACAATGCTTGCGGGGGTGAAGCGGGCGCGACCGCCCTCCCGCGGGAACCCGTCGCCGAAGACGATGGGCTGGCCCGGATCCTCGGGGCTGAGGCTGGGGTAGGTCACGGCTGCCTCCGCCTCCAGTCGCTCCCACGTGATGTTGTCGAAGGACTTCATCGACCGCTTCATTTCGTTGAAGACGTCACGGGGGTGCTCATAGTCCCAGTCGAGCCCGAGCCCGCGCGCGATCTGAATGGTGATCCACCAGTCAGGCTTCGCCTCACCCGGTGCCGCGACGGCGGGGCGTCCAAGCTGTACCTGGCGGTTGGTGTTGGTGACGGTTCCGGCCTTCTCCGCCCAGGCGGTGGCGGGCAGGATGACGTCGGCATAGTTCGCTGTCTCGGTCAGGAAGATGTCCTGCACCACCAGGTGTTCCAGCTTCGCCAGCGCGGCGCGGGCGTGCTCCACGTCCGGGTCCGACATGGCCGGGTTTTCGCCCATGATGTACATGCCCCGGATCTGCCCGTCGTGGACAGCGTCCATGATCTCGACGACCGTCAGGCCCTTCTCGGCGGAGAAATCGCGCTGGTTCTGCCAGATGTCGTTGAACATCGACCGCACTCCGTCGTCCGTGACGGTCTGATAGTCAGGCAGGAACATCGGGATCAGCCCGGCGTCGGAGGCTCCCTGGACATTGTTCTGGCCCCGCAACGGATGCAGGCCCGATCCGGGGCGGCCCACATGACCGCACATCAGTGCCAGCGAGATCAGGCAGCGGGAATTGTCGGTGCCGTGGATATGCTGGGAAATGCCCATGCCCCAGAAGATCATGCCCGCTTTCGCGTTGGCGAACTCCCGCGCCACGGCGCGCAGGGTCCCGGCTTCGATACCGCAGACCTCCGCCATCTTCTCCGGCGGGAAGTCGGCCAGGTGCGCCTTCATGGCGTCCCAGTTCTCCGTGAAGCCGTCGATGTACTGCCGGTCGTAGAGTTCCTCCTCCACGATCACATGCATGATCGCGTTCAGCATCGACACGTCGGTACCGGGGCGGAACCGCAGCATGTGGGTGGCGTGACGACCCAGTCCGACGCCGCGCGGATCCATCACGATCAGCTTGCCGCCGCGCCTGGCAAACTGCTTGAAGTAGGTGGCGGCGACGGGGTGGTTCTCCACCGGGTTGGCACCGATGACGATGGCGCAGTCGGCGTTCTCGATCTCGTTGAACGTCGCGGTCACGGCACCGGAGCCGACATTCTCCATCAGCGCGGCAACGGACGATGCGTGGCAGAGCCGGGTGCAGTGATCGACATTGTTGTGGCCGAAGCCCTGCCGGATCAGCTTCTGGAACAGGTAGGCCTCTTCGTTGGAGCACTTGGCGGAGCCGAACCCGGCAATCGTCTGCCCCCCGCCATTGTCGCGCAGTGTCGCCATGCCGCCGACCGCACGTTCCAGCGCTTCTTCCCAGGTCGCTTCCCGGAAGTGTGTGGAAAGGTCGGCAGGATCGACGTTCAACCCCTTCGCCGGGGCGTCGTCGCGACGGATCAGCGGTTTGGTCAGCCGGTGCGGGTGATCCACATAATCGAAGCCGAAACGGCCCTTCACGCACAGACGCTGTTCATTGGCCGGGCCATCGACACCGTCGACCCAGGCAATCCGGTCGTCGCGGATCTTGAAACTGAGCTGGCAGCCGACACCGCAATAGGGGCAGACGGATTTCACCTCGCGGTCGTAGACGGCAGAGTCCCCGGCTTCCGCCGCGTCCAGCGCCATCGCGGGCATCAGCGCGCCGGTGGGACAGGCCTGCACGCATTCACCGCAGGCAACACAGGTGCTGTTGCCCATCGGATCATCGAAGTCGAAGCTGATCGCGGCGTCATGGCCCCGATAGGCCATACCGATCACGTCGTTGACCTGAACCTCACGGCAGGCGCGGACGCAGAGGTTGCAGTGGATGCAGGCATCCAGATTGACCCGCATGGCCATGTGGGAGCCGTCCAGCAAGGGAACACGATCCTGCTCCAGTGCCGGGTAGCGACTCTCCGAAACACCCTGCAGATCCGCCATCTGCCAGAGGTGGGAGGAGCGGTCGTGCGCATTTTCCCGCTCCGGCTGGTCGGCCAGCAGCATCTCGATGACCGACTTCCGGGCATTGGTCGCCCGCTCGGTTGCGGTCTTCACCACCATGCCTTCCGCCGGAGTGCGGATGCAGGAGGCGGCCAGAGTCCGTTCCCCGTCGATCTCCACCATGCAGGCGCGGCAGTTGCCGTCCGCGCGATAGCCCGGTTGGTCGGCATGACAGAGGTGCGGGATCAGCGTGCCTTCACGCTTGGCGACTTCCCAGATGGTTTCATCGGCTGAGGCCGTTACTCCACGGCCGTCGAGCGAGAACGAGATACGGTCAGCCATGTCAGTGTCTCCCATGTGCATGGCCGTAGCCACGCAGGCGTTTGTATGTCGCGCGTTGCTCGGTTGTCAGAACCGGCGTTACCTCGAGGTGAGCCAGAAGATGGGTTGCCCTGAGTTTGCTGCGCAGCCCTTCGGAGACGGCGAGACGTGCGTTCAGGGTTTCCGGATCAGCGGCTGCTTCCCTGAACAGAGCGTCGATCCCGGCTTCCGCCGCGATCAGGGCGTGACCGAGCTCGCGGGCCCTGGACTGCATGCGATCGAACGAACGCTGCGCGGCGTCGCGCTGTTCCCCGGAGAGTCCGAGGTCGTCCGCGAGTTCCAGTACGTGCAGGGGGCCGGGGTAGCCGTTCAGTTCGGCTGGTCTGGCCAGTCCCCAGCCCTTGCCCAGGCTCAGATCATCGATGTCACTGGCGCTGAGGCTGGCGACCTGGCGTGACTGCTGCCCGGCGTAGGGCGCAAGAGCATCGTGTGTGGTAGTGAAATGCTGAATCCCGAGCGTCCCGGCAATACCCAGCGCCAATCCGGCGACGATCAGTGCGAGGTGTCGCATCAGATCTCCTCCGGGAAGTGTTTCATGGTCAGGCGGATCGGATTTGGTGCGGCCTGTCCCAGCCCGCAGATCGATGCATCGACCAGCGTCTGACTCAGTTCCTCCAGCAGGCCCTGATCCCATGTGTCCGCCTGCATCAGCTTCACCGCCTTCTCGCAGCCGACACGGCAGGGGGTGCACTGGCCGCAGCTCTCGTCCTCGAAGAAGCGGAGCATGTTCAGGGCGGCGGCGCGGGCGCTGTCATGATCGGAAAGCACAACCACTGCAGCAGACCCGATGAAGGACCCGTGCGGCTGCAGGGTATCGAAGTCCAGCGGCACATCGCTGATGCTGGCAGGCAGCAGGCCCGATGACGGACCGCCCGGCTGATAGGCCTTGAACGTGTGCCCCTCCAGCATGCCACCGCAGGCGTCGATGATGTCCAGGATGGTCGATCCGGCAGGCAGCAGTTTCACCCCCGGTTCGCGGACACGACCGGAGACGGAGTAGGACCGCAGGCCCGTGCGGCCATTGTGCACGACGCTGTTCAGGATTTCCGGCCCCTCACGCACGATGCGCGCGATCCAGTGCAAGGTCTCGACGTTGTGCACCAGGGTGGGACGGCCAAAGACGCCAACTTCGGCAACATAGGGCGGACGATGGCGGGGCAGGCCGCGCTTGCCCTCGATGCTTTCGATCATCGCGCTCTCTTCGCCACAGATGTAGGCCCCCGCGCCACGCCGCAGGTCGATGAAGCCCGGCGCAACAAGTCCTGCCGCTTCCAGCGCCCTGATCTCCCGGCGCAGGATCTCCAGCACGGCAGGATATTCGTCACGCATGTAGATGAAGACACGTTCGGCCTCGACTGCCCAGGCTGCGATCAGTGCGCCCTCGAGAAACAGGTGCGGCTCCCGCTCCAGCCAGTACCGGTCCTTGAAGGTGCCCGGCTCGCCCTCGTCACCATTGACCGCCAGGAATCGCGGGCCGGGATAGCCACGCACGAAGGACCACTTGCGACCGGACGGGAAACCGGCGCCGCCAAGGCCACGCAGACCCGCGTCGAGAACCGTCTGCTGCACCTCATCCGGTGAACGCGATCCGGCACGCAACTGTTCCAGCTGCGCGTAACCGCCCGCCTGTCGGTAGGTCCCGAAGGTCTGGTAGTCGGGCAGATGCGCATGGGTGTCGTCCGCCCGTATCGCGGCATCGACCTTTGCCGCGTCCGCATGGTCGATGTGATTGTGCCCGATCTCCAGCACCGGGGCAGTGTCGCACCGGCCCATGCAGGGCGCACGCACGACGCGAACCTGATCGGCAGGCAGCGCGTCGTTCAGGTCCCGCAGCAGTTTCCGTGCACCGGCAAGTTCACATGAGAGGGAATCGCATACACGGATGGTCAGCGGCGGCGGGGGTGCCTCGTCTTCCTTCACGACATCGAAATGCGCGTAGAAGGTCGCAACCTCGAATACCTCCGCCATCGACAGCCGCATTTCCTCACCCAGCGCGCGAAGATGCGCCGCCGACAGATGGCCAAATCGATCCTGGATCAGATGAAGGTGTTCGATCAGCAGATCGCGACGGCGCGGGCGGTCGCCGAGCAGTGTCCGGATGTCATCCAGGGCGCTGTCGTCAAGCTGCCGCCCCTTCGGTGTGCGACGACCCTTGCCCTTGCCGGACTTCCAGACACCCTTGCGTTCTGCCAGACCTGACACGCGTGCTCTCCGTGGTGATCGGCGGGGTCGGCGTGATGCGTCGCCGCCGGTTGCTGGGACGTTACTATGGGCGTGGCGAAACATGAAACACGTCCAATTGCGACATGTCGCTGCCTCCCCTGAGACAGGCAGTCGATTTGTCTTTCATTCGGGAAACCGCGTCTTTTCGACGGGTTGAAGTGATGCCGGATATGTCCAAGGATGGGTCGCAGTCAGAACAGGGCGTACATGGGACGGGCAGACATGCTTGTCTCGGGATGTTACGGTCAACTCAGAACGTAACCACGAATGCGCCCATAAATCGGGCCAAACAGGAGGCTATAAATGTCAGGGAATCTTGATCCGGAACTTCTCGAACGGATGGTGAAGGAGGCGCGTCTGGGCCGTCTTTCCCGCCGTGATTTCATGCGCTACGCCAGCGCCGCCGGTGTTGCCGGTGCGGTCGCGACGGGCGCCTGGTCGTCCAAGGTCGCCATGGCGGCACCGAAGAAGGGCGGCAACTTCCGCCTCGGCGCGCATGACGGCAATACCGGCGACACGCATGACCCCGGCACCTACGTCACCTTCTCCATGATCCAGCTGGCGCACACGTTCCGCAGCTACCTGACGCAGATCAATCCGGACAATACCCTGGGTGGCGATCTGGCCTCGTCATGGTCGGCGACCCCGGATGCCAAGGAATGGACCTTCGAGATTGTCTCGGGCGCCACGTTCCACAGCGGCAAGCCGGTGACGCAGGACGATGTCATCGCCTCCATGAACCACCATCGTGGAGACAAGAGCACCTCTGCGGCCAAGGCGCTGCTGAAGGATGTGGACGATATCGTGAAGTCCGGTGCCAACGGCGTGACCTTCAAGCTCGCGTCCGGCAATGCCGACCTGCCGTGGCTGATGACCGACTATCATCTGGCAATCTGCCCGGGCAATTCCGACGGTACCCTGAACTGGCAGACCGGCGACGGCTCCGGCCCCTACAAGCTGGACAATGCCGAGTTCGGTGTCAGCTACGAGCTGACGCGTCACGACGGCTGGCATGGTGAGGGCGCCTATTTCGACAGCGCCGAAATCCTGGTGCTGAACGATCCGAACGCGCGTCAGACCGCGCTGGTGACCGGCGATGTCGATGCGGTTACCGCGGTGGATCTGAAGACCCTCAGCCTGCTGAAGCGGAACCCGAACATCGAAGTGGACAACGTGCCGAGCGGCGCCGCGATCACCATGCCGATGTTCTGTGACACCGCACCGTTCGACGATGTGAACGTGCGCCTGGCGCTGAAACTGGCGATGGATCGTGAAGAGATCATTCAGAAGATCGCCTTCGGCACCGCCATCCCGGGCAATGACGCGCACGTTTCGCCGAACATGCCGTACTGGGCCGACCTGCCGCAGCGCAAGTATGATCCGGATCAGGCCAAGTCCCTGCTGAAGAAGGCCGGGCACGAGAACCTGACGATCAACCTGTCCACGGCGGACAGTGTGTACTCAGGTGCGGTTGACATGTGCGTGCTGTATGCGGAACAGGCCAAGAAGGCCGGCATCAACATCAATGTCGTGCGTGAGCCGAACGACGGCTATTATTCCGATGTCTGGCTGAAGAAGCCGTTCTGCATGGTGCAGTGGGGCGCGCGTCCGACGCCGGACGTCATGCTCAGCCTTGCCTACAAGGATGATGCGGCCTGGAACGAGAGCCGTTGGCAGAATGCGCGGTTCAACGAGCTGCTGCTGCAGGCGAAGGCCGAACTGGATCAGGCCAAGCGGGCGGAAATGTATCGCGAGATGCAGGTTCTGGCGCGCGACGACGGCGGGACCATCATTCCGATGTTCACCAACTTCGTCTATGCACGTCGCAAGAACGTCATGCATGGCCCGGATCTGGCCGCAAGCTGGCAGGTTGACGGCGCACGTGGCGTCAGCCGCTGGTGGTTCGACGGCTGATCCTGATCCGATGACGCCCGGAAATCCTTCGGGCTGTGAACGGTTTGGCAGGCCCCCGGAAGAAATTCCGGGGGCCTGTTCGTTTTGGGGTGGCGCTTGCCGCGTACGACGGGTTCGGGCGGTTTCCGATGTCGCATTCAGGATAGTGGTTGTCCGAAAGCGCCGCATCGGGATGGACAAGGGTTACACCCCTGTTACACAATCGGGTTTCGAAAACCGCTTCGGGAAAAGGGGCGGATCAAAAGGAAATTCGGGACTGCCGGGCTGTCCGGTGCCACAGGGAAGACTTCAGACGTATCCAGAGGGGGACGTGTTATGGGCGATGTCGTGAACATCGTACTGAAACGCCTCGGATTGGGACTGCTCACGCTCTTCGTGATTTCAGTCATCATTTTCGGGGCCGTTGAGATGCTGCCGGGCGACATTGCCCAGGCCGTGCTTGGACAGGGCGCGACGGAAGAGAACGTCGCCGCCTTGCGGGAGCAACTGGGGCTGAACGACCCTGCGCCCGTGCGTTACTTCGACTGGCTGGCCGGTGCCGTGGTCGGTGACTTCGGTGTTTCACTGGTGTCTCAGACATCGGTGTCGGAGGCGATCGCTCCCCGGTTCCTGAACACGCTGTTCCTCGCCGGATACGCGGCCGTGATCGCGGTACCCATCGCGATCCTGCTGGGCATCGTGGTCGCGCTGCTGCGCAACACGCTGTTCGACCGGGTTGCCAACGTGCTGACCCTGACGTCGATTTCGTCGCCGGAGTTCTTCCTTGGTTACATCCTGATCCTCTACCTCTCGGTGAAGACAGGCGCATTTCCCGCGATTGCCAAGCTGAGTACCGACATGACGTTCCTCGAGTTGCTGGACAGGACATTCCTGCCTGCACTCACCATGGTCCTCGTGGTCGTGGCGCACATGATGCGGATGACGCGGGCGGCGATCATCAGCCTGCTGGCCTCGCCCTATATCGAGATGGCGCGGGTCAAGGGCATGCCCGCTTGGAAGGTGATCGTGAAGCACGCGCTGCCCAACGCCTGGGCGCCGATCATCAACGTCGTTGCGCTGAACCTTGCCTACCTGATCACCGGTGTCGTGCTGGTGGAGGTTGTCTTCGTCTATCCGGGGATCGGCCAGTTGCTGGTCGATGCGGTGACCAAGCGCGATTTCCCTGTGGTTCAGGCCTGCTGCCTGATCTTCGCGGCAACTTTCATCCTGCTGAACCTGGCGGCTGACGTGGGGGCAATCCTCACCAATCCGCGGCTTCGGTACAAGAAGTGAGGGCCGGGAAATGAATTACTTTGTCATCGGCTATTTCGCCCTGCTGATCGGGGCATCCTGTCTCGCGGCCTACACCAACAAGCGTGGCGTGTTCATGCTGCTCTTTTCCCTGATGCTCGTGTCTTTCGTGGTGGGCATTCTCGGCGGCGAGTCCTGGCTCTGGAGCATCACCCTGGCAGCGGGGGCCATCGCGTTCTGCGCCGGCACGGCCTACGCCTTCCGGGAGTTCCTGGTCATCGTGCTGCCGCGGGAGATCGCAAAGGCGTTTCGTACCGCACCCCTGACAGCGACCTTCGGCCTGTTCGTCATCGGCGTCTATGCCATCGCGGGCATCTTCGCGCCGATCATTGCTCCCTTCGGGGAGGCCGAGATCATCACGGAGGCCTTTGCGCCTGCGGATGAGACACTGCTGCTTGGTGGTGACCAGCTTGGGCGTGACCTGTTCAGCCGCCTGATCTATGGCGCGCGGAACACGGTCGGGCTGGCGCTGGTCGCGACCATCGCCGCGTTCGTCATGGGGGCCTTCGCCGGTCTGATGGCCGCGACGGTCGGGGGCTGGTTCGACCAGTTCATGGGCCGGTTCGCCGACGTGATCATGTCGATCCCGTCGCTGATCTTCGCCCTGCTGATCCTGTCGATCTTCGGCACCAACATGTTCGTCATGATCTGCATCGTGGCGGTGATCTATTCGCCGCGTGTGTTCCGTCTGACCCGAGCGGTCGCGGGCAACATCGTGGTGATGGACTACATCGAGGCGGCGCGACTGCGCGGTGAGGGCATCTTCTACCTGATCCGCAGGGAGATCCTGCCGAACTCCATGGCACCGCTGGTGGCAGAGTTCGGACTGGAATTCTGCTTCGTGTTCCTGCTGATCGCCGGTCTGTCCTTCCTGGGCCTGGGCATCCAGCCGCCGACGGCGGACTGGGGCTCCATGGTGCGGGAGAACGCCACCCTGATCTCCTTCGGTGAGATCACGCCGCTGATCCCGGCGGCAGCAATCGCGCTGCTGACGGTCTCCGTGAACTTTGTCGTCGACTGGATGCTGTACCGGTCGTCCGGCCTGAAGGAGTGATGAGCATGGAAAGCAAACGCGACGTCCTGCTGGAAATCCGTGATCTGAAGATCGAGGGATATTCCGACGAGAAATGGATCGAGATTGTCCATGGCATCGATCTGACCCTGCACAGGGGTGAGGTCATGGGTCTGATCGGGGAGTCCGGGGCCGGCAAGTCGACCATCGGCCTGGCCGCCATGGGTTATGCCCGAGACGGCTGCCGGATCGCCAGTGGCTCGGTGGAGTTCGACGGCATGGAACTGACCACGACGCCGGAATCCGACCGGCGGGCCTTGCGGGGGTCCCGCATCGCCTATGTGGCCCAGTCGGCGGCGGCATCGTTCAATCCGGCTCACCGCCTGATCGATCAGCACACCGAGACGCCGGTGCACTACAACATCAGGAAGCGGCAGGACAGCCAGGAAGACGCGATGGAGCTTTACGAGAAGCTCCGTCTGCCGAATCCGCGGGAGATCGGTTTTCGCTATCCGCATCAGGTGTCCGGCGGGCAGTTGCAGCGGGCGATGACCGCCATGGCCATGGCCTGCCGTCCCGACCTGATCATCTTTGATGAGCCGACGACGGCGCTGGACGTGACCACCCAGATCGAGGTGCTGCTGGCGATCCGCGATATCGTGGAGCAGTACAACACCGCCGCGATCTACATCACCCATGATCTCGCGGTCGTCGCCCAGATGGCCGACACCATCAAGGTGCTGCTGAAGGGGGATGAAGTCGAGCAGTCCGACACCCGCTCCATGCTGGACAACCCGCAGGAGGAATATACCAAGTCCCTCTGGGCGGTACGCAGTTTCCAGCGGGACCAGAAGACCCGACCGACAGGCGACGCAGTGCCGGTCGTATCGGTCGAGAATGTTGATGCAGCTTATGGTCCGGTGAAGGTGCTGGAGGATGTTTCCTTCGACATCTACGCGGGCATGACGGTCGCGGTGGTGGGCGAGTCCGGTTCGGGCAAGTCGACCACGGCGCGCTGCATCACCGGCCTGCTGCCGCCCACCAAGGGGCGCATCCTGTTCAATGGCGAGGAACTGCCTGCGGATTACCGGAAGCGGAGCAAGGACCAGCTTCGTCAGGCCCAGATGATCTATCAGATGGCGGATACGGCACTGAATCCGAAAGTGCTGATCAGCGAGATCATCGGACGGCCCGCTGCCTTCTACGGCGGGCTGAAGGGCGGTGCCCTGAAGAGCCGGGTCGACGAATTGCTGGACCTGATCGAGCTGGAGCCGTCGAAGTACTACAACCGTTATCCGCCGGAGCTTTCGGGCGGGCAGAAGCAGCGCATCGGCATTGCCCGCGCGCTGGCGGCGGACCCGACCTTCATCATCTGCGACGAGGTGACGAGTGCCCTCGACCAGTTGGTGGCGGAGGGAATCCTGAAGCTGCTGGACCGGCTGCAGAAGGAACTCAACCTGGCCTACATGTTCATCACCCATGACCTTGCCACGGTGCGTTCCATCGCGGACGAGGTGGTGGTGATGAAACAGGGCCAGGTGGTGGAGCAGGGGCCGAAGAAGGAAATGTTCACGCCGCCGCATCATCCCTACACCGACCTGCTGCTGTCGTCGGTGCCGGAGATGGATCCCGACTGGCTGACGACGGTCGTGGAGGAACGTGGCGTGGACAATATCGGCGAGGCGGCGAAGACCTGACAGTTCCCGCTCCGGCGCGATCAGGGACAGGATCAGTGTGATGGCGAAGGGCGACCTGATGCGGGAAAGCTATTTCCCGACGCGCATCTATCATCAGGATCTGCCTGACGCCGCCTCGCTGAATGATGCCTTGGCCCGGGATATCCGTGCCTGGCAGGCGGCGGACCCGGATGGTGTCCTGCGCTCCAACGCCCCCGACACCGGTGCCTGGCACAGCAGGCCGGACATGCAGGACCGCCCCGAGTTCGCGTCACTGGCCGGGGCGATCATCAGGGCCGCTGCGGCGCTGTTCGCGGACATGGGCTATCGTCGTGACCGGGTGCCGAAGATCGACACCATGTGGGCCAATGTCACTGCGCCCGGTGGTTTCAACCGTGCCCACATCCACCCGAACGTGCTCTGGAGCGGTGTCTACTACGTGCAGGCCCCGACCGATGCCGGACGCATCACGTTCTCCGATCCGCGCATGCAGGCCCTGATGATGGGGGCGGAGAAGGATCCGGATGCGCCGGACCATCGGGATTTCTGGGCAGAGGTGAACTTCGCCCCGACCGAGGGCCGGATACTGCTGTTCCCCGCCTGGCTGATGCACGCCACTGAACCCAACCGCTCGAAGCGGCAGGGCACGGCAGGGGAGCGCATCAGCGTCAGCTTCAACCTGCGTCAGGGGCCGCCGGGCTGATCCGGGTGCCAGTTCAGATCGAGAAACCGCCCAGCTTTGTCTCCAGATACTCGGCGATGCCTTCCCGCGCGCCTTCGCGGCCAAGGCCGGAGTCCTTCATGCCGCCGAAGGGGGCGGCGGCGGCGCTGGGGTTGATGTCGTTGACGCCGATGATGCCGAAATCCAGCCCTTCGAACATGCGGAACGCCCGGCCGATGTCGCGGGTATAGACATAGGCGGCGAGGCCGTAGTGGGTGTCGTTGGCGAGGCTCAGCGCCTCCTCCTCGTCATCGAAGGGGATGATCGGGGCCACGGGGCCGAAGGTTTCCTCCCGATAGATGTCCATGGCCGGATTGACGCCGGTCAGGATCGTCGGGGCATAGAAGAACCCCTGTCCCAGCGCGCCGTCGGTCAGGCGGTTGCCACCCAGGACGACCTCGGCACCCTTGTCGCGGGCGTCATCGACCTGGCGGGCGACCTTGTCCACCGCCTTCGCGTTCACCAGCGGGCCGATGCCGACGCCGTCATCGAAGCCCGAACCGGCCTTCATCTTGCCCACCCGGTCCGCCAGGGTGCCGGTGAAGGCATCGGCGAGGGAGGAGTGGACATAGAGGCGGTTGGGGCTGATGCAGGCCTGGCCGGTGTTCAGGAACTTCACCAGTTGAGCGCCCTTGGCCGCGTGAACCGGGTCCGCATCCTTGAACACCATGAAGGGGGCATGGCCACCCAGCTCGCATGAAACACGTTTCATGTTGGCGGCCGCCTGCCCGGCGAGCATCCGCCCGACAGCCGTGGAGCCCGTGAAGGTGAGCTTGCGGACCTTCGGGTTGGTGGTGAATTCGTCGCCGATCGGTTTCGGGTCAAGCGCCGTCACCAGATTGATGACGCCATCCGGGACACCGGCCTCGGCCAGGATCCTGAAGATCTCGATGGCGCAGAGCGGCGTTGCCTCCGCCGGTTTCAGCACCACCGTGCACCCGGCAGCAAGTGCGGGCCCGACCTTCCGGGTGATCATGGAGACGGGATAGTTCCATGGCGTCACCGCTGCGACGACGCCGACAGGCTGATGCAGCACGATGAACCGCTGGTCGGAGCGGGGGGAGGGGATGGTCTCGCCGTAGTTCCGCTTCGCCTCTTCCGAGAACCAGAGCAGGAAGTCGGCGCCATACTGGACCTCCGTCCGCGCCGCGCGGATCGGCTTGCCCTGTTCCTCCGTCATCGTGCGGGCCAGGTGTTCCTTGCGTTCCAGCATCAGGTCGTAGGCACGGCGCAGGATGGCGGAACGCTCATAGGCCGTGGTGCCGGCCCAGCCGCGGAACGCGTCATGCGCCGCGTCGATGGCCCGTTTCGCGTCATCGCGCCCGCCGTCGGGTACCTGGGTGATCACTTCCCCTGTCGCCGGGTTGATGACGTCGAACGTTGCGGACGACGCAGCGTCCGTCCATGCCCCTGAGATGAACATCCCTCTGGTCTCCGTGGTTCTGGTGTTTCAGTTCTGCTTCATGGCGCGGATGGCAAAGCCCACCCGCGGGAAATGCACGACGACTTCACCGACCTGCTCGTCCGTGCGGCGGACAGCGATGCGCTGACCGTTGTAGGCATCCAGCGTGCCGACAACCGGGTCGCGCGCGTAATCGGTCGGTGTGACGGAAACCTTGTCACCTGCCTGCCAGCCCTCCGCGTTCTCCGCCACGCCTGTTGTTTCATCCGGTGTCGCGGCGGCGGCCACGGACAGCGCCTCGGCGCTGCTCATGTCCTGGCTCGTGCCATGACCGATGGCGGCGATCCGTTCCATGAAACCGGTCAGTTCCGGATGAACATCCAGCTCGGCACGGCCCTTCCCGCCAGCGTTTCGCAGGAACCAGAGCGCATGATAGAGCGTCAGGTCGGCCAGTCCCGGTTCATCACCCCCCAGAAACGGGGTGGCATTGCGCAACAGGTCGGCCGACCAGGCAAGCTGGGGTCTCAACTGTTCGAGCTGCATTGGCGCGGCGGCCTTCAGCTTGTCGATGTTGACGCTGCTGGCACCGCGCATCTTCGCACGGTCCTCGTGAAACGCGGCGGGCATCCTGTCGGCGTTGGTCCCCATGACGAACCCGGCCACCGCCCAGAACAGCGCGTTCTCGGCCATCCCGGAGACTGCCTGTGCCAGCCCGACGCCACCGGCCATCAGTGTCGGCTCCGGGTGACGGCGCTCCAGTTCCTCCGCGATCAGCTTCGTGTCGCAATAGATGTCGGCGCCAACCTGCAGCACGGGCGTCTTCCTGTAGCCGCCGGTCAGCGGCATCAGATCCGGCTTCGGCATGACATTCGGGATATCGACGGAGCGCCATTCGAGCCCCTTCAGTCCCAGCATCAGCCGAACCTTCTCCGCGAAGGGTGACATTCCGTAGTGGTGCAGGATCAGATCGGACATGGCGCGCTTCCCCAGGGTCGGTGTCAGTATCTGCCGCGCACCATAGACCGGTTCGCCCGTCTGCGTCAGGGGGGCAGGGGCATGTCAGGGTGCGAATTCCCTCGCCCGCAGAATCCGTCTATCGTCACGGTTCATTCAGTTCCTGGGGAGGATGACATGAGCGACAGCGACAAGGGCCGGGTTGCCGGCAAGGTGGCGATCGTCACAGGCGGTTCGTCGGGCATCGGGCGTGCGACCGCGGAACTGCTGGCGGCGGAAGGCGCGGCGGTACTCGTCACCGACGTTGCCGTGGAATCCGGCCAGGCCGTTGTGGAGGGCATCAATGCTGCGGGCGGCAAGGCCGCGTTCCTGCACCACGATGTGGCGGACGAGGCGCAGTGGGAGGCCGCTTTCGCCAGGGCCGCCGAATTCGGCCCGGTCAGCATCCTGTTCAACAATGCAGGTGTCCGGACGGAGACCACCCCGCTGGAGAATGTCACCCTTGCCGACTGGCAGGCCCACATGGCCATCAACATGGATGGCGTGTTCCTGGGCATCAAGCACGGCATCCGGGCGATGAAGCAGTCGGGCGGTGCCATCGTCAACACATCGTCCATCTACGGTATTGCGGGTGCGTCGATGATTGGTGCCTATTCCGCGTCGAAGGGTGGGGTTCGCACGCTGACCAAGGCCGCGGCCATGGAATGTACTTCGCTGCGCTATCCGATCCGGATCAATTCCGTGCATCCGGGTTTCATCGAGACTGGGATGCTGGACACGGTCGTGGAGGAGTTCGGCGAGTCCTTCATCAAGAAGCGCATGATCAGCGCGACGCCGCTGGGCCGGATCGGGGAGGCGCGGGACATCGCGGAAGGTGTGCTGTACCTGGTCGCTGATTCCGGCAAGTTCGTCACGGGTGTCGAGCTGCCCATCGACGGCGGATTCCTGGCCCGCTGAGATGGAACAGGTGGCGACAGCGGCAGAGGCGCGGGCGTTCAATCTCTACAAGCTGACGCCTGCGTTCCTGGAAGACCCGTTTCCGGTCTATCACGCGCTGCGCCATCACAGCCCGGTCCACCGTATGCCGGACGGGTCCGTGTTCCTCAGCCGCTACACCGATGTGCTGGAGGTCTACAGGGACCGACGCATGTCATCGGACAAGACCAGGGAGTTCGGGCCGAAGTTCGGTGATGGCGGTCTGTACCGCCATCACACCACCAGCCTTGTCTTCAACGACCCGCCGCTTCACACCCGTGTGCGAAAGCTGCTGGCGGAGGCCTTCACGCCACGGGCCATGCGTCAGATGGAGCCGTCGATCGTCGCGATGGTGGATGGCTTTCTGGACGATGCGGCAGAGCGGGAGGAAGTCGATCTGATTGGCGACTTCGCGTTCGCGCTGCCGGTCGGGGTGATCTGCGACATGCTGGGTGTGCCGGTGGCCGACCGGGACCAGTTGCGCGACTGGGCGGTGACGATCCTGGGCGCGCTGGAGCCCGTCATCAGTGATGACCATCTGCGACGCGGCAATGCGGCAGTGGAGGGTTTCTCGAGCTATCTGAAGGACCTGATCGACGAACGGCGCAAGGCGCTGCGCGACGACGACATTCTCTCCCGCCTGATCATGGGGGAGGTCGAGGGGGAGGGGCTGACCGAGGAAGAGCTGATCCAGAACTGCATCTTCCTGCTGAACGCCGGGCATGAGACCACGACCAATCTGATCGGCAACGGGATTGCCGCCTTGCTGGACTTTCGCGGTGAATTGCAGCGTCTGCGCGAGAATCCGGACATGATGGACAGCGCCATCGAGGAATTCCTGCGCTTCGAGAGTTCCAATCAGCTCGGCAATCGGCGCGTGACCGTCGAAACCCGGATCGGGGACGAGGTCCTGGCGCCGGGCACGGTGATCCATCTCGGCATCGGTGCAGCCAATCGCGATCCGGCAATGTTCCATGATCCCGACAGGCTGGACATTGCCCGCAGCCCGAACCGGCATCTGGCATTCGGCTGGGGCGCGCATGTCTGCATGGGCAACACGCTGGCAAGGATGGAGGGGCGGATCGCGATCAGCGGACTGCTGGACCGGTTTGCGACGATTGAACCGAATGGTCCCTCAGCGCGAACAGGTCGTGCACGGTTCCGCGGGTTCAGGACGTTCCCTGTAAGGCTGCGGCAGGACTGAGCCGGTCAGGGCTGCGGGATCGTGGTTTGAATCTCTTTTTCGAACGAAACGGGAATAGCCGCGAATCTTCAGGCAACCGGTTTCGAATCAAATCTGCGATTCAACCGGGAAGTCCCGAATCGTGGCGCGCCGCCATTGCCGCTGATCGATTGGTGTGACCAGAGGCACAGGGGGGAGGTAAGTGGCGACGCGCCAGGATCGGTAGTTCGGGTTGTCGTGTGATCAGGCGCCGCTGACGTTGTGGCGGCTGTGGATCAGATTGCCGAACCAGTTGCGAACATCGTGGTAACCGCTGCTCAGCAGGTCCGAGATCAGGGCCGAGCGCGCTGCGCGGGCTTCAAGGATCATGTTCTGGATTTCGACAGCTTCAAGCTTTCGCGCCGTGCTTTCGCCATGCGCATTCCGGGGAGACATCGGAAACTCCGTTTTTAGGACTGGCACCGGTGGGATCATCGTGATGACGCCGTATGCTGCAGTGCAATATAGGTGGCGCTCATCGGCATGGAACCAGCGTGGGTGTTATGCTGCATTGCACAAAATGCAGGGCTTGATGGTTAAGAAAACCTTGCCGGAACATTTGGTTACCGTTTGCGGATGGCAAGGCCGGAGACGTCGGGTATCCTGCCGCCATGAAATTCCTGCATGGTCATGTCCAACAGGACGCGGCGGTCAACGATCTGCCGCCCCTGAAACTGGTTTCGCTCAACTTCAAGGACGTTGAGTGGGAACGCAGCTACAAGGCCGCCATGCGCGAAGGCAACCTGCAACAGGTGCGTTCGGCGCTGCTCATCGGGATTGCGCTCAATACCGTGTTCGTGCCTGTGGACTACTTTGGACTCTGGGCAAATGCCGAACTTCTAGGCCTGCTACGACTGCTGTTGCTCAATGTCTTGCTGCTGGTCTGCTATGCCCTCAGCTACCTGGAGTACTGGCGGACCCGCTGGCCCGGCCTGATCATGCTGGCCGCTGTCGAAGTCTGCGTATTTCAGGCATTGTCCAACGTTTTCGGGGGGCACCCACAGCCCGTTGATTCCGGCTTCATCCTGATGATTTTCATTATCTATTCCCTGTTTCCACTGTTCTACATCCAGGCAGTTGTCTCTGCGTCCACCTGCACAGCGCTCTTTCTGGCAATCACGTTTCCCTTCTCGCTCGAAGGCACGGACATGACGCGGGTCGTGTCGAGCGCGATGCTGATCATTTCGGCCAATCTCGTGGGGCTCTTTGCCGCCCGGCGGCTGGAGTTATTACGCCGCAGGGCATTTGCCCGCTCCGTCATCATTGATCAGGAACGCAACAAGGCCCGCGAACTGCTGGACCGCATCCTGCCTGCCACGGTGGCACAGCGGTTGCGGGACGGAAATGGCCAGACCACGGAGCGGTTGCCCGACGTGGCTGTGCTGTTCGCCGACCTGCAGGATTTCACCACGCTGGCAGCATCCTGCGAGCCGGAGGAGACACTCACCCTGCTTTCCGACGTGTTCGAGAAGTTCGATGCTCTGGTCGCGCAGCATGGTGTGGAGAAGATCAAGACCATCGGCGATGCCTACATG
>BQJF01000061.1 GCA_021604565.1 Minwuia thermotolerans | reverse complement strand
AACAGGACGGAAGCTATGATCAGACCACGTATCAAACCGGCGCATCTTCCGCAGACGAGGGACATCGGGCTGTCGAATCAGCCTGATGCGAAACATGTTAGCAGGTGTATAACAAGCCCGCCTTCGGGTTAAGTAACACATCCCACAATTCGTGCGCGGGAGCAGTCTTGCAGGACAGGGTTTCATCTGACGCAGGCAACGACTGGCTTGCCGACCTGCTGGCCCCCGTGCGGCGGCGGCTGGGCGAGGTCGTGGCCCTGTCCTTCATCGTCAACATCCTCGCCATCGCGGTGCCGATCTTCGTGCTGCAGGTCTATGACCGGGTCGTGTTTCACGGTGGCCTGTCGACGCTTCAGGGACTTGTTGTCGGCGTTCTGATCGCGCTGGCCTTCGATTTTGCCCTGCGGCAGGGGCGGGGGCGGTTGTTGCGGGCGGCGGCGGTGGAGATCGATGTTTCCCTGGCCCGGTCACTCTATGGCCGGATCACGGGCGCGCCGCTGGCGATGCTGGAGGGGCGACCGACAGCCTGGTGGCAGGCGCTGTTCCGGGATGCGGAGACGGTGCGCAACACCTTCTCCGGCCTGTCGGCGGTGCTTGTGGCCGACCTGCCGTTTGCCGTGCTCTTCGCGGTGGTGATCTTCGTCGTCGCGGCCCCTGTGGCCTGGGTCTTTCTGGCAGTCTTCCCGATCTTCATTGCCCTGGCCTGGTATTCGGGCCGGGTCGTTCGCGCGGCCAACGATGCGGAACGCCGCGCGGTCTTCGACCGTGACAGCATGATTGCCGAGTTGATCGGCGGGCGCACCACGATCAAGGCACTGGCCCTGCAGGGGCCGATGCGTGACGGCTGGGAACAGCGCCATGCCGGTGCGGTGGAGGAGGGACTGCGGCGCGGCGCCAGCTCCGACTTCTTCATCCATCTCGGCATGTCGATGATGGTGCTGACCACGGTCGCGACCACCACGGTCGGCGCGATCGCGATCCTGAACCAGGATCTTTCCATCGGCGCACTGGTGGCCGCCAACATGCTTGGCGGGCGCATCGTGCAGCCGTTTCAGCAACTTGTCAGCAACTGGCGCACCTTTGCCGCCACCCGTCAGGCCCTGACGCGACTGGGTGACGTGATTGCCACCGCCGAGGAACCGGCCCGTGGTGCCGTCAGCGCCGCACGGGTTCAGGGCACCCTGTGGCTGGACAATGTGACCTTCGGCTATCAGGCCGGACGCCCGCCTGCGATCCGGGAGGCGCGGCTGAAGATCTCCACTGGCCTGCACGGGCTGGTGGGGGCAAACGGATCGGGCAAGACCACCCTGCTGAAACTGATGCAGGGGCTGTATCGCCCTGACGCCGGGCGCATCCTGCTGGATGATGCCGACATCGGCCAGTACGGACGGGAGGATCTGGCCCGCGCCATTGGCTACGTGCCGCAGCACACGTTCCTCTTTGCGGGAACGATCAGGGAGAACATTGCGGTCGCCCAGCCGGAGGCAAGCGACGAGATGATCGTCGATGTGGCCCATCTGGCGGGTGTGCACGAGGCGGTGTCGGCCTTGCCCGACGGTTATGGCGCGCGGGTGGGGGAGGGCGGTATGGAACTGCCCGGCGGCATTCGCCAGCGCCTGGCCATCGCCCGCGCCCTGCTCGGCAATCCGCCCGTGCTGCTGCTGGATGAGCCAACGGGGAACCTGGACGGGCAGGCCACCGCGCGGCTGGCCCGCAATCTTCAGGCCCTGGGTGAGGACCGGACGGTGATCGCCGTGACCCACAGTCCGGCCTTGCTGGAGGCCTGTCAGAACATCGTGCTGATGGAGGGCGGACGAATCACAGCCGCCGGCCCGGCGGCGGAGATGCGTGCCCGGCTGACTTCTGGTGCAGGGGGGCGGACATGAGTGCGCTGGACCAGATGATCGCGCGCCATCGCCCGGGCTCCGTTGCCTGGATCGCCCGCGCGCTGGCGCTGGTCATCGTGCTGCTGGGGGTCTGGTCCCTGTTCGCGGAACTGGAGGAAGTCGCCGTGGCGCCCGGCACCGTGGTGCCGCAGGGCGATGTGAAGGTCGTTCAGCATCTGGAGGGCGGGATCGTCGACGCCCTGCTGGTGGCGGAGGGGCAACTGGTGTCGGAGGGCCAGCCGCTGGTCCGGCTGAAGCTGGGGCGTGCCGGTCAGAATCCGGCGGAACTGCGGGTCCGGCTGGATGGCCTGGAACTGAAGCGCGCGCGGCTGCTGGCGGAGGCTGGCGGGACGGAGCCCGTGTTCCCCGCCGGTCCCGGACAGCGACGGCCGGAAGTCCTGCAGGCAGAGCAGCGTGCCTTTCGCGCGCGGCAGGATGAACTGCGCAGTTCCGAGGCCGTGCTGGATCAGCAGTTGCGCCAGCGCGGAGAGGAAATTCGCGAGTACCGGTCCGCTCGCGATGCCCGCAACCGGGAATACGAACTGGGCCAGGAATCGCTGGCGACGCTGGAGGATCTGGCGCGGGACAATCTGGCCTCGCGGCTGGAGGTGAACCAGAAGCAGGCCGAACTGGCCCGTCTGATCGGGGAGATCGGCAGTCTGGAAGCAGCCATGAACCGTGCCGCATCGGAGCAGCGCGAAGCGGCGGAACGCAAGGAAGAGGCCGCGCGCAGCTATCGCCGCGAGGCGCAGGCTGAACTGGCGGAGGTCGAGGTCCAGATCGCCACGGTGGCCGAGCGACTGTCCGGCGCGGACGAGCAGGAAAGCCGGACAACGATCCGCAGCCCCATCGACGGGGTGGTCGCGGACCTCAAGGTCTCGACCGTCGGGGCCGTCATCCAGTCCGGCCAGCCGATCCTTGAGATCGTGCCGGTGGGCGGCCCGTTGGTGGTGGAGGCCGAGCTCAGTCCGACGGATCGCGGCTTTGTCACGGTCGGCCAGCGGGCGACGGTGAAGATCTCGTCCTATGACTTCATCCGCTACGGCAGCCTGGACGGCAAGGTCGTCCGCATCGCGCCGGACAGCAGCCTGGATGAGCAGGGCCGCCCCTACTTCAAGGTCGTCGTGCAGACGGACCGGGCCTATCTCGGCGATGCACCGGGCCAGTTCCCCATCGGCCCCGGCATGCTGGCCACCATCGACGTCCACACCGGATCACGCTCCGTTGCCAGCTTCCTGCTGCAGCCCGTCCTGAAACTGCAGCACGAGGCCTTCCGGGAGCGTTAGGAGGCCTGTTCCGGCTGATGCACCGGACCCAGGGGGCCGAGGCGGACGCCGGGGCGCAGGTTGCGGTAGGCGTTTTTCGCTGGTCGGTCGATGAAGGCGCCGGGGGCTTCCACCACCAGGATGTCCTCGGCGATGTCGGTGAAGTCGCCCCGGAAATGCACCGATGACTTCAGGCAGAGGATCGGCACCTGATCCGGTTCGATGCCGATGTGGCGGAACATTTCCTTGTCTGCTGCCTGCATCCGGCCCTCGCAGACCACGACCCGGACCCCGCCGATCTCCAGCACGGCTGTCTTGCCCAACTGTGCATTGTTGCCGCCATAGAAGGGCCCGGTGCAGAGGAACTGGCCATCCGACAGGGCGGCAACACGGAATGTCGCCGTGAACGGCGGGTCGCCGCCCTCGAACAGCTTGCCGCCGAGCGACAGTTCGATCTCCGCGCCGAGACCTGCGGCATGGGCCGCTTTCGCCGCCGCCGGGTCGGTCAGGTGACCCAGCACCGCACCCTCCGCATTACCCTCCACCAGCGCCTTCAGCAGGCCGGTGGTGTCGGAGGTCCCGCCTGCGCCGGAATTGTCCTGGATGTCGGCCAGCACGATGGTCCGCGATGCGCTGTTGTGCATGCCGCGCGCCTTCGACACGGCCTCCGCCGGGCTCAGCATCGGCACCGCGAACTCGCCTTCATGCTCCAGCACCCAGTCGCGCAGACGGTCGGCGGCGGCATCCGCCGCCTCCTGATCGTCGGCATAGGCGACAACGGCCGGGCCGCATTCCAGGATGTCCGCAGGATGGAAACCGGGGGTGTAGCTGATGGTCGAGACCGGGCCGTCCTGCATGGCGGCGACCAGATCGTAGAGCGACTTCGACGGCTCCACCATCGTGCACTGGCCAGTCAGCGGTCCGAGGAAATCCAGCTTGCGGAAGGCTCTGGCCTGCTGCGGGCGAGCCTCCGTCAGGATCATGTGCATGTGGTCGGCGGACCGCTTGCCCGTCTCCGCCATGTCGATGTGCGGATAGGTGCGGAACCCGATCAGCGCGTCCGCATGGGCAACCATCAGTTCCGTGATGTTCACATGCAGGTCCAGACTGACAACGACGGGCATCTCGTCGCCGATGCGCTCTCGCAAGCGGCGCAGCAACTCGCCCTCGCCGTCCTGCTGGTGTTGCGCGACCATGGCACCGTGCAGGTCCAGATAGACCGCCTCCGCACCCTTCTCCACTTCCGACACCAGTCCGTCGATGATCATGCCGACAATGCGCTCATAGGCGTCTTCGGTGACATACCCGGCGGGGACAGCGGCGCACCAGAGCACCGGCGCGATGTCATGGCCCAGCGCCTGCGCCTGCTTGATGAAGCCGCCGGTCGCGATGTTTGCGGGCGGGAACACGCTCAGCATCTCCGCGCCCTGCGTCAGCCCCGGAAAGCCCTCCGCCTGCTCGAAATGCTCATAGGTCGTCAGCACCGGCGCAAAGGTATTGGTCTCATGCATGAAACCGGCAATGGCAATTCGGGCCATAGTGATTTTCTCCCTCGGAATTCAGCTGCTTACTTGTAGGGCTGCTTCAGGGCACGTTCGACCATCTCGAGGCGGTCCTGCCCGTAGAACATGTCGCCATCGACGAAGTAGGTGGGGGAGCCGAAGACCGAACGGTCGATGGCTTCCTGGGTCCAGCGCTGATAGATGCCCTGGATCTCCGGCGTCAGGGCGTTGGCCAGCAGAGGCTCGGGGTCGACACCGACCTCCCGCGCCAGACGGGCCAGGGTCGGCGCATCATCCAGATCCGTGTCTTCCGCCCAGTGGGACTCCAGCAGACGGTGGGAGAGTTCGTCGATGTTCAGGCCAGCCTCCAGCCCCGCGATGAGGAAGCAGTTGGACAGGGTGATGTCATTGCCGTGATGGGTCGGGGTATGACCGATCACCGGGGCGTTGCGTTCCTCGCTCCAGCGCTGGATCTCGCGTCCGAAGAAATAGGCCTTGTGCCCGTCGGAGCGGTTGCCGAAGGGGGACTTGCTGACCTCCGCCACGACCCGGCGTAGATCGATGGGTCGGTGCGCGATCGTGCGCCCCGCCGTCTTCGCGATCTGCTGGAACCGGCGCGATCCCAGATAGGCATAGGCGGAATAGGCGGCGTAGAAATATTCGATCTCGGCCATGGTCGGGGCCTCCTCCGGAGAAGTATCGCTGGATCAGATGGTGCTGCCTGTCGGTTCGACAAAGGCTGGCGGTGTGTCGGGATGGTTCGGGTTGCGCCACATCATGTGCGCGGCCAGGTCGCCTGACTCCGTGTCGCCCGGCAGGTAGTTGCGCAGCACGCCAAGCGGCACGAAGCCGTTGCGGCGCTGGAAACCGATGACCGGATCGCGCACTTTTCGCGCCGCCGCCGCCTCCAGATAGGCTTCCGGTGTCGGGAACCGCTTCCGGTGCCGGGCATAGGCAGGCATGCGGCCACCGAAGATGATGCCCTTCAGCTTCAGCCGGGTGGCAAGCCGCTTCCGCGCCACATAGAGGCGCTGTCCGATCCGCTGGCCACGCTGGGCAGGATCGACACAGACCTCCATGCCATAGAGCCAGTCACCGCCGGGATTGTGGTTGCTGGCCATGCCGTTGTTGGTGATCTCCGGCCAGGTATGCTTCGACATGGCGGTGGCTTCATCAGTGATGAAGGTCGCGGCATAGCCGGTGACCTGCCCTGCATCCTCCACCACGAACTGGCCCTGCGGGAACGCTGTCATCGGCCCCAAGACCGTCTCGGCCGGATAGCGAAGCTGCGGCGGATAGACCAGCGCGATCAGATCGGCGATGGCCTGCGCATCCTCGGGCCGCGCGTTTCGGACGGCAAGGGGAGGCAATGTGCTGCGGGCGGTCATTCGGGGACTCTTTTCTGGACTGATGCCGAAGTATGCCCCGAACCGCGTCCGCCGTCGCGCTCCACGGTGACGCTCTTGATCACGGCATGCACCGGCTGCCCTTCCGACAGGCCGAGACGTGCGAGGGAGCGATGGGTGATGCGGGCGATCAGATGGTCCACGCCACAGGCAACACGAACGTCGAGGTAGGCCCCGTCGTCGCGTCGGATCGCGCTGATGCTGCCCGCGACGATGTTGTTGGCACTGATGTCCGCAGGCGGCGCCGTGGCCAGCATGACATCGCGCGCGCGCACCCGGATGCGCACCTGCGCGCCCTCCGGCCGGTCGATGCGCGGCACCCAGAGACGGCCAGCGGAGATCTCCACCGCGCTGAGGTGATGCTTCACGTCGTGTTCGACGATCCGTCCCGGCAACACCGAACCGGCCTCGAAGCGCCCGGTCAGGGGAAACAGGTCGATGCGGGAGGTGACGGCATAGACCGTGTCGCTGGCCGCAACGGTCCCGTGGTCCAGCACCACCATGTGATCCGCCAGCCGTGTCACCTCGTCCAGGGCATGGCTGACATAGACCATGGGGATGCCCGCCACGTCGCGCAACTGTTCCAGCATGCGCATGATCTCCTGCCTCCGGGACTGATCGAGCGCGGCCAGCGGTTCGTCCAGCAGCAGCAGGCGCGGTGCGGCGAGCACTGCCCGGCCCAATGCCACGCGCTGCCGTTCCCCGCCCGACAGGTTCACCGGCTTTCGTTGCAGCAGGTGCCCGATACCCAGCAGTTCGACGAGCGGATCGAACCCTATGGCTGCGCTGCGACCGCTGGCCCGGCGCGCGCCAAAATTCAGGTTTCGGCGCACATCCATGTGCGGAAACAGCCGACTCTCCTGAAACACGTAGCCGATCTGCCGCCGTTCTGCCGCGACATTGGTGCCGGAAGCGGAATCGAAAAGCGTTTCACCGTCGATCCGGACATGGCCGCTGTCGGGTGCGACCAGTCCGGCCATGGCGGCGATGATGGTTGACTTGCCCGCGCCGGAGGGACCGAACAGCGCTGTGATGCCGGGCTCATCCACGCCGAAGCTGGCATTGACCTGGAAGTCGCCGAGATCGTGGCATATGGCGATATCCAGGCTCATGAGCCGGAAAGGCTCCGCACCCGGCGCGCTGCCGCTTCGGACAGGATCAGACCGACCAGTGCCAGCGCGATGGCCAGCCCGGCGAGCCTGGCGGCGGCCGCTTCCCCGCCGGGTGACTGGATGGCGGTATAGATCGCCAGCGGCAGGGTGCGGGTCTCACCGGGAATGTTGGAGACGAAGGTGATGATCGCGCCGAACTCCCCCAGACTGGCGGCGAAGGCGGTAATCGCGCCCGCGATGATCCCCGGCAAGGCCAGCGGCAGGGTGATGGAGAAGAAGCGGTCGAGCGGTCCCGCGCCCAGCGTGCGGGCGGCGGCATCCAGTCCGGGGTCTATGGCCTCCATCGCCAGACGGATGGCCCGGACCTGAAACGGAAAGCTGATGATCGCCGCCGCCAGCGCCGCGCCGGTCCATGAGAACACGAAACGTATCCCGAAGGTCTCCAGCAGCCAGCCCCCGACCGGCGCATTGGTGCCGAGACTGACCAGCAGCAGGTAGCCCATGACCACCGGCGGCAGGACCAGCGGCAGGTGGACAAGACCATCCAGCAGCACCCGCCCCGGAAACCGGGTCCTCGCCAGCAGCCACGCGATGGCCACCGCGAAGGGCAAGGCACCTGCCACCGCGACGAGCGCGATGCGCAGGCTGAGCAGCAGGGCCTCGATCTCCGCGTCAGTCATTGCGCGGTGCCAGACTGAACCCGGCGCTCAGGAATGCCTGTCGGGCGGTATCGCTCCGGAGGAACCGCATGAAGGCGCGGGCAGCCGCGGTGTCGTGACCGCTGACGATGCCGAACGGATACTCGATGCGATCATGTGTATCGGGTGAGAGGACCTGCAGCAGGACCACATCCGGTCCGCCCACCTGCACATCGGTCAGATAGGTCAGACCCAGTGGAGCCTCGCCCCTCGCCACCAGTGCCAGTGCCGCGCGGACGTCGGCGGCATAGGCCAGCCGCTGCTGCTGACCGTCCCACAAGTCCATCGCGATCAGGGCCTGGCGGGCGTAGATGCCGGCCGGGACATGCGCAGGATCGCCGATCACCAGCCGCTCCCCCGGTCGCAGTGCCGTCAGCGCCTGTTCCGGTGTCGGTACGTGAGCGAACCGCTGCCGGTTGCCGACCAGCGCCAGACTGTTGCGCACCGGCACGGTCAGGCTGTCGGCAATGATCAGGTCGCGGTCCAGCAGGTAGGTCATCCAGGCGGTATTGGCGGACGCATAGATGTCTGCGGGTGCCCCGGCCTCGATCTGTCGGGCAAGCGTGGATGATGCGGCGAAGGAGAAGCGGACCGTGGTGTCGTGCACGGTCTCGTAGGCCGCGCCGATCCGCTGCATCACGTCGCTCAGGCTTGCCGCCGCGAACACGGTGATGCGCTGTCCGGCGGCGGCAGGGGAGGCCGTCGCCAGCAGGACGGAAACGAGGATGAAACCGAGCGCGCGCATGATGCGGTCATGTTTGTGGGCCGCCCGGCGGGGTGTCAATGTTCCTCCATGCCGGTCAGCGCACTAGATTGACCGGCATGGTGTCTTGAGGGAGGCGTGAAACATGATCCGGACCGAACTGATGCAACGGCTGGGCATGACCAGTCCGGTGATGCAGGCCCCGTTGGGTGGCGGCGGTGATACGCCCGCGATGACGGCGGCGGTGTCCAATGCCGGTGGCATGGGTTTCATCGGTGCGGCCTACATGACACCGGAGGCCATCGGGACTGCATCCGACGCGGTGCGGGAGCGCACGAATGGTGCATTCGGCATCAACCTGTTTGCGCCCCAGCGACCGGCCCCGGAAGTCGATGGGCAGCCTGCCCTGGCTGCCGCTGCGCCGTTCTTTGCCGAACTGGGGCTTGATGCCCCGACACTGCCCCCGCGCGGAGACGACCCCTTCGAACGGCTGCTGCCTGCGGCGCTGGAGAGCGGGGCGCGGCTGTTCAGCTTTACCTTCGGTACCTTGCCGGAGGAGGCGATGCAGGCGCTGAAGGCACGGGAGATGTTCATCATCGGCACCGCGACGACCGTGGCCGAAGCCGTGGCGCTGGAGGCATCCGGGGTCGATGCGATCACCGCGCAGGGCGGCGAGGCCGGTGGCCATCGTGGCAGTTTCGATACTGACGGGCCGGGCGCGATGGTCGGCACCATGGCGCTGGTGCCGCAGATCGTCGATGCGGTGCAGGTTCCCGTCATCGCGTCCGGCGGCATCATGGACGGGCGCGGCATCGCGGCGGCACTGGTGCTTGGTGCTCAGGCCGTGCAGATGGGTACGGCCTTCCTGACCACAGCCGAAGGCGGCGTGCCCGAGGTGCAGAAGCACGCCATCCTCGCCGCTGGCGACAATGATACAAGGATCACCCGCGCCTTCTCCGGTCGCCCGGCGCGCGGCATTGCCAATCGTTTCATGCAGACCGTGGACGCAGGTGGGGAGGGAGCGATTCTGCCATTTCCGCTGCAGAATCAGCTGACGCGACCCATGCGCACCGCCGCCGGAAAGGCAGGTGATGCGGCATATCTTTCACTGTGGGCCGGGCAGGGCACCCGCATGTCGCGGCGCCTCGGCACCGCCCAACTGATGGTCGAACTCGACCGCGAGACCGATGCCGCACTGAAAAGGGCCTCAACCCTGCTCGGTTGAAGCCCTTTCAGGTTCCGCGTCGGTGGGGGACGCCCGGTCAGGTGCCGAAGTGCTCCAGTTCCCGATCCGCATTCATGCGCTGCTGCAGGGCCGCGTTCTTCATGGCCTTCTGCAGCTTCTCGAACGCGCGCACCTCGATCTGGCGGACGCGTTCGCGGCTGACGCCATATTCCTGGCTCAGATCTTCCAGCGTCAGCGGATTGTCCTTCAGACGGCGCTCCGTCAGGATGTGCCGCTCCCGCTCGTTCAGGGTCTTCATGGCCCCTTCCAGCATGGCGCGGCGCTGGTCCAGCTCCTCCGAATTACCCAGGGTCGTCTCCTGGTCCTCGGATTCGTCGGTCAGCCAATCCACCCATTCCTCATCACCGTCGATGCGCAGCGGCGCATTCAGAGAATGGTCGGGGGCGGCCAGGCGGCGGTTCATGTCCACCACCTCCTTCTCCGACACCTGCAGGCGGGTCGCGATCTTGGTCACCATGTCCGGGTGCAGGTCACCATCCTCGATGGCCTGCAACTGGCCCTTGAGCTTGCGCAGGTTGAAGAACAGCTTCTTCTGCGCCGCCGTCGTGCCCATCTTCACCAGCGACCAGGACCGCAGGATGTATTCCTGGATCGAGGCGCGAATCCACCACATGGCATAGGTGGCAAGGCGGAAGCCGCGTTCGGGATCGAAGCGCTTCACCGCCTGCATCATGCCCACGTTGCCTTCGGAAATCAGTTCCTGCACGGGCAGGCCATAGCCGCGATAGCCCATCGCGATCTTCGCCACGAGGCGCAGATGCGACGTCACCATCTTGTGGGCAGCATTCATGTCATCGTGCTCGGTCCAGCGCTTGGCGAGCATGTATTCTTCCTCGGGTTCCAGCATCGGGAACTTGCGGATCTGGTCCAGATACTGGCTGAGGCTTCCCTCCGGACTGATTGCCGGCATTACTGAACGTGCAGCCATTGTACTCACTCCCTCTCGCAGACGAGTCGACTGAAGCCCGGGATTCCAGAAAACGGTGGATCCGGATTGCAACAACGTCATTCAGTCAACCGATTGTGGCCGGAATTTGACCCCCATGTGGTGGGGAAAATCACCTCCGGGCACCATGCTCATATGGTTACCGGATCGGCCTCATTCAAGTTGTTTACAATTATTCTACGTTTGCCCGCAGCGTCTGGATCAGTGCTTCCATGTCGCTGGGAGGCGGCGCTTCAAAGGTCAGATCCTCGCCCGTGACGGGATGTGCGAAGCCCAGCCGTGTCGCATGCAGCGCCTGCCTGGGAAACCCGGCCACGGCGTCCGCCGCGACGTCGGTCATCTGGGCCAGACGCTTGCGTCGCATGCGCCCATAGGTGGGGTCGCCGATCACCGGATGCCCCAGGTGACTCAGATGCACCCGGATCTGGTGCGTGCGGCCGGTCTCGAGCGTGCAGCGGAGCAGCGATGTCGCCTCCCCGAACGCCTCCACCAGCCGGTAGTGGGTGACGGCATGACGGCCGCCGTGTTCCAGCACCTTCATCCGCTTGCGGTCGCGGGCATCACGTCCCATGCGGGCCTCGATGGTGCCGCGACTGGTCGCCGGTCTGCCCCGGACGACCGCCAGATAGGCCCGGTCGATGTCATGCGCCTCGAACAGGGCCGCCAGTCCGCGATGCGCGGTGTCGGTCTTGGCCGCGACCATCACGCCGGAGGTATCCTTGTCCAGTCGATGCACGATGCCCGGTCGGCGCACGCCGCCGATACCGGAGAGGCTGTCGCCGCAATGGGCGATCAGGGCATTGACCAGCGTGCCATCCGCGTTCCCTGCCGCCGGATGCACCACCATGCCTGCCGGCTTGTCGAGCACGATCAGATGCGCGTCCTCATGCAGGATATGCAGCGGGATGGCTTGCTCCTGCGGCACCGGATCGACCGGCGCATCCGGCGCGACGGTCAGTGTCTCGCCCGGTTTGACCCGGTAGGACGCGTCCATTATCGTCCGGCCATCCGCCGTGACACGTCCCTGTTCGATCAGGGCTTTCAGGCGGCTCCGCGACATGTCGGGCAGGGTCGCCGCCAGCAGGCGGTCGATCCGGTCACCCGCCGCGCCGTCGGTCACGGTGATTGTCTCTTTATCGGGTTGCAGCATGTCAGAGCCGGATCAGCCGAATTTCAGGGTTCTCAAGATTGTCGTCATTGTCCTGGGAATCGCGATTCTGGCGATGACCGGGATCATCATCGTAACCGCGATCAACCGCATGGGCGACAGCGTGGTTGTCGAGGAGCCAAAGGTTCCGCCGACCCCTTCACCGACCGAAGCTGAATCCGTCTCCATCGCGCCCGAAGGCGAGACCTGGACCAGCGTGCTGTTGCCCGGCGCCGAAGCGGAGATCATCGAAAGCGCTGTCGAGAGCGGTGTGCTGCGCGTCGTCACCCGCAGCACCGACGGCACGGTGCTGGTCCACCTGATCGATGTGCGCACCGGGCGCAAGGTCGGCGAGGTATCAGCGCGGTGACGGACCGGTCCCTGATTCTGCCGATCACATGCGGGGGCGCGATCATCGCCCATCTGCAGGACAGCTTTCCGGAGGAAGGCTGCGGGCTGATCGTCGGGCGTGAAACCGGTGACGGCTGGCTGGTGACGGAGATCGTTCCCAGTCCCAACCAGGCCGAGGCGCGAGAGCGGACGTTCGAGATCGATCCCGGTCTGCGACTGCGGACACAACGCACCGCGCGGGAACGCGGCGATGCTGTTCTGGGGCACTACCACTCCCACCCCTACGGCGATCCGGTGCCGTCGGAGACGGATACCCGGCGGGCGGCAGACGAGCCGGAGTTGCTCTGGGTGGTGGTCGGCATGCGCTGGGGCGGTACGCAGGGGCTGGCGGCCTGGCAGCGGGAGGCCGGAGCAGGGACCATGAAACGTGTGATGGTGGACGTCATCGAGGGAGCGGGACAGTCATGAATTTCGGATCTGACAACTGGGCGGCTGTTCATCCGGCAGTGCTGGCCGCAATGGCGGCGGCGAACCGGGGTTTCGCACCGGCCTATGGCAATGATCCATGGACGGAGGAACTGACGAAGACCTTCAGCGCCCTGTTCGAGCGCGAGGTCGCGGTCTTTCCCGTTGCGACGGGTACGGCGGCGAACAGCCTGTCCCTCAGCCTGCTGACCCCGCCGACCGGCGTGGTGTTCTGCCATTCGCATGCCCACGTCTATGAGGACGAATGCGGCGCGCCCGAGTTCTACACGGGCGGCGCAAAGCTGTTTCCCCTGCCGGGGGAGGAGGGGCGCATCAGCGTGGAAGCGCTGCAGACCGGCCTGAACCGCTTCGTGCCCGGTTTCGAGCACCACCAGCAACCGGCATCGCTGAGCCTGACACAGGCGACCGAGGCAGGCACCGTCTACAGCATCGACCAGATTGCGGCCCTGACGGCCCTGGCGCACGAAAATGGCTGCAAGGTCCACATGGACGGTGCGCGCTTTGCCAATGCACTGGCCACGCTGGATGTTTCACCGGCTGAAATGACCTGGAAGGCGGGCGTCGATATCCTGTCCTTCGGCGCCACCAAGAACGGCTGCATGGCGGCAGAAGCGGTGGTCGTGTTCGATCCTGAAACGGCAGCCGAACTGCATTTTCGCCGGATGCGCGGCGGCCATCTCTGGTCGAAGCAGCGGTTTCTCTCCGCCCAGTTGACGGCCTATGTGACGAACGACCTCTGGCTGGACAATGCGGATCACGCCAACCGGCTGGCGCGCAAGCTGGGCAATGGTCTGGCCGCGATGCAGGGGTTCCGACTGGCGGCGCCCGTGCAGATCAACGAGGTCTTTGTCGATCTGCCCGCCGGTGTGGCTGACACGCTCAGGGCGCGAGGTTTCCTGTTTCACGACTGGTCCGCGGCAGGACCGGGTGGTGTCAGGTTCGTGACGTCATTCATGACCGACGAAGCGGATGTCGACGCCATTCTGCAGGCTGCTGCTGATCAGAACTGACCCGGTCGGATCAGCACCGGCCCTTCTTCGCCTGACCCGGCGGGCAGAAGGTTCCATCGCTCGACTTCCGATCGTCGTCTCCGATCGTCACCTTCACATCATCGGTCTCGACAGTCGTCTTCGGTGTATCGTCTTCGATCGTGGTCTGGCAGGCAGTCAGCAGCAGGCCAAGTGTCGCCAGCGTCGCAAGAGTCTTCAGCATTCTCTGGTTCCTTTCCCAAGTCCTCCAGCTACTTGGCCACGGGAGCGGAGCATTGAAAGGCCGGGGCGGTAAATGCCACGGGATTGCCACTGATCTGACGCGGGCTGACGGAAGGGGCATTGACCCCGGACGGGCAGAAGCGCGCTTGAAACGTGCGGCCTGTCCGCCCAAACTCGGCGGATGGAACAGGACACGGACGAGACCGGGGATGGCGACAGCCTGCAGGCGCAGCTGCTGATTGCCATGCCGTCGATGCAGGATGAACGCTTTCAGCGCAGCGTCATCTTCATGTGCAGCCATACGGCCGATGCCGGGGCCATGGGCCTGATGATCAACAAGCAGTTGCCCAACCTGCAATTTGCCGATCTGGCGAAGCAGCTTGATATCGAGGCTGGGAATTCCCCGCCCATCACCATGCATTTCGGTGGACCGGTGGAGACCGGGCGCGGCTTCGTGCTCCACTCCGATGACTATCATCGCGATGCAACGGTGCCGATGGCGGAAGGGGTGTCGATGACAGCCACGGTCGACATCCTGCGTGCCATGGCATCCGGTGTGGGGCCGGGCGAAGCGATCCTGGCGCTGGGCTATGCCGGGTGGGCGCCGGGGCAACTGGAGCAGGAGATCCAGCGCAATGACTGGCTGCACTGCACGGCGGACAGTGATCTCATCTTCGAGGTCGCGCTGGATTCGAAGTGGGAGGCTGCGGTGCGCCGTATCGGCATCGACCCGGCCATGCTTTCCATGCAGGCGGGCAGGGCATGAGCATGCAGATCAACGCGCGTCCCTTCACCATTGCCGTTGGCGATGATGTGCTGGACGATCTCAAGGCCCGACTGGCTCGCACGCGGTTCCCCAACGAGGTGGAGGGTGGTGGCTGGCACTATGGTGCCGACCTGACCTACATGCGGCAGATGGTGCGGCACTGGCAGACGGAATACGACTGGCGCACGTGGGAAGCCCTGTTGAATGGATTTCCGAACTATGTTGCGGAAGTCGATGGTTTCAATATTCATTTCATGTGCGAGGAGGGCTCCGGTCCCAATCCGACACCGCTTCTGATCACGCATGGATGGCCGGGATCGGTGTTCGAATTCCACAAGATCATCGAACCCCTGGCGCATCCCGAACGGTTCGGTGGCAACGTGGAAGACGCATTCACCGTGATCTGCCCGTCGCTGCCCGGTTACGGCTGGTCCAGCGCCCCGGCGGCCCCGATGCATCCGCAGAAGATCGCCGACCTCTGGGCGCGCTTCATGACGGAGGTCTTCGGGCTTGAGAAGTTCGCTGCACAGGGGGGTGACTGGGGTTCCATCATCACGTCGTGGCTGGCGCACCGTCATCCCGAGAGGCTGATCGGCATTCACCTGAACATGGTGCCGCTGAAGCCCTATCTGGGAAAGGGCACGCCACCGGTCAGCGCCGACGAGAAGGAATGGATCGGCAGGTTCCGTGCCCGGACGGCGCGGGCGATGGGGTACTTCCAGATCCAGGGCACGAAGCCGCAGACCCTGAACTACGGTCTCTCCGATTCCCCTGCGGGGCTGGCCGGCTGGATCACCGAAAAGTTCCAGTACCGGGTGAAGGAAGGGCCGGGAAATCTCAGCCTGTTCGACATGGACGAACTGCTGACCAACATCATGATCTACTGGGTCAACAACGCCCACAATTCCGCGAGCTGGATCTACACCGCCGTGACCCACGAAGGCGGCATGGAACTTGAGGCGCGGTCGGACGGTTCCGCCGACAGGATCGAGGTGCCGACCGGATTCTGCCTGTTCCCCTATGACCTGGTTCCGGCACCGCCCGAAAGCTGGCTGCAGCGCGCCTACAATGTGCAGAACCTGACGGTGGAAGCCGACGGGGGACACTTCGCGGCCTGGGAGAAGCCGGAGGAACTGACCCGCGATATCCGGTCCTTCTTCAGGGGACTGGGATGAGCAGGCCCCCGATGGTGGAGGGGCCGGATGACAGGGCACGCCATTACGAGGATTACACGGTCGGTGAGACGGTCAATGCGCCCGGCGTGAGCCTGACGGAAAGTGACATCATCGATTTTGCCTTCCGCTACGATCCACAGGCGTTCCATACCGATATCGAATTCGCGAAGCAGTCGATCCACGGCGGACTGATCGCCAGTGGCTGGCAGGTCGGCGCGGCATCCTTCCGGATGCTGATACAGAGCGGTTTCTTCGGGCGCGCGTCGATGGGGTCATCAGGGCTGAACAACCTGCGCTGGCCCAGTCCCACACGGCCCGGCGACACGCTCTATGCCCGGGTCACGGTGCTGTCGAAGCGGGAGAGCCGCAGTCGGCCAGAACTGGGACTGATCGAGATCGAATGCAGCGTCGAGAACCAGCGTGGTGAGGTCTGCTGCACATGGGACACGGTTCAGATGGTGCTGAAACGGCCGGAAACCGTGGCCTGATCAGTCCTTCCGCAGCACGAAACGACCACCGCCCAGCCGCCCGGCCTGCACAAGGCCGACAAAGGTCTCATAGTCGTCCATGTAGCGTTCATGAACCCCGTCGCCCAGCGTCTGGCGGGTACCCGCGTCCATTGCGCGATACCATTCCAGCCGTTCGGTCAGGATTTCGACCCACTGCGGGCTGAGGTCGTCGTGGCGGACCAGCGACAGGCCGGCCGCCCGGAACTTGCTCATGTAGTCCGGCACGGTCTGCAGCGTTCGCATTTCCATACCGGCCTCCAGCGCGGCACGGTCGGCGTCTTCCAGCGCCGGACCGGCAACAAGGTCGGTGAAGCCGAGGCGACCGCCCGGCCGGAGAATGCGGGCCGCCTCGTTCAGCACGGCTTGCTTGTCGGGAATGTGGAGGAAGGCTTCCTGGCTCAGGGCGATGTCGAGGCTGTTCTCGGCAAAGGGCATCCTCTGTGCGTCGCCCTGAACCACATCGATCTGCCGGTCCATTCCGACCAGGGCATTCAGCCTGCTCGCGCCGCGACACCGTCCGCCGTTGAGGTCGAACGCCATGAACCGGGCCTGCGCGAATTTCTCCGCCAGCAACCGGGAGGGACCACCAACGCCGGCGCAGATGTCGATGATCCGGTCGCCGTCCTGCAGACCGGCCGCCGCCGCCAGATCGAGCACCGCAGCCTCGCCGCCATAGTGATCCTGATCGTGCGGTCGCAGGTCGGCAGGGCGCAGGCGATCCAGATCCTTGCCCTCCTGCTGCAGTGTCAGCAGGATCTGGTCCGCATTGATCGGGTGACGATCATAAAGGGTAGCGGTCGACGACGCGCTGGTCCCGGGGTGCTGGCTCATCGGGCTGGTCGGTCTCCAAAGGTGAGTGTCCCCGCATTGTAGGCATCCAGCCTCTCCACCGCATCGTTCTGAACCATCAGGTCCATGAACAGGGTGCGTTCCAGGGCCAGCGCCTCCGGGTCGGCGGGATCGGCGGCGGCACGGGCGATGCGCTTGATGTGCGCCACGGGCAGGGGTGGGTAACCGGCGATCCTGTGCGCCACTTCCATCGCCCTGGCGACGACATCACCGTCGACCAGTTCATTGACCAGCCCCAGGTCCGCCGCCTGCGCCGGACTGAAGGCATCACCCAGCAGGCAGAGTTCCATTGCCTTCGCCGCACCGATCATCTTCGCCGTGCGGGCCACGCCGCCAGCACCGGGAAGGATGCCCAGCGCGATCTCGATCTGTCCCATGCGGTAACTGCCTGCCTTCGCATAGCGCAGGTCGCAGGCCAGAGCGAACTCCAGCCCGCCGCCCATGCAGGCGCCGTTGATGGCGGCGATATGCGGCTTCGTGCTTGCGCCGATGCGGTTGAAGATGATGTCGATGTTGCGCTCCGGCAGCATCCGCTCCGGCGAGAATTTCATCCCGCGCTTCTGAATGTGGCGCGCCATGCCAGCCAGCTCGTTGGTGTCGTAGTGCTTGATGAAGACATCGGGCTGGCTGCCGGTATAGACGACGGCGCGCACGGAATCGTCGCTGTCGAACTCCAGCGTCGCTGCCTCCAGATCCTCCAGCGTGGCGCTGTTCATGAAGCCCTGTGGTGGATTGTTGAAGCGGACCAGCGCTACCGGGCCATCCCTTTCGATCAGCAGTTGTTGCAACGGTCTGTTCTCCCCTCGCGCGATTCAATCCGCAGTGTGTCATCATTCTTGCGCGATTTGATGCTTCTTTCATCCGCTGCGGACGCAGGGCTGCATCAACAAGGGGCAGAACCGGAACATGAGCGAGGAAACCACTACGATCTGGCAAGGGCACTGGATGCGCCTGCTGCGACTGGAACTGCTTCTGGCCGTACCCAGTGCCGCGATGTTCGGTGGCCTGAGCGTGAACTCGGCCATCCAGCCGCCGACCGCGCTGGTCTGCTGGGGGCTGCTGAACCTGATGGTGCTGGGGTTGCTGCACTACCTGCTGCGGGAGAATGAAGGGCTGAAGGCCCGGCAGCAGCGTCCGGCCAATACCCGCGACTATGCCGCCGCCGTGGAGCGTCTGGGCAGTGACCTGGCGGAGGCGCGGGCGCGCAGCCAGGCTGACGCCGCCGCACTTCGCGCCATTCTGGACGGGATCGAGCGGCCCGTACTGACCTTCGACGTTCGGCGGCGGCTGGAGTTCATGAACCTGGCGGCGAAATCCCTGTTCGGTTCGGGGCTGGAGGGACGTGACATTGCCGCGGCGCTGCGCCATCCGGATGTGCTGCAGGCCATCGACAGGTCCGTGAGTGACCGGGTCTCCCGCACGGCAGAGTTTCCCGTGTTCGCGCCGGTCCGGCGTCGGTTCCGGGTATCCATCGACGCCTTGCCTGCGCGGTTCGCTGGCGGGCAGGGCTTCGTGGCGGCCGTGGATGACGTGACCGACAGCCGTCAGGTACAGGAAATGCGTTCCGGCTTCGTCGCTGACGTCAGTCATGAACTGCGCACGCCACTGGCGGCGGTGTTGAGCATTGTCGATACGCTGCAGGGACCGGCGCGCAATGACCCGGAAGCCCAGACCCGGTTCCTCGATATCCTGCGGGAGCAGTCTGACCGCATGGCCCGTCTGGTGGATGACCTGCTGGCCCTCAGCCGAATCGAGATGAACGAGCATCAGCCGCCCCGCGACAGGATCAATCTTGCAGGGGTGCTGGAGGAGGTCTGCGAGAGTCTGGATCTGCTGGCCCAGGCGCGGGAGATGCGACTGGAGCGGTCGTTCGCGACCGACCTGCCCGTTGCAGGTGATCGCGACGAACTGGTGCGCCTGTTCCAGAACCTGATCGACAATGGTGTCAAGTACGGGGACAGGGGCACACCGGTCCATATCTCGGCCAATGTGGAAGACGGGCAGGTAACCATCGACGTGCGGGATCAGGGGGCGGGAATCGCGCGTGAGCAGATACCGCGCCTGACCGAACGCTTCTATCGCACCGACCGGGCCCGCAGCCGCGCGGCGGGGGGAACGGGTCTGGGTCTGGCGATCGTGAAACACATTGTCTCAAGGCATCGGGGGGAACTTTCCATCCGCTCCAGGGAAGGCGAGGGATCGTGCTTCTCGGTCAGGCTCCCGTGCTGCGAGCCATTGCTGGCAACCGCGGCGGAATCGAGACTCGACAGAGCCTGATTCAAGTTCGTGCAATTCAGAAGAAAAATATCGTAAGCAATTAAAAAATAATGTCTTTATGTTCGTCACAATAGTGAAACATTGCGTGCGTAGAAGCCTCCTTACTTTCCGATCTCCAGGAGGTTCAAGTGATCAAGAAAGTTGTACTCGCGGCGAGCGTCGCGATCGTTTTTGCCGGTGCCGCACATGCGCGGGACCAGATTCAGATCGTCGGTTCCTCGACGGTGTTCCCCTTCTCCACGGCGGTGGCTGAGGCATTTGGTCAGAAGACCAGTTTCGGAACCCCAGTTGTTGAATCGACCGGTTCCGGTGGCGGCATGAAGCTGTTCTGTGCCGGTGTCGGTACGGGTCACCCCGACATCACCAATGCCTCGCGTCGCATCAAGTCTTCCGAGGTCGAGCTGTGCGCCAAGAACGGTGTCGCGGACATCACCGAGGTCAAGGTCGGCTATGACGGCATCGTCATCGCCAATGCCATCGAGGCCCCGGCCTATGACCTGAGCCTGCGCGACCTGTATCTGGCGCTGGCCAAGGACATCCCGACCGAAGACGGCAAGTGGATCCCGAATCCGAACAAGACCTGGAAGGATGTGAACGCATCCCTGCCGGCGGTGAAGATCGAGGTTCTGGGCCCCCCGCCGACCTCCGGGACGCGTGATGCCTTCGTCGAGCTCGCCATGGAAGGCGGCTGCAAGACCTTTGGTTGGGTCAAGGCACTCAGCAAGAAGGACAAGAACGCATACAAGGCCGGCTGCCACACGGTTCGTGAAGATGGCGGCTATGTCGATGCAGGCGAGAACGACAACCTGATGGTTCAGAAGCTGACGTCCAACCCGGATGCGCTGGCCATCTTCGGCTTCTCCTTCCTCGACCAGAACGCCGACAAGGTGAAGGGTGCCATGGTTGGTGGTGTCGCGCCGGAGTTCGAACTGATCGCGGATGGTTCCTACCCTGTCAGTCGTGCCCTGTTCTTCTACGTGAAGCAGGCGCACATCGGTGTCGTTCCGGGCATCGAGGAGTTCGTGGCCGAGTTCACCAGCGAAGCTGCCTGGGGCAATGAGGGCTACCTCACGGACAAGGGTCTGATCCCGATGTCCGAGGCGGAGCGTGCCCAGTGGGGCGCCGCTGCCAAGGGCAACGCCAAGCTGTCCATGTAAGCGACGACGATACGGGACCGGAGCCTTTGACAGGATTCGGTCCCAATCGCTTGTTTTTCCTGTCGAAAATCTGACGCGATCTGCCGCATTTCATACCAGCGTCATCTGCGTTGGTATGATGTTCGGCATGTCAGGTGGCCAGGGCGGCTGCCCCGTCAATCAGTTTGGGCGCTCATCATGATCTACTGGATTGCACTCGCCGCGCTTGCCGCGACCTGGCTCTTTTCCTGGAAGCTTGGTCAGGGGCAGGCCCGGGCAATCATTGCCGGCGGTCAGCGCATGCATTCCCTGCCCGGGCACTACGGCAGCTACAGCGCACTCTGGGCGGTTGTTCCGGCTCTGGTCGTGCTGCTGGTCTGGTCGATCTTTCAGCCTCTGGTCATCGACGGCATGATCGTGGCCAACCTGCCGGAGGAGAAGAGGGCACTCGAAGACCTCTTCCTCAACGCGCTGGTCAACGACATTCGCAACATGTCCGCCGGCAATGCCGTGCGTGACGCGAACGATCCGGTGGTGATCGAGGCCGCGTCGCTGCTCGGCGACTGGCAGTCGACATCGAACATCCTGCTCACCGTCCTGATCGCCGCGCTTGTCGTTCTCGGCCTGCTGATCAGCCGCAGGCAGATCGCACCCGACCTGCGCGCCCGTAACCGGGTGGAGCGCTTCGTGATGGTGATGCTGATCATGTCGTCAACCATCGCGGTGATCACGACGGTCGGCATCGTCATGTCGCTGCTGTACGAGAGCATCGAGTTCTTCCGCCGCGTGCCGTTCTACGAGTTCCTGTTCGGCCTGCACTGGTCGCCGCAGACCGCGCTGCGTGCCGACCAGGTCGGCGGGTCCGGTTCCTTCGGCGCGATCCCGATCTTCATGGGCACCCTGCTGATCAGCACCATCGCGCTGTGCATCGCCGCCCCGGTGGGACTGTTCTCCGCGATCTACATGGCCGAGTTCTCGTCCCCCCGCGCCCGCAGCATCATCAAGCCGCTGCTGGAGATCCTGGCGGGCGTTCCGACGGTGGTCTATGGCTTCTTCGCCGCCCTGCTGGTTGCACCGCTGCTGCGCGACTCCGGTGCCGCGCTGGGAATCGGCATCGATTCCGAGAGTGCGCTGGCCGCCGGGCTGGTCATGGGCGTGATGATCATTCCGTTTGTTTCATCGCTGTCCGATGACGTGATCACGGCAGTCCCGAGGTCTCTTCGCGAAGGTTCCTATGGCCTGGGCGCCACGCGGGCTGAAACCATTCGTCAGGTGATCGTGCCCGCAGCACTTCCGGGCATCGTCGGCGCGCTGCTGCTCGCGGCTTCCCGTGCCATCGGCGAGACAATGATCGTTGTCATGGCTGCGGGTCTGACCGCCAACCTGACTGCAAACCCCTTCGAGGCGGTGACCACGGTCACCGTGCAGATCGTCACCCTGCTCACAGGCGATCAGGAGTTCGACAGTGCCAAGACGCTTTCCGCCTTCGCGCTCGGTCTTCTTCTGTTCGTCGTCACGCTGGCGCTGAATGTTCTTGCGCTCAGGATCGTGCGAAAATATCGGGAAAAATATGACTGAGACAGCCATGAGCGGACAGCCAGAAAGCCGTGGACGCATGAGCCGCAGCGACACGATGGAAACCGTGCGCAAGGGATTGCGCTCGCGATATGCCGCGGAACGACGCTTCATCTGGTACGGGCGCGGGGCGATTGCCGTTGCGCTGGGCTTCCTGGTGCTGCTGGTGGGGTCGATCCTGTTCAAGGGCGCTTCCGTCGTCACCCAGACGCACATCAGGCTGACGGTCGAACTGCCGCTGGAAGCCTTTTCGAAGAGCGGCGAAGTGACGGCAGAATCGATCGGTGCCGCGAACTATGTGGGCATCGTCAAATCTTCCCTGCGAGATCTGTTTCCGGACGTTTCCGGTCGCCGTGACAAGCGCGCGCTCGACAGCCTGATCAGTTCCGGCGCCGCCTATGAACTGCGGGATCATGTTCTGGCCAATCCCGAACTGGTCGGCCAGAGCATCAATATCTGGGTTTCGGCCAGCGACGACATCGACATGCTCGACAAGGGCTATATCGACCGTGACGTCGATTCCACGGGTCGGCGTGTCACGGACAAGCAGATCGGATGGTATGACAAGCTGATCGCCGATGGGCGACTGGAGCGCCAGTTCAACACCACGTTCTTCACCTCTGGCGACAGTCGTGAACCGGAACAGGCCGGTATCTGGGGCGCCGCGCTGGGGTCGTTCTATACCCTGCTGGTGACCCTGCTGCTGGCCTTCCCGCTTGGGGTGACAACGGCAGTCTATCTGGAAGAGTTCGCGCCGAAGAACAAATGGACAGACCTGATCGAGGTCAACATCAACAACCTCGCCGCCGTGCCGTCGATCATCTTCGGCTTGCTTGGTCTCGCGGTGTTCCTGAACATCATCGGCCTGCCGCGTTCGGCACCGCTGGCTGGCGGTGTGGTGCTGGCCCTGATGACCCTGCCGACCATCATCATTGCAGGCCGGGCTGCCCTGAAGGCCGTGCCGCCGTCGATCCGCGAGGCGGCGCTGGGTGTCGGTGCCTCCCGCCTGCAGACGGTGACCCACCATGTGCTGCCGCTGGCCATGCCAGGCATGCTTACCGGGTCGATCATCGGCATGGCGCAGGCACTGGGCGAGACGGCACCGTTGCTGATGATCGGCATGGTCGCCTTCATCGTCGACCTGCCGTCCGGCCCGCTGGACCCGGCGACCGTGTTGCCGGTGCAGGTCTATATCTGGGCGGACAGCCCGGAACGCGCTTTCGTTGAGCGGACTTCGGCAGGGATCATTGTCCTGCTGCTGTTCCTTGTAGTGATGAACCTGAGTGCAGTGATGCTGCGCAAGCGCTTCGAGCGCCGTTGGTAGAGATTGGGTGAAGAGATGACGATGACAGACACCTTGCCTCCGGACGAGGACCTGCGCACAGCGATCGTCGCCGACGGCGTGAACGTCTTCTACGGTCAGAAGCAGGCGCTGTTCGATGTCGACCTGGACATCAAGCAGAA
>BQJF01000060.1 GCA_021604565.1 Minwuia thermotolerans | reverse complement strand
GCCCAGACCCGCTGGCCGAACATCACGGCCTGCCGTGGCAGGGCGAGGGCAGGAATGAACAACAGCAGGGCCACGATGGTCCAGCCGAAGAACCAGATGTTGAACAGGGTGGCGCGGACCAGTCCGGTCATCTGGGCCTCACGTCGCCGATGTCCTCGGTCAGCCGGGCACGCAGCAGGCTGAAGACGTACTTGTGATATTCGACCACCAGTCGCACGAATGTCCGGCGATCCTCCGACCAGCGACCCGGATCATCCGTGCCGGTGCGCGTCGGCCAAGGCTCCAGCCGGAAGCTCGCTGTGGTGCGTTTCAGTTCAACCAGACTGCGCGGCATGTGATAGGCGGCGGTGACGACGATCAGCGACTGCACACCCTCCCGAATGGCCCAGCGGGCAATTTCCTCGGCATTGCCGACGGTATCCTTGGCATCCGGCCCCAACGTGACGCAGCAGGTGATCAGGGCAGCGGAATCCGGATAGGCACGCGCCAGCGCCGCCTTGTCGGTGCGGGTATCGACGCCGGAAATCAGCATGCGGCGGCTGGGGTCACGGGCTAGCAGTTCCAGCCCCTCCGTTATGCGTCCCTGAGAGCCGGTCAGCACGACGATGGCATCCGCCGCGACATTGGTCTGCCGCATGGTCTGAATGTCTCCGACGAAGCGGATGAGACCGCCGAACCAGAGTGCGACCAGAACCAGGATGATGCGGAACAGGGTCTTCATGCGGCTCACCAACTTGCACGAAGCAACTTCAGGACGGTGACACGGGCCGTGAATGTCGCGACCAGCGCAACGATCAACGGCAGGGCGGCAATGGCCAGCCAGCCTGCCACGGACGGTGTCAGTCCATTCAGCAGTGCCGCGCCCTGCAGGCGTGCCGCCGCCGTCGCGAAGAAGATGACGATCAGGCCGGGCACCGTTCCGGCAATCCCGCCGAACAGCGCCAGCCGCAGTCCGTGCCGCTGGAACCGCTTCGCGATATAGCCGTCAGCGGCGCCGATCAGTCGCAGCAGATCTACGGTCTGTCGCTGGTTCACGAGGGCGGAGCGGGTTGCGAACACGGTCACCAGCATGATGGCCCCGACCGCCACTGCCGCCAGTACCCAGGCCACCAGCCGCGCCAGCCCGGCGAGGTCCTGCAGCGGCGCAAGCCAGGCATCGGCGGAATCAAGCGTGATCTCCGACCGGTCAGCGATCAGCGCGCGCAGTTCCGAAGTGCTCGCGCCGGGTTTCAGTCTGACGTCGATCAGGGCGGGCAGGGGCAGCAGGGCGGTATCGACCTGCGCCACATCCCCCAGCCAGGGCTGCAGCATGCGGGCCACCTGCTCCCGCGGCAGGTGTTCGATCCGGCTCACGGCCTCCAGCCGTGCGACCTGATCGACCAGTGCGGGGATGTCGGTGTCCCCGGTGGCCACGCGCAGGGTGACCTGATCGCTGGCCGCGCGACCCCAGTCCGCGGTCATGGAGGCAAGGGCGAAGGCCGTGCCCAGCGCGATGGCGCACATCAGCGACAGGGCCGCCACGATCCAGGGAACGAAGCGGCTTGAGGGGTCTCTATCCAGTGACAGTTCGGAGACGGACATTCAGGCCGCTCCCCCCGATTCGTGGCTCAGCCTTCCATCCTCCAGATGCAGCAGCGGATAGCCATACTGTGCGGGCAGGGAGAGATCATGGGTCGCAATCACGATGGTCGTGCCGAGGGAGTTGAGCTTCACGAACAGGCGCATCAGCCGCTCCCCCATCTCCTGATCGACGTTGCCGGTCGGCTCATCCGCCAGCAGCAGGCGCGGGCTGGAGATCACGGCGCGGGCGATGGCCACACGTTGCTTCTCACCGCCGGAGAGGGTCGGCGGGCGGGCCTGGGCCTGCTTTCCCAGGCCGACCCAGTCGATCAGTTCCTGCACGATCTCGTCGATCCGATCAGCATCCATGCTGTTGGCGACCTTCAGCGGCAGCGCCACGTTCTCCTGCGCCGAGAGGTGGTCGAGCAGTCGGAAATCCTGGAAGACCACGCCGATCCGGCGTCGCAGCACGGGGACATCCCGTGCCGGCATGTCCTGCATGTCGTGACCGAACACCCGCATCAGGCCCCGGCTGGGACGGCGGCTGAGATGCAGCAGGCTCAACAGCGACGACTTGCCCGCACCGGAACGCCCGGTCAGAAAGTGAAACGAACCTTCCGCCAGCTCCAGATCCAGGTCGCGCAGGACTTCCGGCCCGGTGCCATAGCGCAGTCCGACATTGCGCATGGCGACCAGCGGTTCGCCGGTTCCGTCTGTCCCCTGCTGTTGCACGTCTGTCTCGCCTTGCCTGCGTTGAACTCTTTCGGGCCTGCTGTCGGGACCCGCGCGGGGGTCGCCGCCTTGAACGGCGGATCATTCAGTGCCTATATGGCCTGATCGCCCGGCTGTCGACCGGGTTGGACGACTGGCAGACGAGCCCGCGAATGATATTGACCTGTCCAGCCTGTGCAACGCGCTACGTGATTGGCGACGATGTGTTTCAGGCAGGCACGCGCGAAGTACGCTGTGCACGGTGCAGCCACAACTGGACCACCGACGGCAGCGATGCGGTCGACGAGGTCGATGTGCGCATGGGCCTGCAGACCGAGGCACCGAAGCCCAAGCCCGAATCATCGCCCCCTCCGCCCGCTTCCGAACAGGTTGGGTTCGGCCTCAACGACATGCCTGGCATGGATGCTGCGGCGCCCGAGGAGGATCCGGAGGACGCGGCAGCTGACGACGGTCCGCCTGATCCTGCGGATGCCGAGGCACCTGCCAGACCGGACCTGGCTGCTGAACCGAAGCCCGAAAGGACTGTGAAGGCAAAGAAGCCGAAGAAGGCAAGACCCGACAAGAAGCCGAAGGCAGGGCGCAGGCGTACGCCGGTCTGGGTCTGGGTCGGCTGGGTGTTCCTGCTGGGTTGCATCGGCGGCCTGGCGGCGGCACTGGTGCTGATGCGTGGCCCCCTGGTGGAGGCATGGCCTCCGCTGCAGCAGCTCTATGACACGGTAGGGACCATGTCTTCGGGTGCCGCGGAGGATGCGCGCGAAGCGCCAGGCGTGGAACTGGCGGTGGAAAGCTCCGAACTGGTGGATGACGACGGCGCGCGGCAGCTCAACCTGCTGATCCGTCTGACCAACAATACCGAATCGAAGCAGGCACTGCCGATCGCCGTCGTGCATCTGCTGCGCGCCGACGGTGAGACGGAGAAGACGGAGCGGATCAGGTTGCCATCCGACCAGCCGCTGGCCCCGAAGGAAAGTCGTGTCATGGCCCTGCGATTGAGTGATGTTCCCGCCGCCGTCACGAGCGTCAGTGCCGAGAGCGAAGCCGGAGCGGACCATTGAGAATGGGCCGCTTTCCAGCCTGTCGGGCGAAGGCTATCATCACACAAGGCTCGGGCTTCAGGGTGTGATGGGTATGGCAAGGGTTCTCGTCGTCGATGACGAACCGGACATCAGGGATATTGTCTCGCGCGCCCTGCGCCATGCGGGGCACGACGTCGATGTGGCATCCGACGGTGCCGCAGCGCTGGAGCGTCTGGAACAGGACACCTACGACCTGCTGCTGACGGATATCGTCATGCCGATCATGGATGGCGTTGCCTTGGCGCTGAAGGCAGGCAAGTCCTGGCCGGACATGTGCATCCTGATGATGACCGGCTATGCCAACGAACGCGACCGCGCCCACAATCTCGACCTGCTGATCCACGACATCGTCGTGAAACCCTTCACGGTCGACGAGATCATCCTGAAGGTGGACGACGCCCTGCAGGCGTGAACCTGCACCTAATCCTCTGACGCTCCCGTCAGCATCCGCGGTGCGCTGTAGCGATGGAAGCCCTGGTAGGGTTTCGCACGGTCGTGATCCGGCACGGTCCAGTCCTGCCGGATCGAGAGGCTGGCACCGTGCACGTAGTAGCTGGCGCCGGTGACATAGGATGCGCCCTCCGAAAGCAGGAAGCAGATGACGGAGGAGACCTCCGATTCCGTTCCCATCCGCTTGAACGGCATCTTCTTCGTGTTCTCGCGGAATTTCTCCTGCATCTCCGGGCTGTAGGTATCCATGCCGGAGGAGGCGATGTAGCCCGGCACCACTGCATTTATGCGCACGCCGGAGGGGGCCCATTCCACCGCAAGTGTCTCTGTCACGCTCATCATGCCGGAGCGTGCGGCACCGGTATGGACCATCGCCGGGGTGCCGCTGGTCGGGTCGGCGACGATGTTGACGATGGCGCCGCCATGATCGCGCATCCACTGCACGAAGCACTGGCGGGCCGCCGTGAAGCCAGAGACCAGATTGTTGCGGACCACGGTCTCGAAGCCCTTCTGGTTCATGTCGGCAGCGGGGCTGGTGAACTGTCCGCCCGCATTGTTGACCAGACCATCCACACGACCGGTGCGGGCGATCACGTCGGCCACCATCGCGGTCACCGCTGCCTCGTCACGCAGGTCGCAGGCATGGGTGATGGCGCTGCCGCCATCCTCCGTGATTTCCGCCGCCACGGCTTCCAGCTTCTCGATCCGTCGCCCGATCAGCGCCACGGTGGCCCCCAGGGATGCCAGCTCATGCGCCGTGCAGCGCCCGATTCCCGAACCGCCGCCAGTGACGATGATGGTCTGCCCTGCGAACAGTTCCGACCTGTAGATCGACCGGTAACCCATGACGCTTCCTCCCCATTCCGCTGTACATGCATATGGGGCATTTATCCGCGATTGATGTCTGGCTTGTCCATCTTGCAGGCTGTTCGGGGTGGCCATGGCTGCGTTGCGCCAGAGCGGCCAACCTGGCAGGAAAGGTTAATGCCGGTGGTCACACTTCCCTAACTGTCTGCTTGTAAGATTGCGTCAAAATGGCCAAATAAGTCAGGGCTTCAATGATTTGACCGGCTTTGATTCGCAATTTCGTTGCGCGGGCCGATGGCGGACGGGGGCGGAGCAGACATGCGGATGACGACTGGGACCGGTATTCGATCAATGTTCGTGGCGGGTGCGCTGGGCCTCGCGACGCTGGTGGCGACCGCACCGGCATTTGCCGATACGCTGCGCGACCCGTATGAGGAAACCAACCGCGACATCTTCCAGTTCAACCTGGGTCTTGACCGTGGCGTCATCCGCCCGGTCTCGCGCGGCTATCGCACCATCACACCCGCACCGCTGCGCAGCGGCCTGTCGAATGCGCTGGAGAACCTGACCGAGCCGCAGACCCTGCTCAACAACATCCTGCAGGGCGATGCCGAAGCCGGCTGGAACACCTTCATGCGGTTCATGATCAACACCACGGTTGGTCTGGGTGGCCTGTTCGACATCACGACGGAAGGCAATTTCGAACGGCGCAAGGAAGACTTCGGTCAGACGCTGGCCGTCTGGGGCAGCGATTCCGGCCCCTACATGATGCTGCCGCTGTTCGGCCCGTCCAATGCGCGCGATACAGCGGGCAAGGTGGTGGATATCTTCACCGATCCCTTCAGTCTGGTCTTCGGTTTCGTACCTGCCGTCGTGCGCACCGGCACGGCAATAGTGGACAACCGGTCCGAAACGATCGAGGCGTCGGAATCGCTGGAGGCCACGTCGCTGGACCTCTACGCCTCCGTCCGCACGCTGCATTTCCAGAACCGCGAATTCCAGATCCGCAACGGCGCGCCCGCGCCGCTGGATGATCTCTATCGCGATCTGGAACTGCAGAAGGACGTGTCCGTCCGCTTCCCTCGCGTCCAGAACAACTGATTCGAAACCGCCAGTCTCTCCGTTCAGGTCTTTCCGAAGACCTTCAGCAGGAAGGCGTGATTGCGCGCGATCTCGTGCAGCTTGTCGAAACGTCCCGCTGATCCGCCGTGCCCTGAGTCCATGTTGATCTGCAACAGCAGCAGGCTGTCGTTGGTGCGCGTTGCCCGCAGCTTCGCCGCCCACTTGGCAGGTTCCCAGTAGGTCACGCGCGGGTCGGTCAGGCCGCCCGTGATCAGCATGGCAGGATAGTCCATGGCTGCCACGTTGTCGTAGGGGCTGTAGGACTGCATCAGGTCATGGACAGCCCGTGATTCCACCGGGTTGCCCCATTCGGTCCATTCCGGAGGGGTGAGTGGCAGGCTGTCGTCCAGGATCGTCGTCAGGCAATCGACGAAGGGCACTTCCGCCACGACGGCGCGCCAGAGTGTCGGCGCCATGTTGGCCGCTGCTCCCACCAGCATGCCGCCGGCGCTGCCGCCGTGAATGGCGATGTTGCCGTGCCCGGCAAGGCCCTGACCGACAAGCTGCTCACCGGTGGAGACGAAGTCCCGGAACGTGTTTGTCTTCTTCAGCAGCTTGCCCTCGGTGTACCAGCGATAACCCTTCTCCATGCCGCCCCGGATATGGGCGATCACATAGGTGAAACCGCGATCCACCAGGCTGAGACGGTGCGGGCTGAAGCTTGCGGGCATCGACATGCCGTAGGAGCCGTAGCCATAGAGCAGCAGCGGACGGTCCGGCGCTGGCGGCGCGTCGTTGCGGTGCAGCAGGGTCAGCGGGATCTGTTCCCCGTCGTGGGAAACGGCCTGCAGGCGGCGGACAGTATAGTTCGCCGGGTCGTGACCGGACGGAATCTCCTGTGCCTTGACCAGCGCCCGTTCCCGCGTCCGCATGTTGTAGTCGTAGGTCTGCTCCGGCGTGGTGGGGGAGGAATAGGAGAAGCGGACGGTGTCGGAGACATACTCCCCGCCTGCGATACCCAGGCTGTAGGCTTCCTCGTCGAAGGCGATGCTGTGCTGTTCGCCGCTGGCCGTTTCGGTCACGACGATCCGGGGCAGGGCATTGACTGTCTCCAGATGGACGAGCCAGTTACCGAACGCGCAAACGGCGCGCAGCAGCCGCCCGTGGCGTGCGGCCTCCAGGTCGGTCCAGTTCGCTTCGTCCGGTCGATCCAGCGGCACGGTCATCAGCTTGTAGTCGATGGCGCCATCCCGGTTGGTGCGGATGACGAAGCGGTCGCCCTGATCGGTCACGTCATAGTCATGCCCGTCGCGGCGCGGCGCGATCAGCCGTGGTTCGGCATTCGGGCTGTCGGTGGGGATGAAACGGACTTCGGCGGTCTCGGAAGCATGCGAGACCAGATAGAGAAAGCGATGGCTCTCCCCGTCGTCGAGACCCAGGAAATAACCGCTGTCCGGCTCGTGATACACCAGTCGGTCATTGGCCGGGTCGTCGCCGATCCGATGGCAGAACGCCCGGTCGGGCCGCAGATCGTCGTTCAGCAGGGCGTAGAAATAGTGCGTGTTGTCGGCGGCCCAGATGACTTCGCCGCTGGTGCCGGTCGGCCCGGTCTCGATGATCTCGCCGGATGCCAGGTCACGGACTTCGATACCGAAGAGTTCCGACCCGCGTGTGTCGCAGGAGACCGCGAGCAGCCTGTGGTCCGGGGAATGCCGCAAGGCCCCGAGCCGGAAGAAGTCATGCCCCGACGCCATCGCGTCCCCGTCCAGCAGCAGCTCGGGGTCGCCGCCTTCGCGCGGGATTCGACAGAATTGGGGGTGCTCGGCCCCCGGCAGGAAGCGCGTGAAATAGGCGAAGGGGCCGTCGGGTGCCGGTGGGGTGGAATCGTCCTGTTTCAGCCGTCCCTTCAGTTCCTCGAAAAGGTGCTTCCGCAGGTCTGAAACATCCGCCAGCCGTGCGTCGGCATAGGCGTTCTCGGCCTCCAGATAGGCGCGGATATCGTCATTCAGCACGGCTGGATCGCGCATGACCTCGCGCCAGTTCTCGTCGCGCAGCCAGTACCAGGGGTCCTGACGGGTAACGCCATGGGCGGTCAGGCTGTGCGGGCGCTGTTCGGCAACGGGAGGCTGGGCATCGGACACGCGGGAATCTCCACCGGAGGATCAGAACTGATCCTCTGATGGTTAGTGGGTTTCAGGTTCAAGAGAAAGGCCCTGAGGCTTTCAGAGGAGCGTCAGATGCGGACCAGCGACTGCATCAGGCGCGGCACCCAGCCGGTGAACTCCAGCGGGGCATCGGTGGCGATGACGCAGATGCAGTCGGTGTCGGCGTCGGAGACCGGCTGATGCGTCACTTCCGGGTCAAGATCGGCCACGTCGCCGGGCATGAAACGCCCGATCTCGTCGGTGTAAGAGCCGGAGACGATCAGGGTCATCTCGTGCCCGCCGTGGCTGTGCTGCGGCACGGCACGGCCCGGCGCGATCCGCAACAGGCGGACCGTGGTTTCCCCGGTGCCGACGCGGGCCTGGCGAATGCCGGGACCGACAGGCCACCAGCGCAGGCTGTCCAGATCGGCAGGCAGCATGGCGCCCAGGGGGCGGGGCAGATCGGGATTGTGCATGCCCGCATCTGCCGCTTCGCTCGGAACCTCGGGCATGTCCGTATCGATGGCGGCCAGCGCACGGTCCAGTGCACCGGCACCCACTTCCACAGGCTCGACCGCACTCAGCAGCGCACCGCCAATCGCCTCCGCCTCAGCGGTGCGGGCGCGGCAGGTCGGGCAGACCGCCAGATGGGTTGCGACGATGGCCGACAGCGCGGTGGGCAGGCCGCCGGAGGCATGGCTCAGCAGGGTCGCCTCGTTCGGGTGATGACGTATCATCATCTCTCATCTCCCAATGCAGAACGTATCTTGCGGAACGACAGTCTCAGTCGGGATTTCACCGTGCCCAGGGGCAGGGAGAGCCGTTCCGCGATCTCCGAATGTGTCAGGCTGTCGAAGAACGACAGTCGCACGATCTCAACCTGTTCCGGCGGCAGGTGCTCCAGTGCCGCCCTGACCCGTACCTGGTCCTCTCTGGACTGGGTGAATTCCTCCCCTGACATGGGGGGGTCAGGCTGAAACATCGGGTCTTCCGGATCAGGCTCGGGCCGACTGACCCGGCGCAGGATGTCGATGCGCTTGTTGCGCGCGATGGTGAAGATCCAGGTGGATGCTCCGGCCCGCGCGGCATCGAACTGCGCCGCCTTGGTCCAGACAGTCACCATGGTCTCCTGCACGATCTCTTCCGCCAGTTCCTCGCTGGCGCCCGAACGCATGATGAAACCCTTGATGCGCGGGGCGAAGTGACCGAACAGTTCAGCGAATGCTGCCCGACTGCGGTTCTCGGCAATATCACCGAGAAGCCGGTTCAGTTCCGGTATGGATGGCGCGGCGGTGTCGAATGACCCCGGCCCCGGTACCTGTTTCAATGCAGCCCTCATGAACCCGTTTACGCGCACCGTACCGAACCGGATCAGGTGCGTTGCTGGAATTCTTGCAACATTGTCCACCGGTGATCCGCCGACACTTACGCCACGTAGCCTAGGGTGACGAACCGGTGTCCGGCAATCGGACAGCGGGACGCGGTAAACCGGCTCACGCCCTTGGGTAGGAAACACATGCATTCAGCCTCCAGTACCGGTCGCAACATCGCCATCATCGGGTCCGGCATTTCCGGCCTGTCCGCTGCCTGGCTGCTTTCCCGGACGCACAGGGTCACGATCTATGATCGGGCGGAGCATGTCGGTGGACATGCGAACACGGTCGAGGTGGATGCCGGTGACGGAACCATTGCGGTGGATACCGGTTTCATCGTCTTCAACGACCGGAACTATCCCAACCTGAATGCCCTGTTCGATCATCTGGACGTGCCGGTGGCGGAGTCGGACATGTCCTTTGCCGTGTCCAGCGACAATGGCCGCTTCGAGTACGGCGGCGCCGCGCCATCGATGCTGTTCGGGCAGCGCCGCAACCTGATGCGACCGGACTTCTGGCGCATGCTGATCGATATCCGCCGCTTCTATGCGGAGGCGAAGGAGAGTTTCGCGGATACGCCCGAGACAATGACCCTGCGCGAGTACCTGGGCCAGCACCGGCTGGGCGATGCCTTCGTGCGCGATCACCTGCTGCCGATGACCGCGGCGATCTGGTCGACCCCCGCAGAGCACATGCTGGACTATCCGGCGCAGAGCCTGCTGCGCTTCCTGGACAATCACGGGCTGCTCGGCCTCTCCGACCGTCCGCAATGGTCAACCGTGCAGGGCGGCAGCCGCGAGTACGTGAAGCGCCTGACGGCGGGCTTTCTGGACCGGATCCGCCTCAATACGGCGGTGGAGGCTGTGACGCGACTGCCGGACGGTGTCCGGATCGAGGATCGTCAGGGCGGTGTCGAGGAATTCGACGAGGTTGTCTTCGCCTGCCACGCCGACGAGGCGCTGGCGCTGATCAAGGACCCGGACGGGGCGGAGCAGCGGATGCTGCGCGCCTTCCGCTATCAACGGAACGTGGCGATGCTGCACACCGACAGGGCGCTGATGCCGAAGCGCCGCCGGGTCTGGGCAAGCTGGAACTATCTCACCCGCCAGGCCTCCGCCAATGGCGAGGCACAGCAATTGTGTGTCAGTTACTGGATGAACCGGCTGCAACCCCTGCCGACCCGGCACGACCTTTTCGTCACCCTGAATCCGGTCGAGCAACCGGCGGAGGGGACGATCCTGCGTTCTGTGCCCTATGATCACCCGGTCTTCGATGCGGCGACGGTGCGGATGCGCAGCCTGATCTGGAACATTCAGGGGCATCGCAACACCTGGTTCTGCGGCAGCTACCTGGGGGACGGGTTTCATGAGGATGGCATTCAGGCCGGACTGGCGGTGGCCGAGGCGCTGGGCGGCGTCCGCAGGCCGTGGGACGTGGAGAATGAATCCGGCAGGCTCAGCCTGCCGCCGGGCTGGCCGGAACTCATGACCACCACCCGGCAGGCTGCCTGATCGTGACCGGTGCGGACCCGATACCGGCAGGCAGCATCTACGAGGGCCGTGTGGTCCACGTCCGGCACCGTCCGAAGCGGCACCGGCTGAGTTACCGTGTCTTCTCGCTGGGCCTGGACGTGGACCGGCTGGACGAACTGGACGGGACGCTGAAGCTGTTCGGCCATGGCCGCCGGGCCCTGCTGTCATTTCGACCGGAAGATCACGGACCACGGGAGGCGGGGCTGGGCCTGCGCCCCTGGATCGAGGGGCTGCTGAGTGACATCGGCCAGCCGGCACCGGCCCGGATCGAGATGCTGACCTATCCCCGACTGCTCGGGTACGTGTTCAACCCGCTGACTGTCTGGTTCTGTCGGGATGAAACCGACACGCTGCGCGCCATTGTCTATGAGGTCCACAATACCTTCGGTGACCGCCACGCCTATGCCATCCCCGTGCAGGGGGAGGATACGGGGCTGGTGATGCAGCAGGCGGAGAAGCGGTTCTTCGTTTCCCCCTTCATTGCCAATACCGGCAACTACCGCTTTCGTGTGCGCCCGCCGGGTCAGGATGTGGCGGTGGTGATCCGGCACGCCGACGACGATGGTCCCCTGCTGGATGCCAGTTTCAGTGGCCAGCGCAAGTCCCTGACCGATCATCAGATCGTCTCGACGGTCTTGCGTCACCCGTTGATGACCCACAAGGTTGTTGTCGGGATTCACTGGGAGGCAGCGCGGTTGTGGCTGAAAGGCATTCCGTTCCTCGGACGGCCCGCCAGTTCATGGCGCGCCTGAGACGTGAAGAATCACCACGAAATCGACCGGACAGCATGACGTTCAGGGAGTTCCCATGAGCATGATCGACACTATTGGGGATCGCAAGCGCCAGGACACGGTCGAGGCGATGCTGGAGGAAATCGGCGCCCGACGCCGCAGTGGCTGGCTGCATCGGCGCGGTGGCGCTGTTCTCTGGTCCCGCGTGCTGCAACGGGTCGCCGGGTGCATCGGTACCGGCCAGATCATCTTCCACCGCCCCGATGGCCGAACGCTCACTGCAGGGCAGCGTGCATCGGACGAGGAACCATTGGCGGAAGTCGTGCTGCACCGCTGGCGCGCAATGCGCAGGCTGGTCACCGGCGGAGAACTCGGCTTCGCGGAGGCCTATCTGGACGGTGACTGGTCGACGCCCGATCTCGCGGCCTTCCTGCAGGTCGTGCAGATGAATCGCCAGGCGCTGGTGCGTCAGTCGCGCGGGCTGGCCACCCGCCGCTGGCTGGACCTGCTGTTCCACCGCCGCCACGCCAATTCCCGGCGCGGCAGCCGTCGCAACATCGCGTACCACTACGATCTCGGAAACGCCTTCTACGCGCCGTGGCTCGACGAGAGCATGACCTATTCGTCGGCCCTGTTCACGGCGGATGATGGAGAGGAAAGCCTCGCCGCGGCGCAGGCACGGAAGTACCGCACGATTCTCGACATGGCCAATGTCGCCGAGGGTGACCGGGTGCTGGAGATCGGCTGCGGCTGGGGCGGACTGGCGGAGGTCGCGGCGCGCGAACGCGGTGCCGATGTCACCGGCATCACCCTGTCGACCGAACAGCTCCGCCATGCCCGTGACCGCATCGCGGCGGAAGGGCTGGCGGACAGTGCCCGCTTCAGCCTGACCGACTATCGCGACACCTCCGGCACCTTTGACCGCATCGTCTCCATCGAGATGTTCGAGGCGGTGGGAGAGGAGAACTGGCCTGCCTATTTCCGCACCGTGCATGACCGCCTGCGCCCGGGCGGGGAGGCGGTGATCCAGGTCATCACCATCGACGACGATGCCTTCCCCGCCTACCGCAAGCGCGCTGATTTCATCCAGCGCTACATCTTTCCCGGCGGCATGCTGCCGTCGCCCTCCGCCTTCCGCGGTGCCGCGCAGGATGCTGGACTGGTGCTGGCCGGGGAGCAGTTCTTCGGTCGCAGCTATGAGCGCACGCTGCGCCTCTGGCAGCAGTCGTTCGAGCGCGCCTGGCCGGAGATCAGCCGCCTCGACGGCTTCGACGAACGCTTCCGCCGCATGTGGCGCTTCTACCTGCTGTTCTGCGCCGAAGGCTTCCGCGACGGCCTGATCAACGTCGCCCTGTTCCACCTGAAACGCGCCTGATTCCGGCAGTCCGTTTGTGCCGATCCGGAGTCGGCAACTGGGCTCGCGGATCAAGTCCGCGAGCGGCGTGGTGGAGTGGAGGTGCCGGGTAACACAGGCATTTCCCACCAGCCAGACGCCTTACCCGGGCCTGACCCGGGTATCCAGGAGTGTCGCGCGGGCTTCGGCGACCGTGCACTGCCCGAGATACCCGGCATGCCGAATGTCCGGGGGACAGGGGCAAGGCGAGCGGGATAGGTTGCGCGGATGGAGCCTGTCGCCGAACCCTTGCCCGAACATGTGCACGCCCCCCGGTTTCACCGGGGCTGGGCGGTGACGGCGGGGTGTTTCCTGATCGCGATCTTTGCCTGGGGCACGGTGTTCTACGGCCACGGGTTCTACATCTCGTCGCTGACTCGGCTGCATGGCTGGTCCACCAGTGCCGTTTCCGGTGCCATCACCCTGTTCTGGGTCGTCGGCATTCCGATGACGGTGATTACCGGTGGCATCATCGACCGTTTCGGGCCGCGCGCGGCCATGGCCGCCGGGGGAACGCTGGTGGGGATCAGTGTGCTGCTGCTGGGGCAGGCGAGCGAGCTCTGGCACATCTACGCCGCCTTCGTGGTCATGGCGCTGGGCTATCCGGCAGTGGGCGCGGTGGGGATCAGCGCCACGCTGGGGCCGTGGTTCGACCGCAACCTCGGCATGGCCATGAGCTTTGCCCTGACCGGTGCCAGCGTCGGGGCCATGGTCATGGTGCCGGTCGTGACCCGGATCGCCGTGGCGGAGGGCTTCGCCTTCGCGGCCACAGCGGCGGGTCTGTCCATCATCATCGTCACCCTGCCTGTCGCGGCGCTGGTCATCGCCCGGCCCCCGGGCGCGGCGGAGACAGCGGCGAGCGCCACCCCTGCGCTGCGCCACCTGGGCACGACCGCGCGCATTCCCGCATTCTGGGTCATTGCGCTGGCCACCGGCCTCAGTCTCGCCGCCCAGGTCGGATTCCTGTCGCACCAGATCCCGGTGCTGGAGGAACGCCTGACCCGAACGGCAGCGGCGGACGCGGTGGCGGTGACGGCAGCGGCGGGGATCATCGGTCGTTTCGGCCTCGGCTTCTTTGCCGCGCGTTTCGACCTGCGCTGGATCGCCGCCGTGTCCTATGGCGTCCAGGCGCTGGGGCTGGTGGCAATCGCGGAGGCGCCGCCCGGTCTGGCGCTCTACGCCGCCTGTGCCCTGTCGGGTTTCGTCGTCGGTTGTCTTGTCATCCTGCCGCCGCTGCTGGCGCGGCGCTGGTTCGGGGCCGCCGGTTACGGCAAGACCTACGGTCTGCTGGCGCTGTTTCTCTACCTGTTTCAGGCAATCGGGCCGGGCGTAAGCGGCGTGATACGCGATGCTGCCGGATACTATGGACCGGCGCTCTGGACCCATGCAGGGGTGCTGATCGTCGCGATCTTCGTGATCAGCCGTCTCTCGGCGCCGCCGCCCGCGTGAGCCGGTCGTTGATCGCCAGCCCGAGGCCATGGTCCGGGATCGGCATCACTGCGATCCTTCCCGTCTCACCCCTGTCGATGCTGTGCAGCACCTGAAACAGGTTCGCTGCTGCCTCCGCCAGATCACCGGAGGGGCTGAGATTCGGGCCGGGAGGCGCATCGGGGCCGAAACCCAGCAGGGTTTCACCGGGCTCTGCCGCCGTTGCGTTCAGCCGCAGCGCGCTTGCGGGAGCGTAGTGGCTGGCAAGCATGCCGGGACTGGCCGGTGCATCCGGGTCGCCGGAGGGGCGGCTGAGTGTACCGGCAATGGCTTCGATCTCCTCCACCGCCAGCCCGCCGGGGCGCAGCAGCACGGCCTGACCGTCGAAGACGCCGATCACGGTGGACTCGACACCGACCGGGCAGGGGCCGCCGTCCAGCACCATGGCCACCCGGTCGCCAAGGCCGCTTATGACATGCGCGGCGGTGGTGGGACTGAGCCTGCCTGAAGGGTTGGCGGAGGGCGCGGCGACGGGGCGCCCGACTGCCCGCAGCAGGGCCTGCGCGATCTCTCCGGCAGGCACGCGGACGGCCAGCGTGTCCAGTCCGGCGGAGCAGATCTCCGCCACCGGGCAGGTGTCGCGCCGGGGCAGGACCAGGGTCAGCGCGCCGGGCCAGAAGCGCATCGCCAGCCGTTCCGCCAGATCGTCAAAGGTCACCAGATCCCGCGCCGCGGCCAGGTCAGGCACATGGGCGATCAGCGGGTTGAAGCTCGGGCGGTTCTTGGCGGCGAAGATTCCGGCGACAGCGGTGCCATTGGTGGCGTCCGCCCCCAGGCCGTAGACCGTCTCCGTCGGGAAGGCCACCAGACGACCGGCGCGCAGCAGCGCCGCCGCGCGGGCGATCTCCTTCCCGTCGATCATGGGCTGTTCCGGGTGTCCGTCGGGCATGGATGCTTACCTTTGTCGCAGTCGGCTTCCCTTGAACGCGGGCGGCGTACAGGTCAAGTGCTACGGCAATTGCCGGGGTGTCTGCATTCCCCGTACACTCCGCCACAAGAGATGTGAAACAAGAGATATCCCGAACGGATACCACAAGGGAGCCAACCCCATGTCCGATTACGCCGCCCCCGTGCGCGACATGCGCTTCGTCCTCAATCACGTGCTGGATCTGGAGGATCTCTCCAGACTGCCGGGCTACGAGCATGCGGAGCCGGATCTGGTGGACCAGATTCTGGAGGAAGCGGCGAAGCTGGCAAACGGTGTGCTGGGTCCGCTGAACTGGACCGGCGACCAGCAGGGCGCGCAGTACGAGAACGGTGTGGTACGCACGCCGGAGGGGTTTGCGGACGCCTATCGCCAGTTCTGCGAGGGTGGCTGGAACGGTGTGCCCTTCGACATGGAGCGTGGCGGTGGCGGCCTGCCCTGGGCGGTGACCATTGCGCTGACGGAGATGTGGAACGCGGCCAACCTTGCCTTCTCCCTCTGTCCGCTGCTGACGCAGGGTGCGATCGACGCGCTGGAGGCGCATGGCTCTGACGAACTGAAGGACAAGTACCTCGACCGCCTGATCTCCGGCGAGTGGACAGCCACCATGAACCTGACGGAGCCGCAGGCAGGTTCCGATGTCGGTGCCCTGCGCACGAAGGCGGAGCCGCGCGGCGACGGGACCTGGCTGATCAAGGGCCAGAAGATCTTCATCACCTTCGGTGAACACGACATGGCGGATAACATCATCCACCTGGTGCTGGCCCGCACGCCGGATGCGCCCGCAGGCACCCGTGGTATCAGCCTGTTCGTGGTGCCGAAGTTCATGGTCAATGACGATGGCAGCCTGGGGGAGCGCAACGACCTGCGCTGCGCCTCCATCGAGGAGAAGATCGGCATTCACGGCAGCCCCACCTGCGTCATGTCCTACGGCGACAATGACGGCTGTGTCGGCTGGATGCTGGGCGAGGAGATGAAGGGCATGCGGTCGATGTTCACGATGATGAACAATGCACGCCTGTCCGTCGGCACCCAGGGCGTCGCCGTGGCAGACCGTGCCTATCAGCGTGCCGTTGCCTTCGCCCGCGACCGGGTGCAGGGCAAGGCCATTCCCGACGCGGCAGCAGGTGGCTCCGGCAGCATCATCGACCATGCCGATGTGCGGCGCATGCTGATGACCATGAAGGCCTATACGGAGGCGTCGCGCGCCATCTGCCTCTACAACGCCGGTTGCCTGGATTATGGCCGCCGTCATCCGGATGCGGATACGGCCCGCCGCCGCGCCGGTCTGGCGGAACTGCTGACCCCGATTTCAAAGGGCTTCGGCACCGACATTGGCGTCGAGATGTCCTCCGTCGGCGTCCAGATCCATGGCGGCATGGGGTTCGTCGAGGAGACCGGTGCCGGGCAGCATTATCGCGACAGCCGCATCCTGCCGATCTACGAGGGAACCAACGGGATTCAGGCCATGGATCTGGTGATGCGCAAGCTGACCCTGAACGGCGGCGAACCGATCCGTGACCTGCTGGCGGAGGTCGGTGAGACCATCGCCGCCTGTGGCAAGAGCGACGATGAACGGGTGCAGGCGATTGCGGAGCCGCTGGAGGCTGCACGGGCAGCGGCCGAGGAATCCGCCACCTGGCTGGTGGAGCGCATGGGCAGTTCGGCCAATGATGCCGCAGCCGGTGCCGCACCGTTCCTGCGTCTCATGGGTCTGCTTGCCGGTGGTGACCTGCTTGCGCGTGCGGCCATCGCGGCGGCGCGCCAGGTGGCGGCGGGGGAGGGGGACACGCCGTTCCTCACGGCCAAGATCGGGACCGCGCATTTCTTCGCCACACAACTGATGCCGCAGGCGGGATCGTTGGGGCTGGCGGCGCGACAGGGCTCAGCCGCTCTCTATGCCATTCCAGACGACGCTCTCGTCGCCTGAGTTCGACCAGGCCGGGCCGCTGTGGTCACAGCAGCCCGGCGGAGCGGAAACTGATCTCCTGACCCTTGCCGATCACCAGGTGGTCATGCAACGTCACGCCGACGGCCTTGGCCGCATCACGCACCAGTTTCGTCATCTCGATATCCGCGTGTGACGGCATCGGGTCGCCGGACGGGTGATTGTGCACCATGATCAGGGCGGAGGCTTCGAGCTGCAGCGCCCGCTTCACGACCTCGCGCGGATAGACCGGGGTATGGTCCACCGTGCCCTTCTGTTGCAGTTCGTCGGCGATCAGCTTGTTCTTGCGGTCCAGGAAGAGCACCCGGAACTGCTCCGTCTTGCGGTAGGCCATGTCGGCCTTGCAGTAATCGACCAGCGTGTCCCATGACGACAGCACCGTGGCGCCGCTCATCGCCTTCGTGCGGGTCAGGCGGATGGCAGCAGCCTCGACAGACTTCAGCGCTGCGACACCGGTTTCGCCCAGTCCCTTGATCTCCAGCAGCCGTTCCGGTTCGGCGCTGATGACATGGGCGAAGTCGTTACCGAAAGCATCCAGCAGGGCCTTGGCCAGGGGCTTCGTGTCGCCGCGCGGATTGCCGGCCCAGAGGATCATCTCCAGCAGTTCGTAGTCTTGCAGGTTCTCGCCGCCGGTTCTGGTCAGCCGCTGGCGCAGGCGGGCACGATGGCCATGGTAATGCGGTTTCGCATCCGCCGCGTTGCGCTTCGCTTTCCCGTCATCGCTGGCTTCTGTCACGGCGCGGCTTCCCTCAGTACGGGGGCTTGTGCATGCCCTTCGGCGATTCCGTGAAGATCTCGACGCCGGTTTCCGTGACGCCGATGGAATGCTCGAACTGTGCCGACAGGGACCGGTCGCGGGTCACGGCGGTCCAGCCGTCCTCCAGGATCTTCACCCGCCAGTCACCCAGATTGATCATGGGTTCGACGGTGAAGAACATGCCCGGACGCAATTCCTGACCGGAGCCGTAATCGCCATAGTGCAGGATGTTCGGGGCGTCATGGAACACCTGCCCCAGACCGTGACCACAGAAATCGCGCACCACGGCGCAGCGCTCGCTCTCCGCATATTCCTGGATGGCCGCGCCGATGTCGCCGACGCAGGCCCCCGGTCTCACCATGCGGATGCCGCGCATCATTGATTCGTAGGTGATGTCGACCAGACGCTTCGCCTTCAGCTTGGCCTTGCCGGCATAGAACATGCGGCTGGTATCGCCGTGCCAGCCATCAACGATGACGGTGACGTCGATATTGACGATATCGCCATCCTTCAGCACCCGCTCCCCCGGAATGCCGTGACAGACGACATGGTTGATGGAGGTGCAGATCGACTTCGGGAAACCGCGATAGTTCAGCGGTGCGGGGATCGCGCCATTGTCGGTGATGTATTCGTGACAGATCCGGTCAAGTTCTCCGGTCGTCACGCCCGGCTTCACGTGCGGCGCAATCAGGTCCAGTGTCTCGGCGGCCAGCCTGCCGGCCTTGCGCATGCCCTCGAACGCCTCCGGCCCGTGCAGCTTGATCTGTCCGGTATTCTGGCTCGGCGCCTTCTCGGCGGGGACATAATCCATGGGCTGCGGCCTCCTCTGGGCGCGGGAGCGTGGCTCTCTCAATCGATATCTACGGGCAGGACAGCCTTGGGATATATGGCTTCCGGGGTAATCACGCAAGCTTGGGCGACCGCTTCGACACCTGCCTCACGGGCGCGGCGAAAGGCTTCCGCATAGGCAGGATCGATATCTTCCGCCAGGCGGAAGGAATTACCGTCGTCGCGCATGGCAAGATAGAACATGACCGCGCGGTGACCCTGCCGGACCATGTTTGCCAGTTCGTCCAGGTGCCTTGACCCGCGGCTGGTCACCGAATCCGGAAATTCCAGCACGCCTGGCCGACGCGACATGGTCACGCCCTTCACCTCCACATAGCAATCGGGGCGTCCCGATGACTGCAGCAGCAGATCGATACGCGATTTTTCTCCGTACTTCACTTCCCGGCGGATGGTTTCGTAGCCATCGAGTGACGGTTGCAGGCCGGTCTCGATCGCGTGCCGGGCCAGCAGGTTCGGGCGCATAGTGTTGACGCAGACAAGCGCCGTGCCGACCTGCAGCAACTCCAGTGTCCATTGCAGCTTTCGTTTCGGATCGTCGTGCGGTGTCAGCCAGACCGTCTGTGGCGCGCCATCGATCAGACTGAGCATGGAGCCGGGATTCGGGCAGTGTGCCGTGATCTCCCTGCCGTCATCCAGCCGCACATCCGCCAGAAAGCGCTTGTAGCGGCGCAGAAGCGTGCCCTGAATGAGGGGAGGGTGAAATGTCATGAATTGTCTTTCCTGCGCCGGATGCTGCGGCATTGACGGAAATTCATCGCACCCGCGCAACAAGTTTCACGTTCGCGGTGCTTGACAGGGATGCGTGGCGGGCGTATCCCCCCGCTCGCACTTCGTTGCGGGGGTGTAGCTCAGTTGGTTAGAGCGCTGGCCTGTCACGCCAGAGGCCGCGGGTTCGAGTCCCGTCACTCCCGCCACTTTCTCCCTTCGGAAAACGCAACCACTGTGCCTGCGTTCGGGGAACTCCTTGAAATATAATCGATCTCCGCAGCAAACTGCGCCGGATTGACGCTTTCGCCCGCGCCGAACGGTGCCTATACTCCCTCGTCTTCATTGTCGGGGAAATGAGGGAGCCGAGACCGGTGACAGGTGTCGATACGCTGTTGAGTGAATATCTGCCGATCCTGATCTTTCTGGGCGTGGCCATCGGGCTCGCCAGCGTGATCGTGATCGCGTCCTTCATTGCTGCCCGCCAGAAGCCGGACAGCGAGAAGCTTTCGCCATACGAATGCGGCTTCGAGCCGTTCGGGGATTCCCGGACGCAGTTCGACGTGCGCTTCTATCTGGTGGCCATCCTGTTCATCATCTTCGATCTGGAAGTCGCCTTCCTGTTCCCGTGGGCAGTGTCGCTCGCCGAGATCGGCACCTTCGGGTTCTGGTCGATGATGGTCTTCCTCGGCATCCTCACCATCGGTTTTGTCTACGAGTGGAAGAAGGGAGCGCTGGAATGGGAGTGAACGAGAACCTTCCTGTCACTGCGCTGGCGGCCAAGGCCGCATCGGGCGATCAGGATGCCTTCTACCGCGACGTGGGGGAGGAGCTGTCGGAAAAGGGCTATGTCATCAGCAATGTCGACAAGCTGGTGAACTGGGCCCGGACGGGGTCGCTCTGGCCGATGACGTTCGGTCTGGCCTGCTGTGCGGTGGAGATGATCCACGCCTACATGCCGCGTTATGACCTGGACCGCTTCGGTGTCGTGCCGCGTGCCAGCCCGCGCCAGTCCGACGTGATGATCGTTGCCGGAACGCTGACCAACAAGATGGCCCCGGCGCTGCGCAAGGTCTACGACCAGATGTCTGAACCGCGCTACGTCATCTCCATGGGATCATGCGCCAACGGCGGTGGTTATTACCACTATTCCTACTCGGTCGTGCGGGGCTGTGACCGGATCGTTCCGGTCGATATCTACGTGCCGGGCTGCCCGCCGACGGCGGAGGCGCTGGTTTACGGCATTCTGCAGTTGCAGAAGAAGATCCGCCGTACCGGCACCATCATGCGCTGACAGCCAACGTTTTGCAGGGGTCCGGGATCATGGACGAAAATCTGAACGAGCTGGCGGAGCAGATCAGCTCCGGTCTGGGCGACGCTATCATCGGAGTCACCGTTGCGAACGGTGAGCTGCGGGTGGATGCGCGCGCGGATCGCATTGTTCAGGTGATGACGTATCTGCGTGACAATTCCGGGTGCCAGTTCAAGGGCCTGATGGATGTCACGGCGGTGGACTGGCCGGCCCGGTCGCCGCGGTTCGATGTCGTCTACCATCTGTTGTCGATCCGGCTGAACCAGCGTGTCCGGGTGGCGGTGAAGACCGACGAGGAAACGCCGGTGCCGAGCGTGTCGGAGGTCTACAGCGTCGCCAACTGGTTCGAGCGCGAGACCTGGGACATGTACGGCATCATGTTCTCCGGTCATCCGGACCTGCGCCGGATCCTGACCGACTATGGCTTCGAGGGGCATCCGCTGCGCAAGGATTTCCCGCTGACCGGCCATGTCGAAGTGCGCTACGACGACGAGCAGAAGCGCGTGATCTACGAACCGGTGACCCTGACACAGGAATTCCGCCGGTTCGACTTCATGAGCCCGTGGGAAGGTGCCGAGTACATCCTTCCCGGCGACGAGAAGAGCAGTGAGGCGTCCTGATCATGGCTGAGGTCGAGATCAAGAACTACATGATGAACTTCGGCCCGCAGCATCCGGCCGCGCATGGTGTGCTGCGTCTGGTGCTGGAGCTGGATGGCGAGATCGTGGAGCGGGCTGACCCGCATATCGGTCTGCTGCATCGCGGCACCGAAAAGCTGATCGAATACAAGACCTACCTGCAGGCGATGCCTTATTTCGACCGGCTGGATTACGTCGCGCCGATGAACCAGGAGCATGCCTTCTGCCTGGCGACGGAGCGTCTGCTGGGGCTGGAGGTTCCGGCCCGTGGTCAGGCGATCCGTGTGCTGTTCGCGGAGATCGGGCGGCTGCTGAACCATCTGCTGAACTGCACCACGCAGGCGATGGACGTGGGCGCGATGACGCCGACGCTCTGGGGCTTCGAGGAACGCGAGAAGCTGATGGAGTTCTACGAGGCCGCGTCGGGTGCGCGGCTGCATGCGGCCTATTATCGGCCGGGCGGCGTGCATCAGGACATTCCGGCGGACATGCCGGAGAAGATCCTGGCCTGGTGCAAGACATTTCCGAAGTTCCTGGACGACGTCGAGGGGCTGCTGACGGAGAACCGCATCTTCCGCCAGCGCAATGTCGACATCGGTGGCCTGAGTGTCGACGACGCGCTGGACTGGGGTTTTTCCGGTGTCATGCTGCGGTCCTGTGGTGTGCCGTGGGACCTGCGCAAGTCGCAGCCCTATGACGGGTACGAGGCGTTTGATTTCGACATTCCCGTCGGCAAGACAGGTGACTGCTTCGAGCGGTATCTGTGCCGGCTGGAGGAAATGCGCCAGTCGCTGAGGATCATCGAGCAGGTGCTGGAGCGGATGCCGGATGGCCCCGCCAGTTCCGTCGACCGCAAGGTGACGCCGCCGAAACGGGGCGAGATGAAGCAGTCGATGGAAGCGCTGATCCATCACTTCAAGCTCTACACCGAAGGCTTCCATGTGCCGGAAGGCGAGGTCTATGCCGCCGTCGAGGCCCCCAAGGGCGAGTTCGGCGTCTATCTGGTCTCCGACGGCAGCAACAAACCCTACAAGTGCAAGATTTCGGCACCTGGCTATCGCCACCTTCATGCGACGGACTTCCTGTCGAAGGGCTACCAGCTGGCCGATACGGTGGCGATCGTCGGATCGCTGGACGTGGTTTTCGGGGAGATCGACCGATGAGTGGTGCTGCGGGACCCGCCGTGGAACAGCCGGCCAGCTTCGAGTTCGAGCCGGAGGTCTGGGCGCAGGCGGAAAAGATCATCGCCCGCTATCCGGAGGGTCGCCAGCAGAGTGCGGTGATGCCCCTGCTGGATCTGGCGCAGCGTCAGCACGGCTGGCTGCCGCAGGCCGCGATCCGCTGTGTCGCGGAAAAGCTGGGCATGCCTTACATCCGCGCCTACGAGGTCGCGACCTTCTACACGATGTACAATCTCGCTCCCGTGGGCAAATTCCACCTGCAGCTCTGCCGCACGACGCCGTGCTGGCTGCGCGGGGCGGATGAGCTGCGCCGCGCCATCAAGGACCGGACCGGACTGAGCAACGCCGGTGTCTCCGACGATGGCCAGTTCTCGCTGGTGGAGGTCGAGTGCCTGGGCGCCTGCTGCAATGCACCCATGATCCAGATCAATGACGATTTCTACGAGGATCTGGACTACGAGAGCTGTACCAACCTGCTGGACCGGCTGGCGAAGGATGACGTGCCTGCGCCGGGTCCGGTGAATGGTCGCCGGTACTCCGAACCGGCAGAGGGGCGCAAGACGCTGCTGGATCGTGTCGAGGGGGCATCCTGATGCTGCAGGACAAGGACCGTATCTTCACCAATCTCTACGGTGACCAGCCCTGGAACCTGGCTGACGCGCAGAAGCGTGGCGTCTGGGACAATACCAAGGCCCTGCTCGACCTGGGTCCGGACAACATCATCGGCCAGATCAAGGAATCCGGTCTGCGTGGCCGTGGTGGTGCCGGTTTTCCGACGGGGCTGAAGTGGTCCTTCATGCCGAAGGAGTCGGACGGACGCCCGTCCTATCTCGTCGTCAACGCCGACGAATCCGAACCGGGCACCTGCAAGGACCGGGAAATCATGCGCAATGATCCGCACAGGCTGCTGGAAGGCTGTCTGGTGGCGGGATTCTCCATGAAGGCACGCGCGGCATACATCTATATCCGTGGCGAGTTCGTCATGGAGGCGCGGGTGCTTCAGGCGGCGATCGAGGAGGCCTACGAGGCCGGCCTGATCGGCAAGAATGCATGCGGGTCGGGCTATGATTACGACATCGTGCTGCATCGCGGTGCCGGGGCCTATATCTGCGGTGAGGAAACGGCGCTGATCGAAAGCCTGGAGGGCAAGAAGGGCCAGCCCCGGCTGAAGCCGCCATTCCCGGCGGCGGTCGGCCTGTATGGCTGCCCCTCCACGGTGAACAATGTCGAATCCATTGCGGTGGCACCGGAAATCCTGCGGCGCGGTGCGGCCTGGTTTGCCGGACTGGGCCGTCCGAACAATACCGGGACCAAGCTGTTCTGCGTTTCGGGGCACGTGAACACGCCCTGCAACGTCGAGGAGGAAATGGGCATCCCGCTGAAGGAGCTGATCGAGAAGCATTGTGGCGGCGTGCGCGGCGGCTGGGACAACCTGCTGGCCATCATTCCCGGCGGGTCTTCGGTGCCGATGCTGCCCAAGTCGATCTGTGATGACGTGCTGATGGATTTCGACAGCCTGAAGGAAGTGCAGTCGGGTCTGGGCACGGCGGCGGTGATCGTCATGGACAAGTCCACGGACATCGTTCGCGCGATTGCGCGTATCAGCTACTTCTACAAACATGAAAGCTGCGGCCAGTGCACGCCTTGCCGCGAAGGCACGGGCTGGATGTGGCGTGTGCTCGAACGCATGGCGATCGGCGATTCCACTACGGAAGAAATCGACAAGCTGCTGGAAGTTTCAACCCAGATC
>BQJF01000059.1 GCA_021604565.1 Minwuia thermotolerans | reverse complement strand
CCGGTCTTGGCACGCAGCGTATTCGGCACATGTATGATCTGGTGTTCGCCGGCGACGAGTTCACCCATCGGATCGGCATCGTCCAGGTCGGTGTCGAGAAGGGAGGCCGTCATCATCTGCTCCGGCAGTGGGTTTTCAGGTTCGCGCTTGCAGACCTTCTTAACCGTGGCCCGGTAAAGATAGTCATAATGGATAACGCTCGAAACGTGGAAGGAGAGGCGGCATGTGCTGGATGCGGACAAGGCTGCTTCTGATGGTATTGGCAATGGTGACGGCAGGCAGCGGTGCAAAGGCGGACCTTTCCGGCGTGCGGCATTTCACCTACTGGCTGGCCAATCCCAGCCCCGCGCTCATCGCGGCCAGTGGTTTCGACATGGCTGTCGTGGACTATTCAAGGGATGGTTCCGGTGCGCATGCCTTCAGCCGCGACGACGTTGCCCTGATGCAGCGGAAACCGGACGGGGAGCGCCGCGTGGTCCTTTCCTACCTGTCGGTGGGGGAGGCGGAGGACTACCGCTTCTACTGGAAGCCTGAGTGGTCGAAACAGGCACCGTCCTGGCTGGAGGCCGAAAACCCGGACTGGGAAGGCAACTTCAAGGTGCGGTACTGGGACCCGGACTGGAAGCGGATCATCTTCGGCAGTCCCGATGCCTATCTGGACCGGATCATCGCCGCCGGATTCGACGGCGTGTACCTCGATATCGTCGATGCCTACTGGTACTTCCAGGAAAAGGGACGGGAAATGGCGGCGAAGGAGATGACGGATTTCGTCATGGAACTGGCCGCCTATGCCCGTGCGAAGGTTCCCGGTTTCCGCATCGTGCCGCAGAATGCGGAGGATCTGATGGTCGATCCCGCCTATCTGGCCATTGTCGATGGTCTGGGGAAGGAAGACGCCTTCTTCGGCTGGGACGGCGACGGCGTGCCGAATGCCGACGAATCCACGGCCTGGGTCATGCAGCACCTGAAACTGATCACGGATGCCGGCAAGCCGGTGTTCCTGATCGAATATCCGTCTGATCCCGCACGGATCCGGGAGGCCTACAAGAAGGGCAGGGATGCGGGATTGATCCCCTATTCCACGGTCAGGGATCTTGACCGCATGGTGGTCAATCCGGATTTCGATCCGGCGGTGCCGGGGCTGCTGCAAAGGTAAGGCAATGCTTGTGCCCACGTGAACGTGAATCTCGGTCTGTACCGCGTTTGCTACACTGGGAGTATGGTGCAGAGACAAGTTCATGCCTTGGGTCTTGCCGGGACCTTGAGCGCCTTGATTGCGTTCCTGGCTGCTGCCTGTTGTGTGCTGCCTATGGTTCTTGTCGGGGTCGGCCTTGGCGGCGCCTGGTTGTCGCTGCTGGATCTGCCTCTGGCATACAGGGAAGACTTGCAGATACTTTCGCTGGTCCTGCTCGACTCAGCATGGGCGGTCTTTCTGTGGCGTCAGTACCGCAGTAATTCAGGATCTCGACGTCTGGGAGCTGGTAGGTCGAGACAGTTGTTCTATCTGCTGCTGGGTACCGGATTGATCATGTCGTCGTTCGTGGTCTGGGAGTATCAGGGTTGGATTCGCAGCACGATAGTCGGGATCAGATCATGAACCATCAGGCTGCTCCCGAACGAAGATCAGTTCTGACATGTCCGGACTGTGGGCGGTCCGAGAGCCACGTAATGCCGGAAGATTTCTGCCAGTGGTTTCTCGAATGTGCAGGCTGCGGAAAACTACTGCGCCCGCTTGAGGGCGACTGTTGCGTCTTCTGCAGTTTTGGGTCGGTGCCCTGTCCACCAGTTCAGATGGGTTCCGGTTGCTGTAACTGAGGCTGCCGTCGGCCCGTTTGACCCAGCATGGGGGTCAGCAGCGCGTCCAGCAGGTCAGGGCGCTGGAATTCGAGATGAATATCGATCACGCGGAACAGTTCACGTGAATCATGCGGCAGGCGCACATGGTCCTTGGCGGTCGTAACCGCAACGGCCTCAAGCGTACCAGCGCGATCAACGGCGCGCAGGATGTCGTCGCCGCTGAAGACATGGTGATCGGAGTGGGCCAGCAGGTCCATCACCTGTGTCCGCATTTCCAGCAGGGTCTCGACGAACTTCTCCGGTCGGCCGATGCCGGTCATCGCCACCACCCGCTGTCCCGCCAGGTCCATGGCGGAACGGTCAGGCACGATGTGCGCCTTCAGCACCGGCAGGCTGGTACGCGCAATGGCGTCCGGGACCATGCCGTTTCCAATGGCGATGACGGCATTGGCGCGCGCCAGCCCTTCGGCTGCCGGTTCCCGTAGCGGACCCGCCGGGATCACGCGCCCGTTGCCGAGACCGAATCCCAGATCCACCACGATGATCGAAAGATCCCGGACCAGGGTGGGGTTCTGGTGGCCGTCGTCCATCAGGATCAGGTCCGCGCCCTCCGCCGCGAGCTTCGCTCCGGCTACCCGGTCGGCGGCAATGAAGGTCGGGGCAATACGCGCGTGCAGCAGGGCTTCGTCGCCGACCTCGGCCACGCCGTGACTGTCCGGATCGACCCTGTGCGCCCCCCGGGACGAGAGGCTGCCACCATGGCCACGCAGCAGGATATGTACGGTCTTGCCCTGGGCCTGGAACCAGCCCGCCAGCGCGGCAACCGTTGGTGTCTTGCCAGCACCGCCCGCCGTCAGGTTTCCGACACAGATCACCGGCACGGGCGCGCGCCAGGGGTTCGCTCTGCGGCGGCGCAGCCGTGTTGCCGCCGACCAGAGCCAGCTTGCCGGGCTCAGGGCCGGGGCAATCAGGGAGCGGCGACCACCCTGCCAGAATGCCGGAGCCTTCATCAGGGTTGCTCCGGGGGCAGGAAAGGACCGATTTCCGCCAGGACGCGCGTCAGTACGCCATCGTGGGCCGCCGTTGCCTCCAGGCAGCGTGAACGTGCTGCGCCAAGCTCCTCAGGCGTCGTCAGCAATCGCCGGATGGTCTCCGGCAGCTTCGCTGCGTCATCGACCTGGATCATGGCGCCGGCTGCCTGCATTTCCTCCGCCACAGCCCGGAAATTGTCCATCGCGGGTCCGCACACGGGGACGACTCCCAGGCGTGCGGCCTCCAGCAGGTTCTGGCCCCCATGCGGGATAAAGGAGCCACCGATCACCGCCAGTGGCGCCAGGCGGTAGAACAGGCCCAGTTCCCCCATCGTGTCCGCGAAATGAACGGCGCAACTTGCATCCGGGTCTTCACCCAGACTGCGAAAGGACACGGTCATCCCCAGGTTTGCGAAAGCCTTTGACATGTCGCCTGCACGCGCGGGGTGGCGCGGCACGACGATCAGCAGGGCTGTCGCATCTTCCTGCAACAGGTGCCTGTGCGCGGCGGCGAGAGCCTGTTCCTCGCCTGGATGAACGCTCGCCGCCACCCAGACTGTCCGGTCACCGATGCAGGTCCGCAGGCGGGCCAGTTCCGCGTCATCGGCCATCAGTGGTTCCGCAGCGTGCTTCAGGTTGCCCGCCTCCGCGACCTTCGCCGCACCCAGCGCCCTGAAACGTGCGGAATGCTCCGCTGACTGGCTCAGAATCAGGGCGAACCGGCGCAGCAGGCCGCTGATCAGGGGACGGATCAGCTTCCAGCGGCCAAAGGAGCGCGCGGACATGCGCCCGTTCAGCAGGATGAGGGGTTTTCCGGTGTCGTGCATGGCGCGGATCAGGCCGGGCCAGAGTTCGCTCTCCACCCAGAAGGCAGCATCCGGTCTCCAGTGCGCGATGAACCGCCTGGTCGCACCGGGCAGATCCAGCGGCACGAACTGGTGAAACGCGCCAGCAGGCAGGCGGTCGCGCAACAGGCTGGCCGAGGTGACGGTTCCTGTCGTCACCAGGATGGCGATGTCGGGGCGGTCGTTTCTCAGCCGGGTGATCAGGGCGAGTACGGACTGGGCTTCCCCCACGCTTGCCCCGTGGATCCAGATCAAGGGTCCTTCGGGACGTGCCATGCCGGAATGTCCCAGCCGTTCGCCGGTACGCGCCGGGTCTTCCTTGCCCTGTTTCAGACGATGGCGCAGCAGGCCGGGTGCCAATGGCGCAAGCAGCGCCCCGACCCCACCATAGAGTAACTGGCCGACCAAGACCTCAGTCCGCGCCGACAGCAGCCGCCCCGGCGGATGCGGGCGTTTCACCCGTGCTGTCAGCATAGAGTTCGGCGTAGCGGCCGTTGCGGGCGAGCAGTTCACCGTGCGTGCCGCTCTCGACGACCTGGCCATCCTCGATCACATAGATCCGGTCAGCGTTCACGACAGTGGTCAGGCGATGCGCCACCATGATGGTGGAGCGTCCTTTCGCCAGCCGGGCGAGGGCAGCCTGCACCTTGCGCTCCGATTCCGTGTCCAGCGCCGAAGTGGCTTCGTCCAGCAGCAGGATCGGTGCGTCCCGCAGCATGGCCCGGGCAATGGCGATGCGCTGCCGCTGGCCACCGCTCAGCCGGAACCCGGCGGCACCGACGACGGTCTCGTAACCCTGCGGCAGGCTCTCGATGAAGCCATGCGCGTTGGCAGCAATCGCCGCCGCCTCGATCTGGTCGGATGTGGCGTCGGGCCGACCATAGGCAATGTTGGCGCGAATGGTGTCGTCGAACAGGGCGGTATCCTGACCCACGAACCCCATCGCGGCGCGCAGGCTGGCGGCGCTGACCTGATCCACGGACTGGCCGTCGATCTCCACGCTGCCGGAACTTGTGTCGTAGAAACGGGCGGTCAGGTTCAGGATCGTGGACTTGCCCCCGCCGGAGCCACCGACCAGGGCGATGGTTTCACCCGGCTGGCAATCCAGGCTGATGCCGCGCAGCGCTGCCGTGCCGTCGGGGTAGGCGAAATGCACGTCCCGGAAGCGGACCTCGCCACGGTCGACCTTCAGTTCGCGACCATTGGAGCGATCCTCGATCTCGGGCAGTCCGTCGATGGACTGGAACAGGCGGTCGGCGGCGGCCAGACCGGACTGCAGCGCCGCGGTCAGCTTGCCAAGGCGGCGGATCGGCTGCGCCATCATCAGCAGTGCGGTCAGGAAGGCGAAGAATTCACCCGGTGTCATGTTGCCCGCGAGAACCCGATGGCCGCCGAAGTAGATGATCGCGGCAATCGCGATGCCTACAAAGACCTCTATCAGCGGCGTGATCAGGGACCGCGCGCGCAGGTTCTTGATGAACATGTTCTCCCGCGCGTCCATCACCTGCGAACCGCGCTCCACCTCATAGGCTTCGCGGCCATAGGCCTTCACCTGCCGCACACCGGAAAGCGTGTCGTCGAGGAAGGAGGAGAGGGAGCCGGAAGTCTGCTGGATGCCTTCCGAAGACTTTCGCGACAGCCGCCCGATCCGCAGCATCGGCAGCGCCGTCGCGGGCAGGATCAGGGATGCGATCAGTGCCATCTGCCAGTCCTTGGTGAACATCACCACGATCAGGAAGACCGCCGTCAGCATGTCCTTGCAGAGCGCAACCGTCGTTGTCGCCAGTGCTTCCCGCAGAACGACGGTATCGGTCAGGAAGCGGCTGATGAACTCGCCCACCGTTTCCAGATGGAAGAACCGCAGATCGGCATGGATCAGGCGACGGTAGAGATGTTTCTGAATGTCCGTCACGACCCGGAAGCCAACGGCCCGGATCGTGAAGTGCTGCAGGTAGGTGGAGACGGCCAGCACACAGAAGATGCCGATCATGATCAGCGGAATGATGACCAACTGGCTCTCGTCGCCGTTGATGAAGATATCGTCGATCACCGGCTCCAGCTGATGCACGATCAGCGCCGTGCAGCCCGCCACCAGCACAACGGCAATGATGCCGATGATCAGCTCGGTCAGATACTGCGTCACGTATTCCGACCAGATTCGCCGCATCAGGACACCGGTCGAGGCACGTACCCGCTTCTCCGGCGCCTGTGGCGCAGGCGTTGTCGGAGTCGCATCCTGTGCGTCACGGCTGTTGGTCTCGGTCAACGTATCGGGTTCCCTGAATTGTCTCGGGCGGCGAAACATAGCAGCATCATCCGCAGTCGTCCGCCCCACCGTCGCGGCGACTGATCGCACCCTACGCGGCGGGTTCCACTTGGGTGCCGCCTTGGGTATGTACAAGGGGCCGGTCGCGCATGTCATGTGGCAGCGTGGCGCCCGCGCGACGAAGGATCGATGCGCATGAGTGAGCATATTGTGATTGTCGGGGCCGGCCACGCCGGGGGAACACTCGCGACCCAGCTCGCCCGTGCCGGGGACCGGTTTCGCATTACCCTGATCGGTGCCGAGGCCTGGCCGCCCTACGAACGGCCGCCGCTGTCGAAGCAGTTGCTGATGGGGGAGGTGCCGACGGAGAAGGTGTTTCTGCGGCCCGAGAGCTTCTATGCCGACAAGGGGGTCGATCTTCGGCTCGGGACCGAGGTCGTGTCGATCGACAGGGCAGGCAAGACGGTGACACTGGCGGGCGGCGAATCGCTCGCCTACGACCGGCTGGCGCTCTGCACGGGCACGGCGATCCGGGAGATTCCGGTAGCGGGCCGTGACCTGCCGGGAGTCCATTACATCCGCACCATCGACGATACCCTCGCAATCCGTGAGAAGGCTACACCCGGCGCCCGGGTGGTGATTGCCGGTGGCGGCTACATCGGCCTGGAGGCTGCGGCAGCACTGCGCAAGCTTGGCTGCGACGTGACCGTGATCGAGATGATGGACAGGGTCATGGCGCGCGCGGTGGCGGAGCCGGTGTCACGCTTCTACGAGGCTGCGCACAGGGCCGAAGGGGTACGTATCCTGCTGGAGACCGGCGTTGCGGAAATTGGCGGAAACGGCAGGGCCGAGCATGTGACCGACAGCCATGGCCAGGTGCATCCCGCCGACATCGTGCTGGTCGGCATCGGCGTCGTGCCGGTGGTCGCGCTGGCGGCAGATGCCGGACTGGCCGTCGATGACGGTATCGTCGTCGATGCGCGGGCGCGGACGTCCGATCCGGACATCTTTGCCGCCGGAGACTGCACGCGGCACCCGAATGCGCTGCTGGGACAGACCGTGCGACTGGAATCGGTCCAGAACGCCGTCGATCAGGCCCGCTGCATTTCAAATGAACTCACCGACAAGGGCGCCGACTATGCGGAGGTGCCCTGGTTCTGGTCCGACCAGTATGACCTGAAAATGCAGATGGCGGGATTGCCCGCCCCGGATGATCAGGTGGTGATGCGTGGCAACCCGGACAGCCGGTCCTTCTCCGTCTTCTATCTGCGGGATGGCAAGGTTTCAGGTGTGAACGCCATCAATGTCGGTGCCGATTACGTGCGTGGGCGCAAGTGGATCGGGGAGGGACGAACGGTCGATGCCGCCCGTCTTGCCGACACCGAAATTCCGATCAAGGAAGTCTGATACTCAATCCAGGGAGGGTCCGGACAGCATGCCGGTCATTCACATCACCAATCGCGCTGGCGCGGAATCAACGCTCGAGGCCGAAAGCGGCATCTCCGTCATGGAGAACCTGCGCGACAACGACTACGAGATCGATGCGATCTGTGGTGGCTCCTGTGCCTGCGCCACCTGCCATGTCTATGTCGATGAAGCCTGGGCGGCGAAGCTGCCGGCACAGGATGACGATGAAAAGGGCCTGGTCGAGGACGAGCCGACCTGCAAGCCCAACTCCCGCCTGTCCTGCCAGATCGAGATGACCGATGCGCTGGATGGCCTGAAACTGACCATCGCACCGGAGGCCTGAGACCTGCGCAGTTTCAACTGGTCTGCGGGGATACGGGGCAGGGGCTGACCGTTCTCAGACCAGTTGGCCCCAGAGGTCGTAGTGGTCCGCCTCGGTAATCTCGACGCGGACCATGTCACCGGGTTCCAGTTCGGTCTCGCCGTTGATGAAGACACAGCCATCGATGTCAGGCGCATCGGCCTTGGATCGGGCGATGGCGCCATCCTCGTCGACCTCGTCCACCAGTACCTCGTACTCCCAGCCGATCTTCTGCTTCATGCGCTGTTCGCTGATCGCCTGCTGGGTCTGCATGAACCGGTGCCAGCGTTCTTCCTTCACTTCCTCCGGCACATGGTCCGGCAGCTCATTGGCCGCGGCCCCGGCGACCGGCTCATAGCGGAAGCAGCCGACACGGTCGAGCTGCGCTTCCTGCAGCCAGTCGAGCAGGAACTGGAAATCAGCCTCCGTCTCCCCCGGAAAGCCGACGATGAAGGTGGAGCGCAGGGTGAGGTCCGGCACCTCATGGCGCCAGCTTCTGATCCGGTCGAGCGTCTTTTCCTGCGCCGCCGGGCGCCGCATGGCCTGCAGCACGGTCGGGCTGGCGTGCTGGAACGGGATGTCGATGTAGGGAAGGATCTTCTCCTCCGCCATCAGCGGGATCAGCCGGTCCACATGCGGGTAGGGGTAGACGTAGTGCAGCCGGACCCAGACACCGAAACGACCCAGCGCCTCGGCCAGATCGAACACATGGGCACTGATCTGCTCCCCGTGCCAGGGCGTGGCGGCATGGCGGATATCGACGCCATAGGCCGAGGTATCCTGGGAGATCACGAGCAGTTCCTGGACACCCGCCTCGACCAGCCGCTCCGCCTCGTAGAGCACCTTTGCGGCCGGGCGGCTGACCAGTTTGCCGCGCAGGTCCGGGATAATGCAGAACTTGCAGGAATGATTGCAACCTTCTGAAATCTTGAGATACGCATAGTGACGCGGAGTCAGCTTCAGACCCGCCTCCGGTACCAGGTTGAGCCAGGGTTCATGGGCGGGGGGCACATGCGCATGGACCGCCTCCACTACCTGTTCGTACTGATGCGGGCCGGTGACAGCCAGAACGCCGGGATGGCTCTGGCGGATCGCGGCCTCATCGACACCCATGCAGCCGGTGACGATGACCCTGCCGTTCTGGGCCATGGCTTCACCGATGGCATCCAGGCTCTCCGCCTTGGCGCTGTCGAGAAAGCCGCAGGTGTTCACGACAACGGCGTCGGCGTCCGCATAGTCGGGCGAAAGCTCATAGCCCTCCGCCCGCAGTGAGGTGATGATCCGTTCCGAGTCCACCAGGGCCTTGGGGCAACCCAGGGAAACGATGCCGATCTTCGGCGCGGCAGAGCCGCTGCCTGAAGCTGTCTTGTCAGTTGCTGTTGTCATGCGCGCGCTTCTACGCGAGGTCGCGTCGCAGGGAAAGGGGCAGATCGCAAGGCCCGTCTGCTGATCGAACATGGACACAGCCTCCGCCGGGACTTCGATGTTCAGGAGGCTGCCGGTTGACAGCCGGGAATGGCGGGGCAATCGCACGCACAGCCGAGCCTGTTCGCGGACCAGGTGGGCAATCTGATCCGCGCCCAGCACCTCCAGATGCTCGACCGTCATGGCCGATCCCCTGCCGGCGTCGCAGGGCAGGACATTCTCCGGCCGGATGCCGATCTGTATCTCCTGTCCCGGCGTCCCCGGTCTGGGCAGGGGAAGACGCAGACCGGGCACGATGTCTGCCACTTGCCGGTCATCGCTGACGGTCGCCGCCAGCAGGCTCATGGGCGGCGCGCCGATGAAGCCCGCGACGAAGCTGGTGGCCGGGCGTTCGTAGATCTCGTCCGGCGTTCCCACCTGTTCGGCCACGCCATTGTTCATGACGACGATCCGGTGGCCCAGGGTCATGGCCTCCACCTGATCGTGGGTGACATAGAGCGACGTGATGCCGGTTTCCTGCTGCAGGCGGTGGATCTCCAGTCGGGTCTGCACCCGCAGGCGGGCATCGAGGTTCGAGAGCGGTTCATCGAACAGGAAGACTCGGGGCTCGCGGATGATGGCACGGCCCATTGCGACCCGCTGGCGCTGACCGCCCGAAAGTTCCCGAGGTTTCCTGTCCAGCAGATGCCCCAGTTCCAGCATCTCGGCAGTCTGCCGGACCCGCAGGGCGATTTCGTCCCTCGGCAGGCCGCGGATCTTCAGGCCGTAGGCCATGTTCCGCTCCACCGTCATGTGCGGATAGAGAGCGTAGTTCTGGAAGACCATGGCGATATCCCGATCTGCCGGTTCCAGGTTGTTGACGACCTTGTCACCGATGAGGATCTCGCCGCCCGAAATGATCTCCAGCCCCGCCACCATGCGCAGCAGAGTAGACTTGCCACAGCCGGATGGTCCCAGGATGACGATGAACTCGCCCTGCCGGACCTGCAGGTCGATGCCGTGAACGACCTGGTTGGCACCATAGGATTTCTTCACGCCACGCAGTTCGATGGTGCTCATGTACCTGCTTTCATCTGTTCGGATTCACTTCTCGGTCTCGATCAGGCCCTTGATGAACTGCCGCTGCATGAGGATGACGATGAGCGCGGGCGGCAGCATGGCCAGCATCGCGGTCGCCATCACGTGGTGCCAGACAGGCAATTGTTCTGCAGCGCTGACCATGCGCTGGATGCCCATGACCACGGTGTAGTGGCTTTCGTCCGTGGTGATCAGCAGGGGCCAGAGGTACTGGTTCCAGCCAAAGATGAAGAGGATGACGAACAGCGCGGCGATGTTGGTGCGGGAGAGCGGCAGCAACACATCGATGAAGAACCGGACCGGACCCGCACCATCCATTCGTGCGGCCTCGACCATCTCCTTCGGTACGGTCATGAAGAACTGGCGGAACAGGAAGGTGGCGGTGGCGGATGCGATCAGCGGTATCGACAGGCCCGCGTAGGAGTTCAGCATGTCCAGGTCGGCCACTACCTTGAAGGTGGGCAGGATGCGGACTTCCACGGGCAGCATCAGCGTGACGAAGATCAGCCAGAACACGCCCATACGGAAGGGAAAGCGAAAATAGACGATGGCAAATGCGGCGATGATGGAGATCGCGATCTTGCCGATGGCGATCGACAGGGCCATGACCAGGCTGTTCAGCATCATCAGCCCCACGGGCACACCGCCTGCGCCCGTGATGCCGCCGGAGAGCACCTCGGCATAGTTCTGCCAGAGCCGGTCACCGGGCCACATGGGGATGGGAGCCCGCAGCAGTTCCTCCGGTGCATGGGTGGAGGCAACGAAGGTGATCCAGATCGGCAGCAGCGTCACTGCAACACCAAGCACCAGCAGGGTGTGGGAAATGGCATTCAGGATCGGGCGGTTCTCGACCATCAGTAGGCCACCTTGCGCTCGACATAGCGGAACTGGATCACGGTCAGGGCGATGACGATGGTCATCAGGACAACGGACTGCGCGGCGGACCCTCCTAGATCGAGGCCGACGAAACCATCGGAATAGACCTTGTAGACCAGGATCTGTGTCGCACCGGCCGGGCCGCCCTCCGTCGTGGCATGGATCAGGCCGAAGGTATCGAAGAAGGCGTAGACGACATTCACGACCAGCAGGAAGAAGGTGGTTGGCGACAACAGGGGAAGGATGATGCTCCAGAACCGCCGGACCGGTCCTGCGCCGTCGATCGCTGCAGCCTCGATCAGGCTCTTCGGGATCGCCTGCAGTCCGGCGAGAAAGAACAGGAAATTGTAGCTGATCTGCTTCCAGGCCGCGGCCATGACCACCAGCAGCATGGCATCGGTGCCGCTGGCATGGTGATTCCAGTCATATCCTGCGCCCTTCAGCAGCCATGAAAGGATGCCGACCGTCGGGTTGAACATGAAGAACCAGAGGACACCGGCCAGCGCCGGGGCGACCGCATAGGGCCAGATCAGCAGGGTGCGATAGGTGCTGTTGCCGCGCACCACGCGGTCGGCATTGATCGCCAGCAGCAGCGACAGGACCATGGAGATGGTCGCGACGGCAATGCTGAAGACAAAGGTGATCCGAAAGCTTTCGAGGAACAGCGGATCTGCAAACAGGTCGGCAAAGTTCTCGAAGCCGATGAATTCCTGCGCGAGCCCCCAGGCATCTTCGCGCAGCATGCTCTGCCAGAGTGCCTGACTGGCAGGCCAGATGAAGAAGACCAGCGTGATGGCCAACTGCGGCAGTACCAGCAGCCAGGGCAGCATCCTGTGGCGGTAGGGGGAACTGTTCATGTGATCCGGTTCGGATACGGGTATCTGGAGGGAAAGGCAGACCGCCCCGCAGGAAAGCCTGCGGGGCGGTTGCCGTCATCGGCGCAGGTGTTGCGCGTCTGGCTGGTCAGTTGGTCTTCTCGAACTTCCGCAGCAGGTTGTCACCACGTGCCTTGGCATCATCCATGGCCTTCTGCGCTGACTTCTCGCCGGACCAGATCGCTTCCATCTCCTCGTTGATGATGTCGCGGATCTGGACGAAGTTGCCGAACCTCAGGCCGCGCGAATTGGCGGTCGGTGTGTTCAGGCTCAGTTGCTTGATCGCCGTGTCGGTGCCGGGGTTGGACTTGTAGAAGCCCTGTTCCTCCGACAGCTTCCAGGCTGCCGTGGTGATCGGCACATAGCCGGTCGACTGATGCCAGTCGGCCTGGATTTCCGGGCGGGACAGATACTTGAAGAACTCGGCGACACCGCGATAGTCGGCGTCATCCTTGCCTCGCAGCACCCACAGGGTCGCGCCGCCAATGATGGAATTCTGCGGCTTGGAGACCACGTCCGACAGGTACGGCAGCATGGACTGGCTGAAGTCGAACTTCGCCTGCGCCTTGATGCTGGCGTAGTAGGCGGAGGAGTTCATCCACATGGCGCATTCGCCCGTGGTGAACAGGGCCAGGCTGTCGCCACGGCGGCCACCATACTTGAACATGCCCGACTTGCCTGCATCGGCGACCCGCTGCAACAGACCGGTGATGGTCCCGTTGTTGAACGTGAACTCCGTGTCCAGTCCCTCGAAGCCGTTCGATCCGGTGCCGATCGGCAGATTGTGCCAGGCGCTCATGTTCTCGATCATGACCCAGCTCTGCCAGCCGAAGGAGAAGGCACAGTCATGTCCGGCGGCCTGCAGCTTTGCGCCCGCTTCGAACATCTCGTCCCAGGTGGTCGGTGTCTTGTCCACACCCGCCTGCTTCAGCAGGTCATTGTTGACCCACAGGACCGGCGTCGAGGAGTTGAACGGCAGCGACAGCAGGTCGCCCTTCGGAGTCTGGTAGTAGGAAACGACGGCGGGCAGATAGTCAGCCTGATCGAAGGCGACACCGGCGTCCTTCATCACGTCGGTGACGGGCTTGATCGCGCCGCCTGCGGCCATCATGGACGCGGTCCCGACCTCGAACACCTGCACGACGTGAGGCTGCTCGCCAGCGCGGAAGGCGGCGACGGCGGCGGTCATGGTCTCGGTGTAGTTGCCCTTGAAGACGGGCTTCATGACGAAGTCGGACTGGGAAGCGTTGTACTTGCCCGCGATCTCATCGACCTTCTCCCCCAGCGCGCCACCCATGGCGTGCCAGAACTGGATTTCGGTCGCGGCGAGTGAAGCACTGGACCAGGCCAGCGTGGTGGCGGCAAGGGCCGCAAGGCCAAGGCGCGTCTTCATGTCAGGATCCCCCTGTCATCGTGTGGAACAACGGAGGGCAGGGGTAGACCCGGGCAGTTTCCGTCTGATGACGGTTTCACGACGGATATGTTTCAGTCCACCTGGATTCCGCGCGGATCAGGCCCCGGTGTTCCTGATAATCATTTGCAGAAAATATATGCAAATGATTATTAATACTCAAGTATTGATCACAACTGGATCAATGAAAAATTGACCGAAAGCCAGAAAGAAACTACTAATGATGGTGTGATTTGTTGGGTCATTTGGGGGATTTTACAATGGCTGCCGATACCTTCCGTTCCGCGCCCGCCCCATCCGAACTGATGGCCATGAGCGCAGCCGACTTCGTTGCTGCCGTCGCTGATGATCCCGCCCTGCGCGCTGACGAGACCGTGCGCCTGCGCCACGACGCGCTGCGCAACCGTTCCAGCGTCTGCAGCTATTGCGGTGTGGGTTGCCCCTATACGGTGGAACCGGATGCCAAGGGTGTGGACCGGGTGGTGCCGATGTCGCCGCTGGGGCTCTGCGTCAAGGGCAAGACGTCGCTCATGACCGGTGGAGATACGGAACGCGCGACCCGCATGGTGCGTCGCGGGCTGGATGACGACCGGATTCGCGTGCCGATGATCCGCGGCCATGACGGCAAGATGAAGGAAGTGTCGTGGGACGAGGCGCTGGACCGCGCCGCATGGCTGTTCCTGCATGCCCGCGAATGGGTCGGCCCCGATGCCGTCGCCATCTACGGCAATGGCCAGAAGACGATCGAGGCGATCTGGATGGCCAGCCTGTACAAGCTGGTGTTCCGTCTGCCGACCATCGGCGCCAATTCCGAACACTGCCTGACCAGTGCCGGAGCCGCGCACCAGTTGAACTTCGGCAATGAGGCGAGCTTCACCTGGAGCCAGTTCGACGAGATCGAGGGCTGTGACGTGGCCGTCATGCACGGCACCAATCCCTTCGTGACGTTCCCGCAGGCCTACGAAAAGATCAAGCGCAACAGGCATGCGATCAAGGTGGTCATCGACCCGACCCGCAGCGACACGGTCAGCGACCTGGAGGAGGATGATCCGCGCACGATCCACATCCGCTTCCGTCAGGGGGGCGACGTGCTGTTCAACCTCTCCGTTGCGCGGGTGATCCTCGACAACGGTTGGCAGGATCAGGCCAGCCTCGACCAGAGGGTCGATCCCGACAGCATCGCCGCCTTCCGCAAGCTGGTGTCGGAAGACCGTTGCGTGCCGGAGGAAGCGGCCCGCCGCATTGCGATGCCCGGTCAGGATATTGCGGAACTTGCCGCCACCATCCGCCGCTATGCCGAACTCTGTGCGAAGCCGGACGAGACCGGATACCGGCCGAAGATTGCCTTCGTCTCCAGCATGGGCGTCAACCAGTCCACCGGCAGCTACGGCTTCTCCACCAACCTCAACCTGCTGCTGCTGACCGGCAATGTCGGGCGCAAGGGCGCGGGTTCCATGCGCATCGCGGGGCAGTCGAACGCCACCAGCGAACTGATGATGGGCTTCAACGGGCGCAAGCTGGTGTTCAACCATGACCCGGCGGAGGCGAGCCATCGGGAGGCGCTGGCCGACATCCTCGACATCCCCGTCGAGAACATTCCCGACCACAAGGGCACGCCGGTCTCGCAGATGGCGGAGGATGATCGCATCTACTGCTTCATCTTCGTCGGTACCCAGATGACCAAGAACATGCCGCGCGTCGGGCACTGGACCCGCCGCATGGGCCGGTCGTTCAACATCGTCATCGACAGCTTCCTCGGTGAAGGGGTGCTGGACCACGCCGACGTGCTGCTGCCCGCCATGACCTATGTGGAGCGCACAGGTGTCATCCAGCGTGGCGACCGGACCCTGCAGTTGCAGCAGCAGCTCAGCACACCGCCGGAGAAGGCCTGGGCCGACGAACAGATCCTGGCCCGGCTGGCGGTGAAGATCGCGGAGCGGCTGCGCAATCCCGACACGGCGGAACTGAACGACCTGGACCCGGACGTGGTGCACCGCACCTTCGCCCGCTATCTGGACAATCAGGACCAGATCATGCCCGACCGGGTATTCGATCATCTGGTGCAGGTAAGCCGTGACCTGGACATGTACTGCCGTCTGGAGAATGCGGAGGGGGAGGCGATCAGCCACGGCATGCTGCGCGCCAATGCCGGCATGGGCGTGCAGTGGGGCGGCAATGGCCGCTACAACGTCGAGAACAGCTCGGGCGAGGTCTTCCCCGGTCTGCATCAGGACACGAAGACGCTGGCCCGGCTGGTCTGCCCGCCGGATGAGTTCATGGCCCGGCTGGAGGCGGATCTGCCCCCTGGCACCCTGTCGCTGATCAGCGGTCGCGGACGGCCCGGCCGTCAGGCGCTGCGGGGCAGGGGGCGCTATAACTCCGGCATCAAGACCTTGCCGATCTATGGCCTGGATCCGGACGAGCATCACGTCGAACTGCACCCGGACGAGGCGGCGGCGCTGGGCCTGGAGGAAGGCATGGCGACGCGCATGGTCGCGGGCCATGGCGCCGTGATCGCCGAGGTGGCGCTGAACGACCGCGTCGCCCGTGGCACCGCCTTCATCGACTTCGTGCCGGGAGAGGTGAACCGCCTGACGGACTATGTGGAGGCGGACCAGTTCACCCACCAGAGCCTGATCAAGCGCACGCCGGTGCAGCTCGCGCCGTTGCGGCCGCTGGAACTGGCGCTCTGGTCGGCCCCGGATGCAGAGGCGCTGAACCGCTGCATCGACATCATCTTCGCCGACTGGCGCGCAACCTTCCCCACCAACGAGGACTGGGTAGCAACGCAGCGCGAGGACCGGCATGGCATTCACTGGCTGCCGTCCGACCAGTTGCGCGATCCGCAGACCGATGCGGCGCGGGAACTGAGCGAGGCCGTTGGCGCCGTCACCGCCTTCTTCCAGCGCTATTCCGCCGATCCGGGCTACAAGACTGCCGCCGGTGACCTGTTGCGGTCGCTGGATGCGGAGCAGCGGGACAGGTTCCTGCTGGTCTATCTGCCGCTGCTGCGCCGTCTCGACTACCAGTCGATCATGCACCCGATACTGTCCGACTTCGTCGGTGGCGTGACCGTGGTGGATGACGCGGGCAACGAACAGACCCTCGACCTGCTGTCGGCGCACAAGAGCGCGGTGCTGGAGTTCAAGGAAGAGATCGTGGCGATCCAGTTGTTCGTCGCCGCCAAGCGTGGCCTCGACCTGCTGTTCGACCCGGATGCCACCATCCGTCGCGATGACCTGGCCTTTGTCAGCGGCGTGGCCATTCCCTGTGCCGGTGACGTGCCGGCGCATTTCCTCGGCATCTCGCCCGCCGACATCGGCTCCGCGCTGCTGGTGCATTCCCGCGCCATCGGCAACAGTGCCCTGCTGATGGTGGACCGGAAGCGCAACCGCGCCGTCCGTGTCGACGTCATCACCGGTGTGCTGCCGAAGGACCGGGAACTGACCAAGCTGCGCGGCATGGTGATCAACCGCAAGCGGGCCGCAACGGGCAAGGAGCATTGCCGCTTCTTCGACCGGCTGGGTGAACTGATCGTCGATTACGTGCGGACCGGCGACGACAACTTCGAGATTTCCGGTCCCGTGGATCTGGACTGGGACGAGTACCGGGAGAAGCTCTCCTTCTCCCCGGCCAACAAGTCCGGCTTCGTGAAGTACCTGGTGCACCAGAAGATCTCGCCGGAATTGGCGGATGCATTCGTCGAACTCGGCATCATCGACGCGACCAAGGATTCGAAGGCGATCGAGGACATTCGCGCCTGCACCGACCGCGACACCCCGTCACCGGCCCTGTTCGACCTGGACCAGCTCTATGCCGGCACCCTGGCGGAGCGCGTCGATCGCGTCGTGGAGCGGGTCATCGCCCCCGTGCTGGCCAACGATGGCGGACGGCTGGATGTGCTGGAGATCGACGAGGGGATCGGCGAGCTGCGGGTCCGCTTCGTCGGCAGTTGCTCCAACTGTCCCTATTCGCTGCTGTCGATGGAACAGATCGTCAAACCCAGCCTGCTCGCCATCCCCGGCATCCAGCGCGTCGTCCACCGCGCCAAGGCCCGCGAAGGCGAGGTCTTCAAGCTGGCACCCGGCGCGAAGGCCGAGGGCGGGATCAGGGCGCAGCAGTAGGTCGTTACTCCGCCGCTGCTGTTGCCACCGTTTCAGGCGTCGTTGCGGCTTCCTCTTCACGCTCCGCCTGCTGGCGCTGCCACATGGCGGTGTAGAGGCCGTTCTGGGCGAGCAGGCTGGCGTGGTTGCCGCGTTCGGCAATGCGGCCGCCGTCGAGGACGATGATCTCGTCCGCCTCCACGACCGTGGAGAGCCTGTGGGCGATCATCAGGGTGGTGCGGCCTTTCGAGACGTCCCGCAGGGCGCGCTGGATCTCCCGCTCCGTCGCGGTGTCGAGGGCGGAGGTGGCCTCGTCGAAGATCATGATGCCCGGATCCTTCAGCATCATGCGGGCGATGGCGACGCGCTGCTTCTCGCCGCCGGAAAGCTTCAGGCCGCGTTCGCCGACCATCGTCTTCAGCCCGTCCGGCAGGTTGCCGATCAGGGCGCGCAACTGGGCCTGGTCGATGGCACGGTTCAGGGCCGCATCGTCGGCGCTCAGGTCGCCATAGCGGATGTTGTGTTCCAGCGTGTCGTTGAACAGCACCACGTCCTGCGGCACCACCCCCAGATGGCGGCGCAGCGATTTCTGCGTCACGCTGCGAATGTCCTGGCCGTCGATGCTGATCCGCCCAGCGCCGACATCGAAGAACCGGAACAGCAGCCGGGTCAGCGTGGACTTGCCGCCGCCCGAGGAGCCGACCACCGCGACCGTCCGGCCCGCGGGCACCTCGAAGGAAATGCCCGCCAGCACGGCCCGGCGCACGTCATAGCCGAAATGCACATCCTCGAACCGCAGGTTGCCGCCATCGAAGCACAGGGCAGGGGCGTTCGGCGCGTCCTCCACCTCCACGTCCCGGTCGATCAGGCTGAACATCTTCTCCATGTCCGCCAGGCTCTGCTTCACCTCGCGATAGACCATGCCCAGCAGGTTGAGCGGCATGTAGAGCTGGATCAGGAACGCATTGACCAGCACGAAGTCGCCGATGGTCATGTTGCCGTTGACCACGCCGTCGGCCGCCATGGCCATGACGATGACCAGCCCCAGCGCCACGATGAAACCCTGGCCGGTGTTCAGGAAGGCGAGACTGACCTGGGACCGCACGGCGGCCTTCTCGTAGCGCGCCAGGCGACCGTCGAAGCGATCGACTTCATAGTCCTCGTTGGCGAAATAGCGCACGGTCTCGAAGTTCAGCAGGCTGTCGATGGCGCTGCCGTTGGCCTGCTCGTCGCGCTTGTTCATCTCCCGCCGGATGCCGATGCGCCATTCGGTGACGATGAAGGTGAAACCGATGTAGCCGACCACCGTCGCCAGGGTCGCGACCGCGAACCAGACATTGTACTCGATCACCAGGATGCCGCAGAAGATCAGCGCCTGGCCGATGGTGGGCAGCACGTTGAACAGGGCCATGCGCAAAAGGAAGTCGATGGCCTTGGCACCCCGGTCGATGACCTGATGCAGCGCGCCTGTCCGGCGTTCGGTGTGGAATCGATAGGACAGTTCGTGCAGGCGCTGAAACACCCGCCGCCCGACGTTGCGCGCCGCCCGCTGGCCGACGGCGGAGAATACCGCGTCGCGGGCCTGCGCCAGCCCCTGCTGCAGCACCCGCGCCGCGCCATAGGCGATGACGAAGGCCACGGCGACCATCAGTGTCTGGGAGGTGCCGTCCAGCGCATCGACGGCATATTTCAGCAGGAACGGCACCCCGGCCCCTGCCGCGATCGACCCCGCAAGACAGAGTGCCGCGATGAAGATCCGCAGCTTCGGCCCCTTCTCCCCCGCAGGCCAGAGATAGGGCAGCAGCCGCAGCAGCACGGCCCATTCGAGCGGGCCGGTAGGTTCACTGGATGTGCTTTGGCGCAAGGGGGACTCCGGGTCAGGACTTCTGGCGAAATGGGGCGGCAGGATAGGCTTGCCAAGTGTTCGGCGATAGTCCGGTGACCCGGACTGGCCTATATCAGGCAGCATGATCATCTCCGCCAGCTATCGCAGTGACATTCCGGCGTTTCACGGCGCGTGGTTCCGGGACCGGCTGCGGATGGGGCATGTGGACGTGCCCAACCCCTATGGCGCAAGGCCGTACCGCGTGTCGCTGCGGCCCGATGACGTGGATGCGTTTGTCTTCTGGACCCGGAACACGCGACCGTTTCGCGACGGGCTGGGCGCGGCCCGTGCTGTGGCCCCCTTCATGGTCACCTATACGGTGACCGGCTATCCGGCGGTGCTGGAACGTGGCGTGCCGCCGATTGATCATGCGGTGCGGGAGATCGCCTGGCTGGCCGCGACGTTCGGGCCGCGCGCTGTTGTCTGGCGCTACGACCCGGTGCTCTGGACCGACCTGACATCACCTGCGTTTCATCGGCAGAACTTCCGTCGGCTGGCAGGGCAGATCGCGCCGCATGTGGATGAGGTGACCTTCTCTGCCGCGACACTCTACGCCAAGTCCACCCGGAACCTGAAACGGCTGGCGCCTGACGTCGTCGTGGAAGACCCGGACGACGCTGCCAAGCGGGAACTGCTGGCCGAACTGGCGCAGATCGCGGTCGAGCACGGGCTGACACCGACACTATGCTCCCAGCCGCATCTGCTGGCCGATCCGCTGCGCCCCGCCGCCTGCATCGATGTGGCGCGCCTTTCCGACATTGCCGGTGCCCCGATCGGCGCGCGGCAGAAGGGCAACCGACCGGGCTGCGCCTGTGCCGAAAGCCGCGACATCGGACGCTACGACAGTTGCGCCCACGGTTGCGCCTATTGCTATGCGGTGCGCGATCACGCCAAGGTCGTGCTGGAGACAGATTCCGGCTGAACCTGTCGATTTCCGGCAGGGCGGGCGTGGCCACCGACTGCTAGGCTTCAGCCGGAACAGGATGAACGGTGAGGGTTGCCCGATGCTGGGGGAATATTCCGCGCTGCGGCTGCTGAAGGAAGGCCTGACGGGCAACCGGGGCTGGAAGATGGCCTGGCGCAAGCCGGAGCCGAAACCGGCCTATGACGTCATCATCGTCGGTGGCGGCGGTCACGGGCTGGCGACCGCCTATTACCTGGCGAAGCTGCACGGCATCACCAATGTCGCGGTGCTGGAAAAGGGCTGGCTCGGGTCCGGCAACATCGGGCGCAACACCACCATCGTCCGCTCCAACTACCTGCTGCCGGAGAACAACCGCTTCTACGAACATTCCATGAAGTTGTGGGAAGGGCTGTCGCGCGACCTCAACTACAACGTCATGTTCAGCCAGCGCGGCGTGCTCAATCTGGCCCACACGCCGGAGCAGATGGACGCTCATGCCGTTCGGGGCAACTCCATGCGCCTGAACGGCATCGATGCCGAACTGCTGGGGCGGGAGGAGGTGGCGAAGCTCTGCCCCGGCATCGACATGTCGATGGACGCCCGCTTCCCCGTTCGCGGCGGGCTGCTGCAGCCCCGCGCCGGCACCGCCCGGCATGACGCGGTGGCCTGGGGCTATGCCCGCGGTGCCGACCGGCTGGGCGTGGACATCATCGAGAACTGCGAGGTGCTGGGCTTCCGTCGCGACGGGGCAGGGCGCATCACCGCTGTCGAGACCACGCGTGGCGAGATCAAGGCCCCCAAGATCGGTGTCGCGGTGGCAGGCAATTCAAGCGTCGTGCTGCAGCAGGCGGGCCTGAACAACCTGCCGATCGAGAGCCACGTGCTGCAGGCCTTCGTGTCGGAGGGGCTGAAACCCCTGATCCACACCGTCGTCACCTTCGGCGCCGCGCATCTCTACGTCTCCCAGTCCGACAAGGGCGGGCTGGTCTATGGCGGCGACATCGACGGCTACAACTCCTACGCCCAGCGCGGCAACCTGCCGGTGGTACACAATGTCCACGGGCTGCTGGCGTCCCTGTTCCCCAACACGCGACGGCTGAAACTGCTGCGGAGCTGGGGCGGCATCATGGACATGACCATGGACGGCAGCCCGATCATCACCAGGAGCCCCATCGACGGCCTCTACGTCAACGCCGGCTGGTGCTACGGCGGGTTCAAGGCGACCCCGGCCTCCGGCTGGTGCTTCGCCTGGACCATCGCCCGCGACGAACCCCACGACCTGAACGCCGCCTTCACCTTGGACCGGTTCCAGCGCGGTCACATGATCGACGAGACAGGGCACGGACCGACGCCTGCGCTGCATTGACGGAACGATAGGTCGCCCCATCGCAGTCATTTTCCGTTGTAGTGGCTCCAGATGGTCAGGAGACCGATCACCACGAAACCGGCACCGGCGATGAGCTTGAGCGGGACCATGGTCAGATACCGCTCTGCCATCGTGCCCAGGGCAACCGCGATGGCGGTGGATGCAACCAGCGCCAGTGAAGCGGCCATGAAGATCAGCATGGGATGTTGCTGCTTGTCAGTGGCGAACAGCAGGGTGGCCAGTTGGGTCTTGTCTCCGAGTTCCGCAAGAAAGACCGTGGCGAAGATGATTGCCAGATGTTGCATTTGAATTCTCCGGGGGAAATGGCGAAACGACCAGCCTGCTCCCCCGGAATTGACCGTTTGGCGCCATGGGGCTTGCCAGACCTGACCATGCACCTTTGAAACTAGTCCCCGCCGCTGATCTCCCTCAACCCGGCCTCCAGTCCCGGCCTGACCAACCGGCTCGGGCGCTGGTCGCGGTCGTAGCGGGTGGCGGGGGTGTTTACCACGTCCTCCAGCGGGGCGGCCTGGCGGGAGCGTTGGGTGCGGCTTTCGGGGGCGGTTTCGTAGGTGGTGGTGCGCTGGCGGACGGTGCGGCCTGACTGGCGGATCAGGTCCTCCATCATGTGCGGCGGCATCTCCTCCCCATGCGCGGCACCGGCGGCGCGGGTAATGGTCTCGTTCATGAGGGTGCCGCCCAGGTCGTTGGCACCGGCGGCGAGGCAGGCACGAACGCCCGCCGGACCCATCTTTACCCAGCTTGTCTGGATATTGTCGATCAGACCGTTGAAGACCAGCCGCGGCACCGCGTGCATCAGCACCGCCTCCCGGAACGTCGGTCCCTTGCGGGCGCGGCCCTTGAGGTAGATCGGTGCCTCCATGTGGACGAAGGGCAGGGGCACGAATTCGGTGAAGCCACCGGTTTCCGCCTGCAGGTCACGGATGCTCAGCAGATGCCGCGCCCAGTGGCGGTAATGGTCGATGTGACCGAACATGATCGTCGCCGTGGTGCGGAACCCGACCCGGTGGGCATCACGCATGACGTCGAGCCACTGGTCGGTACGCAACTTGTCAGGACAAAGGGTTACGCGTACTTCCTCATCCAGTATCTCTGCCGCCGTGCCGGGCAGGGTGCCGAGGCCATGGTCCTTCAGCCGTTGCAGGAACTCGGCCACGGTCAGGTCGAGCGTTGCCGCGCCCTGGGCGACTTCCAGCGGTGAGAAGGCATGGACGTGCATGTCGGGCGCGGCCTCATGCACCGCGTCCAGGATGTCGAGATAGGTCTGGCCGGTATAGTCGGGGTGGATGCCCCCCTGCATGCAGACTTCCGTCGCGCCGCGATCCCAGGCCTCCCGCACCCGGCGGCGGATCTCGTCCAGGCCGATGTCATAGGGACGGCCGCGCAGGTTCTCTGAAAGCTTGCCCTTGGAGAAGGCGCAGAACTGGCACTTGAAGTAGCAGACGTTGGTGTAGTTGATGTTGCGCGTGACGACGTAGGAAACATTCTCCCCACTGACCCGCTGGCGCAGGGCGTCCGCCGCCTGCACGATGGCCACGAAGTCGGCGTCGCGGGCGCGGAACAGACGCACGATCTCCTCCGGCTCCAGCCGTTCACCGGCAACCGCGCGGTCGATGATCGGTTTCAGCGTGCCGGAGGGGCGCATGGCGGGCATGTCAGGGATCGCGTCATGCTCCCCCGGTGACCAGGCGTCGTCGCGCACCAGCCCCTGGCCATCGGTGCGGTCCAGCACCGCCTTGTGGAACGCCGGGTCGAGCCAGCGGTCAGCGTCCTCCGTGTGTTCGGGATAGACCGGCAGGCGCTGCGCCAGCCGCTTGCCGCCCAGCGCTGTCTCCAGCCGCAGCTTCTCGAGATGTGGCCAGGGTGCCTCCGGATTCACGAAGTCCGGGGTGACGGGGGACACGCCGCCCCAGTCGTCGATACCGGCCCCGATCAGGCGCGGCAGCACGCCGGGGCTGAGGTTCGGCGGGGCCTGTACATGCATCTGCGGCGCGAACAGCAGCCGCGCCATGGCAATGGTCCAGCAGAGCTCGTCCAGGTCGGGTTCCGGTGCATCGACCATCTTCGTGCCCGGCTTGGCACGGAAGTTCTGGATGATGACTTCCTGCAGGTGCCCGTGGCGGTCGTTCAGGTCACGCAGGGCGAACAGCGCGTCCAGCCGTTCTGCCCGTGTCTCGCCGATGCCGATCAGGATACCGCTGGTGAAGGGCACCCGGGCCTCCCCCGCGGCCTCCATGCAGGCGATGCGCAGGGCCGGGTCCTTGTCGGGGGAGCCGAAGTGCGGCTTGCCCCGCTCCATCAGGCTGGGCGCGGTGCCTTCCAGCATGATGCCCATGGAGACGGAGACCTGGCGCAGGTGTTTCAGGTCATCGAGGTCCATCAGGCCGGGATTGAGGTGCGGCAGCAGCCCGGTTTCCCGCCAGACCAGTTCCGCCATGGCATGCAGATAGTCGAGGGTGGTGGCGTAGCCCAGCCGTTCCAGCGCCTCCCGCGCCGCGCGGTAACGCAGCTCCGGCTTGTCGCCCAGGGTGAACAGCGCCTCGTTGCAGCCCGCTGCCGCGCCCTTGCGCGCGATCTCCAGCACCTGCTCCGGCGACAGGAACGCGGCCTCCCCCTTCTTCGGCGGTTCCGCGAAGGTGCAGTAATGGCAAACATCGCGACACAGATGGGTCAGCGGAATGAAGACCTTGCGCGAATAGGTCACCGTGTCGCCGTGGTAGGCATCGCGCCTGGCGGCGGCGCGCGCCATCAGGTCCGCCAGCGGCAATTCCGCCAGCGCATCGACCGTCGTGCGATCGGGCAGTTCAGCACTCATGCGCCAAGGTCCTGCGCCTGCTTTGCCAGCAGCCGCTCGGCGATGCCGTTCTCCGTCAGGAACCGGTGTGTCCGCGTGGTGTGCGGCAGCTCGAGGAACTTCAGCACATCCTCCGGCGTGTCGATGTCCAGGCCCAGGCCGGGCAAGGGGCGGATGCTGGGGGTGATACCGATCTTCTCGGCCTCCTGCAGGTGGGGGCCAAAGCTCTCATGGCCGAAATGGAACCGGATCAGGTCCGGGGGTGTGGCGACGATGCAGTTGGTGCCGCGCCGGTCGTGCGAGGGGCAGAGTGTCAGCGCAGGCTCGGAATTGCCGTTCAGGGCGATCAGCCCGTCGACCTCGAACACGGTCAGGGCCGGTGCATCGCCGGGAATCGTGACAATGCCACGCCCGCCCTTGGCCAGCACATGATCGACGCCGCGCTGGACCGCCATCGATTGCCCTTCGTTCAGCGGCTCCTCCACCAGTTCCGCGCCATAGCGCTCGGCGAAGGCCGCAGCCTTCGGCTCCCGCGAGATGATCACGATGCCGCTGGTCCGCCTGCACTGCGACAGGGTTTCGAACACGTCCGTCAGCATGGTCTCGAACAGGCTCCGCCGTTCCTGCGGTGAGAGTTCACCGGCAAGCCGCTGCTTCGCCTGATCCATGTTCTTGATTGGCAGAATGATCCACATGGACCTCTGATCCACCTATTCCTGTTTCCTCCCCAACTGGCGCGGTATCATACATGCGACA
>BQJF01000058.1 GCA_021604565.1 Minwuia thermotolerans | reverse complement strand
TCGACCGGCGGTCCAGTTCGCCATGGGTCACCACCTCCCCGGTGGATGCCATGATGTAGGCCGGTTTCTCGGGCCGCTCCGCCCCATGTACGCCAGGATGCATGTTCTTGGTTCCTCCCCGGAAATCTGACACTGCCGTGTCGTCGGCGACAGGATAGCGATCTGCTCTCCGGGGGGAAGAGCCGCTTGGTCTCAGGGGCGCGTGTCGGTGATCAGGCCGGCAAGTCAGACACGGACGGCAGACTACATCTCGCGGATGTGCAGGAAACCCAGCCTGTCAAGATGTACCTGCTGTCCTGGCAGAACGAGCGTGGTCGCGGTCGGCTCCGTGATCACGGCAGGGCCCTCGATGACCTGTTCCAGGGGCAGCAGGGCGCGATCCAGAACAGGTGTCTCGCGCATGCCGTCTTCGCCGAAATGGACCGGTCGTCGCCCGCTGGTCGCGGCGTCCAGACTGCGTCCGGTCCCGTCCAGCGGCACGAACTCCGGCAGGCGTGTCTTCTGCTCCGCCGCCAGATGGAACTGGATGACCTCCACCCGCGTATCGTCCAGCCGGAAGGTGTATGCCCGCTCATGGGCGGCATGAAAGGCCTCGACCAGGGTGTCCAGATCGACATTTCGTGCATCGACCGGGACCGGCACCGTATGCTCCTGCCCGTGGTAGCGCAGTTCGATGCGGGCGGTGAGGTCCAGTGGGGCCACCTTGCCGCCGCTGGCGAAATAGGTTTCCGCTTCCGTCACCATGTCGTCCAGAATGGCCTGCAGATCGCTGCTGCGGGCGCTGTCGCCGTCCAGCGGAACCGTGCGTACCAGATCGACGCGCGGCGCAGTCGCCAGCATGCCCCAGGCGGAGAACAGGCCTGGATAGAGCGGAATGACAAGCTCCTTCGTGCCCAGTTCACGCGACAGCCGGGCCGCATGCATGGCCCCGCCGCCGCCATAGGCCAGCATGGCGAAATCGCGGGGGTCATGGCCGCGCTGGACGGAAACCAGCTTCAGCGCATTGATCATGTTGGCCTCGGCCAGGCGGATGACGGAGGCGGCGGCCTCCACGATGCTGACCCGCAGTGCGTCGGCGACCGGCTGCATGGCCTGGGCGGCCTTCTCCGTCGAAAGGCTGAGGCGGCCACCGGAGAATCGGTTGGTGTCGAGAACGCCAGTCAGCAGTTTTGCATCCGTGACCGTCGGCTCCGTTCCACCCCGGCCATAGCAGGCGGGACCGGGTTCCGCGCCCGCCGACTGCGGCCCGACCCGCAGGCGACCATCAGCGGCAATGCGCGCGATGGAGCCGCCACCGGCACCGACCTCGACAATGTCCACCACGGGGGCCTTCACCGGATAACCGGGGTGGTGCCTGGTCTTCTCGATCCAGTAATCGGTGTTCACCGTGGCCATGCCACCCCGGATCAGGGAGCATTTCGCCGTGGTGCCGCCGACATCGAAGGCGATGACATCTGGCAGGCCCGCCGCGCGCCCTACCACCACAGCCCCGTTCACACCGGCTGCGGGACCGGATTCAACCAGCGTCAGTGGGTGGGTGCGGGCGCTGGCAAAGCTGGTGGTGCCGCCGTTCGACTGCATCGCCTGCAAGGGGGCCGTCACGGCCCGGTCGCGCAGGCGGGACTCCAGGCGGTCTAAGTAGCGGTCGATGATGGGCTGCACGTAGGCATTCAGCACGGCCGTACTCGTCCGCTCGAACTCCCGCCATTCCCGCGTGAAGCCGGAGGACTGGGTGATGGAGACGCCGGGCAACTTCTCCGCCAGCAGGGCGGCGCAGGCCTGTTCGTGCGCCGGATTGCGGTAGCTGTGCAGGAAGGTGATGGCGATTGCCTCGATATCCGCCGCCCTGCAGGCCTCGGCGATCGCATCGATGTCGTTCGCGTCCAGCGGTGTGACGACTGCCCCGTCAGCATCCAGACGCTCCGTCACCTCGAAGCGCCATTTGCGCGGCACGAAGGGGTGCGGCGGGTCGAAGTGCAGATTGTAGAGGTCAGGCCTGTTGCCGCGCCCGATCGCCAGCACGTCGCGGAATCCGCGCGTGGTGACCAGCGCCGTGCGCACGCCCTTGCGTTCGGTGATTGCGTTGATGACCGTGGTGCCGCCATGCACGAACTCGGCGATGCTCGCCGGGCTTACCCCGCTCAGTTCGATGGTCGAGAGTACGCCGACCGACTGGTCCTGCACCGTCGTCAGGTCCTTCGCCACGGTCAGGCTGCCGTCCGCCTCATCCCATGCCACCAGGTCGGTGAAGGTGCCGCCCACATCCGTTGCCATGCGGATCATCGACCATATACCTCCCGCGCCTGATCCTCTGTCAGCAGGCCATCGGCAATGTCTGCCGCGATCTCGTCATCGGACCGGTCAGCCGGGTCGCCCCAGCCACCGCCGCCGCCGGTGACGATGGCGACACGGTCGCCGCGCGTCAGTGCCTCATGCGGTGTGCGCGCCGTGCGCAGGGACTCGCCGTTGCGGCTGATGGTCAGGTGATTGCGGCTGCCAGGCTGCCCGCCATCGGCACCCCAAGGACGCTCCACCGAGCGTCCGAAGCTGGCGTAGGTGAAGGCATCGTCGGTCAGCACCTCGTACTCCCGCACCAGCCCGAAGCCGCCGCGATGACGACCGGCACCCGGTCCCTCCTCCGTATTGAAGCCATAGCGGCTGATGCGCAGGGGATACTTGGCCTCCAGCAGTTCGACCGACAGGTTGCAGGTGTCGCCGTCGGTGATGGCGATCAGGCCGCTGGCCCCGTCTCGTTCCGGGGTGGCGCCCCAACCGCCATGCTGGGGTTCGATATGCACGAACATGTCCCCGGCCTTGTCGCGACCACAGATGTACGTGGCGCAGAGACTCATGTAGCTGCCGGCACTGAACCGATCAGGGGCAATCGGCGCCAGGGCCTTCCAGACCAGTTCCGATGCCTGCGCCGCCCCTTCGTAGTACCAGCCGATGGGGGAAGGACTGACGGCGCTGAAGACCGTGCCGTCCGGGATCTCGATCCGCACAGGCCGGAACCAGCCCTCGTTCGACGGTTCCTGCGGCCCGACCAGTGCCTTGAAAACGGATTTCACGGCGGACTGAAGTGCGCCGCGCGTGCAGTTGATCGGGCCTCCCCGCGCGGGCGCACAGCCATCGAAGTCGGCGGTGATCGTCTCCCCCTCGATCCGGACACGGACCCGGACGGGAATGCGGTCGTCGGTGACTCCGTCGCCGTCGATCCAGTCCTCCGCCTCATAGACTCCGTCCGGCAGCGCGGCGACGGCCTGCCGGGCCTGTTGCTCGCCGTGGTTCAGGATCTCGGCAAAGGCGGACTGCAATCCGTCCAGCCCGTAGCGGTCTACCAGTTCGGTCAGCCGCCGCTCCGCGATATTGACGGCGGCCAGTTCGGCATTCAGGTCGCCAAGTGCCATCTGCGGCAGCCGGGAGTTGGCGGCGATGATGTCGCGCACATCCTCCAGCAGCGTGCCGTCCTGACAGAGCCGGATTCCCGGCAGACGCAACCCCTCCTGAAAGACCTCCGACGCATCAGCGGGCAGGCTGCCGGCAACCGCGCCGCCCACGTCGAGCCAGTGCGCCACCGTGATCGCGAAACCGATCCGCTGGCGTTCATGAAACAGCGGCTTGATGACCGCCATGTCACAGCAGTGCGTGCCGCCCTGGAACGGGTCATTGGTGATGAAGGCGTCGCCGGGCTGCATCCGCGCACCATGCTTTTCGATGATGAAGCGGACCTGCGCGGCAAAGGTGCCGGTGAACAGGGTCAGGCCATTGGCTTGCGCCACCAGGTCACCCTCCGCGTCGCAGATCCCGCAGGCGAAATCCAGCACCTCGTAGATCACGGGGCTCATGCTGGTGCGGGCCAGGACCATGCCCATTTCATCCACCGTGGCCAGCAGCTTGCCGTGCATGATCTCAAGCGTGACAGCGTCCAACAGTCGTCTCCCGGATTCTGCAGTCAGATACCGCCCAACAGTACCGAAGCGGGCAGTGCCATGCAGCCGCATTCGGGTCGCGGGCTGGCCACCACGCATCCGAATACTTGTCGGAAACCCGCCGGACGAGCGGGCGGCCCGCGCCATACCCCGACCGCCGAAACCCTTTGTTAGTAGCGTGAACCACAAGATTGCACTGGAGTTCGTCGGCAGGCAGTGGTTAGATTTTGATCCTTGCTGTCATCTGCTGAATTTATGTGCGATTTCGCATGAGAGGTATTGGGTTCATGAACACTGTCGCCCTGAAGCCCCGGACTATCGATGTTTCCGCTGTCGAGAAGTCAAGACGGCTGGGTGCGTGGACCGATGCATTGAACGAGAACTGGTACGCGCTGGACCTCACGGACCCGGTGCAGACCTTCGAGCATGGGCGCTTCGGCTTCTTCGATATTCCCGGCATCCGCTTCGGGGCCATCGACAGCGATGCGATGAATGTCTTCCGCAGGCGGGAGCATCTGTCCCATCCGGGAGGTGACTATTACTTCCTGCCCATTCCGATGCGCGACACGGTGGCGCTGCGCCAGGCGGGGCGGGAGGCCGCGCTGGATCCCGGTGACCTGACCGTCATCGCGACCGCCGACACCTACCAGTATCAGCAGGAGACCCCGAACAGTCTTGTCACCCTGCGGGTGGACGGACCGACGATGCGCGATCGAATTCCGATGATCGATGACCTGGTGGCGCAGCCCTGTGATGGCCGGGCACCGCTGGTCCGGGTATTCGTGGATTTCGCCCATTCGCTGATCCGCCAGCGCGACGAACTGGACGGGGACTCCGCCGCCGCGATGTCACCGCATCTGCTGGACCTGCTGGCCCTGGCACTGACGGTCCCGGTGGACGCGCTGAAGAGCAACGAGAGTTCCGTGCGACTGGCGCATCTGCGCCGTATCATGCGCGCCATCGAGAACCGGCTGGATGACGAGGCGCTGGGGCCGGGCTCCCTGGCCATGGAGCTGGGCCTGTCGGAACGCTACATCCAGAAGATGTTCGCGGAACGTGGCGAGACCCTTTCAGGCGTCATTCGCGCCCGACGCATTGCCACCGCGCAGCGCCGGTTGCTGGACCCGACCCGGCGCGGCCTCTCCATCGCATCCATCGCCTTTTCCGTGGGCTTCTCCGATCCGGCACACTTCAGTCGCGCGTTCCGCAATGTCACCGGCCTGTCGCCCAGCGAGTACCGGGCAGAGCGGCAGATGGAGAACTGAGCGTCGGCGCTCCGGCGACCGGACTCAAGCCCCGATCTTCTCCCGACGTACCTTGATGCCGGCGGCTTCGCGGTCCCAGGTGTCGGCGGTAACGCCGTCCTCCCGCAGTTTGACCTTCTGGATCTTCTGCGTCGGCGTCTTGGGCAGATCGTCGACGATGCGGACGTAGCGCGGCAGCATGAAGTGCGCCATGCGCGGCTCCAGAAAACGGAACAGGGCTTCCGGGTCGATGGTCTCTCCGGGGGAGGGCGCCACGACCACCATCACCTCGTCCTCGTTCAGCTCCGAAGGTACGGGAATGGCCGCAGCCTCGCGAATGGCGGGGAACTGCGTGACCTCCGATTCGACCTCGAAGGAGGAGATGTTCTCGCCCCGGCGGCGGATCGCATCCTTGATCCGGTCGACGAAGTAGAAATAGCCCTGTTCGTCATACCTGAAGCCATCGCCGGTGTGGAACCAGCCATTGCGCCAGGCCTTCGCCGTCGCTTCCGGGTTCTTGTAGTAGCCGTGATTCATGGCCCAGGGACGGTCGGTGCGCACGATCAGTTCGCCCACGACGCCGGGGGCTACCTCGCAGTCATTCTCATCGACGACACGCACCTCGACCCCGTCGCGCGCGGTGCCACAGGTGCCGATCTTCGGCGGATTGGCCTCCGATGTTATGGGGGAGGATATCTCGGTCATGTTGAAGCCGGTGTACATGTCGATGCCATACCGCTGCCCCAGCGCCAGCGAATCCTCGTTCCACGGAATGGTGACGATGGACCGCATCGGGTGTTCCCTGTCGCGGTTGCTCGCCGGCAGCTTCAGCAGGAACGGGGTCATGGCCCCGACGAGGCAGGTGCTGGTAACGCCATTGCGGCGCACCGATTCCCAGAAGCCATCCGTGCGGAAACTGTCCTCCACGACACAGGATCCGCCCTTGGCCAGCATCACGTAGAGGAAGATCGTGCCGCCGACATGGAACAGCGGCAGATTCACCAGGACACGGTCATCGCCGGACAGGAAGTCATAGGCCTCGCAGGCCATGCTGTGAGCCTGGATGTAGGATGACAGGACCGCCTTCGACGGTCCGGTCGTGCCGGAGGTGAAGATGATGTACTGGGTGTCCCAGGGTGCGACCTCGACCACCTCCTCCAGCGGTTCGGCGCTTTCCAGCAGGTTGAAGGGATGGTTCTCGAGGCCGGGCACGGTCGGCATTCCGGACTCCGCCCCGGTGACCACAAGGTCACTCAGAACGCCGACATCCACGTCGGCCAGTCTGGGCATCAGTTGCGGATGCACCACCATCAGGCGGGCATCGGACAGGCTGACCACATGCTCCAGCAGGCCGCCGCGATAGCTGGTGTTCACCGGCACATAGACCGCGCCCAGCATGTTCAGGCCGAACCATGTCAGCACGGCTTCGCGTCCGTTGGGCTGCCATGACAGGACATGGTCACCCTGACGTACACCCAGCGTCCGCAAACCGGCGGCGGCACGCAGGACCCGCTGCAGGGTCTCGGCATAGCTCCAGGTCTCGCCATCCTCGAAGATCACGAAGGTCTGGTCCGGCTGGCTGTTGGCGCGGCTGCGCAGCATCGCCGACACGACACATTCATCGGCTGCCGGAATGCGCGGATCATGGATTGTCATGGCGTCGGACCTCCCCCAAGGCTTGTTGCTCGGGGCCATAGTGGGCTATGGCCGGGTAGATGCAAAGCCGGGGTGGAGAGTGGCGGATATGTGGAAGGTTCATGGCCTGAAGAACTGCGACACCTGTCGCAAGGCGCGGAAATGGCTGGATGCCGAGGGAATCGGGCATGAATTCAGCGATGTTCGCGCCGACGGCCTGTCGCGGGACGATGTCGTGCGATGGACCGCGGCGATCGGATCAGGTCTGATCAATCGCCGCGGTACCACCTGGCGGGGGCTGTCGAAGGATGAACAGGCCCGGGACGACGGGAAGGAGGGAACCGTCGACCTGGTTCTGGCGCATCCGGCGCTGCTCCGGCGGCCGGTCTTCACACGCGGCCCCCACGTTCTGCAGGGATTCGATGACAGCGTGCGGGATGTGCTGCTGGCATCGAAGGATTAGCCCGGCTCGGCTCAGTGTCCCCGGTCGACCAGTGTCTGCCAGGCGTTCCGCACCCAGCTCCGGGTCGCCTCATGGTCGGCATGGCTGCTGTTCCGATAGGCGTCGGAGGCCTGAACCCGCCTGATCGCGGCCTCGTCGACGGGCGCTTCCGCACCTGCATCCGATCGGCGATCCGGGACGCCATGTTCGCTCAGGCGGTCCCGCAGGGTCTTCAGCAACAGTACGCCACGCGCGTCGGCGGCGAGTTCTTCCGCTGCCGCCAGCAGTTCGGGACTCTCCTCGAAGTCCTGACCCATCAGGGCGCCGAACCACTGGCCGATGTCCTTGCGCACCTTCTCCGCGTCGCTGCCCAGTGCTTCGTCGAGCGCGCTCATCTGGGTTTCGCGGTAGCGGTCCGGATCGAAGCTCTGTGCCTCGTTGCGGAAGAATGCCTCCGCCAGTTCGTCGAAGGCTTCCTGGCTGAGTTCGTGCCGTCGGGCCCAGTCCATGGCTGACTGGGCAAGAGGATCGTCGGGATTGGCGCTGATCGCCGATTGCAGGTCTTCCGGCAGGCGGATCTCGTAGGTCTCCGGCGGCTTCCGGCGTTCACCGATTCTGGACCGCAGGTCACCGTGACTCTTCAGCAGCGACCCCAGCCGGACCGATTTCGTTTCCGGATCCCAGAAGTTCTCCGGAATTTCGTGGGTCACGCCATCAAGCGTGTAGTGATGCATGCCCTTGGCCGGGGCCCTGGCCGACGCCGGGTTCTCGGTCTCCGTGTCGGGGGTATTCGTACCGGGTGAATAGTCGATCAGACTGTCGGTCATTTGCGTCCTCTTTCGATCAGGGTGATGATCTGGCTGATGATGAAGCGCTGTCCTTCAAGGTGTCGCAGACGCGCATCGCTGATGTCGGGTCCGGTGGCGATATCCAGGGTCATGCGGCGCAGGTGGCTGATCGCGCGTTCACCGTCGGTCCCGCGAAAGCAGCGGGCGAAACAGGCTGCCACCTCTGACTCAGACATGGGGCCTGTCCATGATGCGCGTGATGATGACTCCCAGTATGAAGCCGGTCATGAAGGTGCAGAGCGGCAACCAGGCGGGGATGTCCGGCATGGCATTCCTTTCGGGCGGGGTATGTTGCATCCATGAGCGGTATAAATACCGAGAATTTCCCGAATAACAAGCATGAATAGAGAAAAACGGGAATGATTTCCGGTGTTGCAGCTATTGCGTGCTGAACATGGCGCTTTCGATCAACGCACCCAGACGCTAGATTGACCTGACAGATAATTGACCACCGGCATGAATGTCCGGGGCTTGTTACAGGGAGAGACGAGATGTTGCGTGATGGATTGAAACGCGTCGCCTTCGCGACCACGGCCTTGTGCATGATCGCAGGTGCCGCAGCGGCTGCTGACAAGGTCGAGATGCGCTATGCGACGGCAGCGCCGGAAAACACCCCCTGGGGCACCTTCCTGAACGACACCATCAAGGATGTGGAGACGGCCGAGCCCAGCCTGGACATCGTGCCGTTCTTCTCCTCGCAGCTTGGTGACGAACAGACCACGCTGCGCCAGGTCGTCCGTGGTCGCATCGACATGTCCGGCCAGTCCGGCGTCGCGACATCGCTGATCGTGCCCGAGTTCGCGCTGCTGGGTGCGCCCTACCTGTTCCGCGATACCGCGCAGGCCGACTGCGTCTTTGACAATCATGTCCGCCCGATCTTCGAGGACCGGATGCAGAACTCCGGTCTTGTCACCCTTTCCTGGGTCGAGGTCGGCCACAGCTACATTTCCTCCAAGATGCCGCTGAAGGTTGCTGCTGACATCAAGGGTGTGAAGATCCGCGTCCCGCCGTCGCGCTCCACGTCGCTCTATTTTGACGAGCTTGGTGCTGCCGGTGTGCCGCTGGGTGTCGTCGACATGGTGCCGGGGCTGAAGACCGGACAGGTCGACGCCATCGCCACTTCAACGGTTTACGGCCTGGCGATCGGCCTGCCGAAGCTGGCACCGCACACCCTGGTGTTCCATGCCACGCATGACATCGGCACCGTGACGGTCTCCAAACGTATCTGGGATGGTCTGACCGACGCGCAGAAGCAGGCTCTGGGACTGGTCGATGCGCGGGTGAATGACCTGCGCAAGGCGATTCGCGGCACGGAAGAGTTCCTGCTGGGCAAGACGGCGGAGGCCGGTGCCCCCGTGACCCGCCCGACGGGTGCCGACCTGGAAAGCTGGAAGCCCGCCGCAGAGCGTGCCAGCAAGCGCCTGGTCGAGGAGATCGGTGGCGATGCCGCCGAGATCTGGGCCCGGATCCAGGAAGCCAAGGCAGCCTGCACCTGATCCTCCTTCGGATCGATTGACTGATCACGTTCCGGGGGGCAGAGCATGGCCGCATTCCTGCGGATTCTGCTGAAGGTCGAATCCTTCGTGGCTGCGGTTTCCTACGCGCTGGTGGCGATCCTGCTCCTTGGCGAGATCGTCGCGCGGGAGGTCTTTGCCGAAACCATCTGGGGCTCGCAGAAGATGGCGGTATTCGCCGCCATCTATGCGGGCTTCATGGGCCTCACCCTGGCCACGGCGGCCAACAGCCACCTGCGTCCGCAGTTCGCGGACAACTGGTGGCCCGGTCACCTGCACCGGACGGTCGAGCGTTTCGGTGACGTGCTGTCCTGCCTGATCTTCTGGGGTCTTGGACTGGCGGCAATCAGCTATGTGGGCGACAGCTACAGGTTCGAGGACCGGGCGGCGGTGCTGTACAACCCGCTCTGGTGGATACAGGTCGTCATTCCCTACGCGCTGTTCTCGTCGGGGCTCAGGCATTTCGCCTTTGCCCTGCAACCGGCACTGAAGCCGAAACCCTCGTTGCTGGAAGCCTGACGTGAGTGCGCTGATCCTTGTTGCGATAGTCATCGCACTGCTGGCGTTGCGTCAGAGTGTGATCCTGATCCTGTTCGTCGCCGCCGCCTACATGCATTTCTTCTTCGGCGATGGCGATGTCACCTATCTGATCGATGACGTCTGGACGGCGATCAACCGCGATGTGCTGCTGGCCATCCCGATGTTCGTGCTGGCCGGCAACATCATGACCCGCGGCTCCATTGCGGAGCGGCTGATCAACATCATGCGGGCCCTGACCCAATGGCTGCCGGGTGGCCTCGCGGTGGCAACCATCCTGTCATGCGCCGTCTTCGCGGCCCTCTCCGGTTCGTCGCCGGTGACGCTTCTCGCCGTCGGTTCGATCCTCTATCCGGCGCTGCTCGAACAGGGCTATCCCAAGAAGTTCGCGCTCGGTGCCCTGGCTTCCGGTGGCACGCTGGGTGTCGTGATCCCGCCCTCCATCCCGATGATCCTCTATGCCATCGTGACGGAAAAGTCGGTCAGCGACCTGTTCATCGCCGGTATCATCCCCGGCATCCTGCTGACCGCCGTTCTGGGCACCTATGCCCTGGTCACGAACCGGAAGATGCAGGCGATACCATTCAGCGTGGTGCAACTGACGCAGGCGCTGCAGCGTGGCATCTTCGCCTTGATGACGCCGATCATCCTGCTGGGCGGAATCTATTCCGGCTATTTCTCGGCGACGGAGGCGGCTGCGGTCGCGGTCGGCTATGCCCTGTTCGTCGAGGTCTTCATCCATCGGGAGGTGCGACTGGTCGATTTCGGTCACATCGCCATCGATACCGCGCGGCTGCTCGGCACCCTGTTTCCCATCGTCGCTGTCGCGCTCTCGATCAATCTCTGGCTGACGGCGGAGCAGGTGCCCCAGGATCTGGCGCGCTGGATGACCGGCGTCGTGGATGACAAGCTGACGTTCCTGATCCTGCTGAATGTCTTCCTGCTGGTGATCGGCTGCCTGATCGACATCGGGGCCGCGATCCTGATGCTGGCGCCGATCCTGCTGCCCATAGCGCAGGCCTATGGCATCCACCCGATCCACTTCGGCGTCATCATGGTGGTCAATCTGGAGATCGGTTACCTGACGCCACCCATAGGGCTGAACCTGATCGTGGCGATGACGGCCTTCAAGGAGGACTTCCTGCTGATCTGCCGTTCCGTCCTGCCGTTCATCGGCCTGATGCTGATCGTGCTCGCCATCGTTGTCTGGGTGCCGGAAGTCTCTCTGATCCTGCTGGACTGAGGTGCCGGGTCGGGCTTCGCCCGGGGGCGCCTCCAGTCCGCAGGTCAGATGATCTTCTTGTCCTTGAGTTCCGCCAGTGCTTCGATATCGAGGCCCAGCATCTCGCCGTAGACAGCATCATTGTCAGTGCCCGCCGCCTGACCCGGATGCCGGACCGAGCCGGGCCTGTTGCGGAACTTCGGCACCACGCCCTGCATGCGCACCGTGCCGAAGTCCGCGTCCGGGACAGAGATCACGGCGTCGCGCGCCTGGAACTGCGGATCATTGACGATCTGCTCCGCCGAGTAGATCGGCGCGAGAGTCCCGCCCTCGCGCTCGAACGCTTCCAGCGCTTCCACCTGGGTATGGCTGGCGAACCAGGCCGCGAACATCTCGTCCAGCAGGGTCTGGTGCCTGAAACGCTCCGCGTTTGTCGTGAACCGCTCGTCCTCCAGCAGATCGGCCCGGCCGATTGCCCGTGCGTTTCCCCTGAAGGTTGCCTGGGTGCTGCCAGACAGGCTCACGTACTGGCCGTCGCTGGTGGCATAGACATTGGCAGGCGCGGAATAGTGGCTGCGGTTGCCGCTGCGCTCCGGCGAGGTGCCGAGCTGGTCGTACTGGATGATCTGGTTGTCGAGCAGCCGATAGGTCGCCTCGGTAAGGGACAGGTCGATCTCCTCCCCTTCCGTCGCGCCGCTGCGCGCGCGTCCCAGCAGCGCCGTCAGCACCGAGACCGCACCGAACAGACCGCCAATGGCGTCACCGATGGGATAGCCGTTGTGCATCGGTGCGCGGTCAGGTTCACCGGTCATGTAGGTCAGTCCTGACATCGCCTCGAAGATGCGTGCGAAGCCGGGTTTGTGGGAATAGGGACCATCCTGCCCGAACGCCGTGGTGTGCAGGATCACCAGCCCTTCGTTGGCACCCCAGAGTGCCTCCCGATCCAGGCCCCAGCGGTCGAGGGTGCCGGGCCGGAAGTTCTCGATCAGGACATCGAAATCCGGCAGCATGGCCAGCAGCATGTCCCGCCCCTCCGGCGTCCGCAGGTCCAGGGTGATGAAGCGCTTGCCGCGATTGGCGACCTTCCACCAGAGTCCCTTGCCATCCTTGAACGGGGGGAAGCCGCGCAAGCCGTCGCCCGCGCCGGGCAGTTCGACCTTCACCACTTCCGCACCGTAGTCGGCAAGCAGCGTCGCCGTCAGCGGCGCGGCGACGATCGTCGCCAGGTCCAGTACTTTCAGGCCTTCCAGTGGTCCTGGCATCGGCATCTCCTCCCGCGCGGGTATCGGTCACCCCATGCGGTTGCCAATATCACCTTGTCGGCGGACTGGGTACTGTGGGGATCGCATATCAGTTTCCGAGCAGATGCTCCTTCGCCTCGTTCAGCTTGGCGGCGTACCAGGTTGCACCGCCCTGGTCCGGGTGCGCCGTCTTCATCAGGCGTCGATGCGCCTGCCGCACGTCCTCCTCACTGGCATCCGCCGGGAGTTCCAGAATGGAGAGAGCCTCCGATCGGGTCATGCCGCCGCCCGGTGACGCACTGCGGCCTCCCGCACCGGAATCCTGTTGATGGCCCGGTCCCGCCTCCCGCCAGTCTGCGCCGTGCACACGGTCCAGATAGCTTTCGAGCAGGCGCGCGGCGTCCGGATCGCTGTGCTGCCACGACTGCAAGAGCTCGGTCAGCGCGGCCAGATCAAGTTCGGACAGCTTCTGCCCGGCGTGATCGCCCTTCAGTATCCGTCCGTCCATGTCGCCACTGTCGTGGTCCAGCGACATTTCCAGATGGGCGCTGCGCACCTTGGAGGCGCCACCGGAGGAGGGTTGCCGCTTGCCGCCCAGGCTGAAACCACCGGGCAGGCCGTGCCAGCCCAGGCCCCGTGCCACCATGCCGAGACCGAAGAGCGCGACCGGTGCGCCGACGAAGAACATGCCGCGAATCGACAGGAACAGACCAGCGACCCCAAGGGCCAGCCCGCCGCCGATGCGAAGCCCCTGCGCGATCTTGCGCGGGTCGGCGTCAAGCAAGGCCTTGCCGCCGATCAACGCGGCAGCCAGCAGAAAGGCTGCAAGGATCAGATAGCTCATGTCACGATCCCCCCGTGCCAAACCTGCGACCCTGAATCATCGGACGCCCGTACAGTTTTGATCATGTTTCACCATATAGGGACTGAAGCCGGTTCATGACAGATGTGACCCCCGACCTTGCCCTCGGCAGGGCCAAGAAGCAGCTCCGCGCCCGGATACTGAAACAACGCCGCAAGGCGCATGCGGTTTGGCGGACGCGGGGTGTCCTGCGAAACGCCATGGCGCTGCGCGCCGACTGGCGCGGGTGCAGGATCGCGATCTTCGCGAGCTTCGGGACGGAGGTCGATCCGGACTGGCTGGTGCGTACCCTGACCCGCCGCGGGGCCATCGTCGGCTTGCCGGTGGTGGCGGCACCGCAAACGCCCCTGGTGTTCCGTCGCTTCGGACCCGGCATTCGCTTCGAGGTTTCAGCCTTCGGCATCCGCGAACCCGGCCCCCGCGTTCCGACCATGCGGCCCGAAATCGTGCTGATGCCGCTGGTGGGTATCGACAGGCGGGGCAGGCGGCTGGGCTATGGTGGCGGCTTCTATGACCGCACCATCCAGGCCTGGCGCAACCGTGGTCATCGCCCGTTGCTGGTTGGCATCGCCTACGAGACGCAGTACGTACCGGAGGTTCCGACCGGATCCCATGATCAGGTGCTGGACATGCTGGTGACCGAGACCGCGATCAGGAGGTTCCGTTGAGACTTCTCTATCTGGGCGACATTGTTGGACGCAGCGGACGCGATGGTGTCCTGAAGCACCTGCCGGACCTGATCGCCGGTCTGAAGACCGATTTCGTGGTCATCAATGGCGAGAATGCGGCGGGTGGCTTCGGCATCACGCCCAAGATCTGCGACGAACTCTACGCTGCGGGTACGGACGTCATCGTCACCGGCAACCATGTCTGGGACAACCGGGAGATCATGCCTCACTTCCAGCGGGAGCCGAGGCTGATCCGCCCCGCGAACTTTCCCCCGGGCGCGCCGGGACGGGGTGTCGCCGTGTTCGATGCGCCGGGGGGCAAGCGGGTGGCGGTCATCCAGGTCATGGGCCGGGTCTTCATGGATGCGATGGACTGTCCGTTCCAGGCGCTGGAGAAGGGGTTGCAGTCCAGTACGCTGGGGCGGTCGGTCCAGTTCGTGCTGGTCGATGTCCACGCGGAGGCAACCAGCGAGAAGGCCGCACTGGGCCACTTCGCCGACGGGCGCGCGACCATGGTGGTCGGCACCCATACCCATGTGCCGACAGCCGATCACCAGATCCTGCCGGGCGGCACAGCCTACATGTCCGACGTCGGAATGTGCGGTGACTATGATTCCGTCATCGGCATGGGCAAGGAAGAACCCATCCGGCGTTTCCGCAACAAGACACCGGGCGCGCGGTTCGAGCCTGCGCTGGGTGAGGCAACGGTCTGCGGTGTGCTGGTGGAGAGTGATGACCGGACCGGCCTCGCCACCTCGATCCAGCCGGTCAGGGTAGGCGGCCGACTCAGCCAGATCATGCCGACGGCTGCCTGAAGCCGGATCGGCAGGCCTGCCAACAACCGTCAACCGAACATTAACCGTGTCATGGCAACCTTCGGGGTGTGTGGACACGGAAGGGTGTCGGGGTGAGCGGCAACAAGATTCATTACGAGGTGCTGGGCCAGCGCGGAACGTCCTGGACGATCATCGCGGTTGTCGATGATCAGGAAGAGGCGCTGGAGGCCGCGAAGGCGGCCCGTGCCAACTATCGGGCGGTCAAGGTGATGCGGGAACGCTTCGACGGCCAGTCCGGCACGTTCCGTTCCGGTCAGATCTTCTTCTCCGGCGCCAAGCCGCGGACATCGAAGTATGACTCCGACCCGGTTCCCGGCGTTTGCTGGAAGGTGGAGGATTTCTACTCCTACGAAGGCCGTCGTTCGATCAACCGGTTGCTGCGCAGCGAGCTTGTACGCTGGGGGCTGACCGCGACCGAACTTGTTCACTCCCTGGAATATGTGGAGCGTCTGCAGGACGACGGGACGGCCATGCAGCGCGCCGTGCAGCAGACTTCCATCGCGCAGGTTCGGGAAACCGGGCAGGGGGTGCAGGAACGCATCAAGCAGATCTACGACATCATCGACCGGGGTATCGTCCTGCTGCGCCGCGACCGTGAACTGGCGCAGCAACTGAAGATCGTCGACGGGGATCTGGACGCCCTGATCGCGGAGGTGGAACCGCGGGAAAGCCGTGCATATCTGCTCAACCTGGCACTGGTCGATCACCTGGCCGACGCCCAGGGCTTTGGCGAGAAGCTGGAGCGGGTCCTGGGGCCGATCCGTGCCGATCATCCCGACTGGGTGCATGAAGTCGCCGATACGTTTGCCGGAGAGCTGCTGCTGATCGGCAATGTCACCCAGCGACTGATCGGCAAGCGCGACACGCTGAAACAGGAACTGTCGGCCACTGCAAGGCTCGCACGCGGTCTGTTGCCGGCGGATGACACCGAGGCAGGACGGGAAGCCCATACCGTCAACCGGCTGATCGCGGCTGCCAAGATGCCCCATACCCGTCAGGCACTGGCGCAGTATCTTATCGACGAGCTGCAGGGCAGCCGCAAGCTGGTGGACGGCGATCTGAGGGCCGAGGCCGAGGCCACGAAAGACCTGGTGCGCGATCTCAAGACCGACGATGGCGCCTGGCTGGGCGATACCCGGATGATGGAGGCGATCAGCAACCGCAACTCGCGCTGGCTGCATCCGGAGGCCGTTGCAGAGTATCTTGTCGGGGCTGACGAAGCCGATACGCGGGCCGGTCGGCTGATCGACCTGGAACCGAGCATCTTCGGCGCCGCCAACAAGCGCAAGCTTGCCGAGTTCCTGATGCCTGTCCTGACCTCGCCCCAGGCTGAACTGTTCTTCACCAGCGACGCACATCCGGTCTCCGAACAGATGAAGCGTCTCGCGGCCATTCAGGCCCGCATTCTGGAGAGCGACCTGCAGGAGTTGCACAAGCGTCAGCTTGCGGAGAAGCTGGACGATCTCTGCTTCCGGATGGTGCAGAAGCGGAACCTGTTCAAGCGCCTGCTTTCCGGCAACAACAGCGTGGCCGACAAGTGCATCGGGCTGCTGAAGATGGTGCTCGAAGGCTATTTCACACAGGGCAAGGCCGAGGATGAGGCGCGCGCCCTGATCCGGCGCTTGCTGCTGAAGCCGGAATTTCGCGAGTCGTTCTTTGCCGGTATTCCCGGCAAGGAAGAAAAGGTCTCGCGCTTCGAGACGCTGACCGTGATGCTGGCCAAGGCGGATATCGAATTCGCCCCGCGAACCGCCCCGTCCGAAAAGGCCGGTGCGTCAGCCTGAACGCGGATGCGACGGCTGTCACAGGCCGCAATACGCTGACCTGTCCGATCGGACAGGTGCGTTCTTCTGAACGACTGAAATAGGCTTTCGTCTGCAATTCAACTGCGGATGTGCCTGCCATGCCACGATGTCTTCCATCTGTTGTTTCATTTCTCCTGACAGTCCTGCCTCTGTTCTGTGTCACCGCGTGGGCCGAGACCGTGGATGTCGGTCCGGATGAAACGCGGTTCGCGCATGAACTGCCGGAAGATGACCGGACTGCGGTATTCGTGGTTGACCGGCTCTGCTACGGCTCGAATGCGCCGACCATCGCCAGTCGGCATGTCATCCGCTTCTACAACGCGGCTCTCGCCGGTTTCGTGCCGCGCGTCGACAGCGACGAACCCGAGTGGATCGGGCACAGGGTCGCGCGCATTCGCGAAGCCTTTGACAATGCTGCGCGCCTGCTGCCGAGGCGTATCAACCTGTCGAGCGGCAGTGACCTGCGCGCCGTGGCGGCGGCGGAAGTGGAACTGGGTTCACGCGCGATAGAGGATGTCTTCCCCCCTGCGCGTCGGCGTCCCGAAGGCAACTCATTCGTTGTCCGGGTTCCGGGGCCTGGTTCAACACGTTCCGTCGCAGTGCGCGGGTGCTACAGGGAAGACGACCTGAAGGAGATCCTGCGCCTCCGTCGTGAGGCTGCCGAGCAGCTTATCGCCGTGGCGGGAGGGCAGGGCTGATGGTCATGGCGTTGCAGCCGCGAACCTGGCCGGGCCTGAGAGCCCTGCTGGCGGGGTTCGTCATTCTCTCCGGGCTGGGTGCGGGATCGGGACCGGCGCGCGCGCAGGATGACGGACAGACCTGCACCGGTGATCTGGCGACCCTGCGGGCGGAGATCGATGAGCGTCGGCAGCGTGTGGCGCAGAGCTGCGCCCCCGCCGTCGAGCTGATGCAATCGCTTCTGGTGGCGAAGCAGCGCTATTCCAGGGCGCTGGTCTCGGCCAGCGAGTTTCGCAGGAACCGTCTGTCGCGCATCTTCATCGAGGATCTGATCCCACTGCAGGATCTGGCCAAGATCCACCAGGACATTGCGCTGGAGGCAGCGGCAGCGAAGGTGCTGCTGGACAGGGAAACCGCCGAACTGGTCAGGAACAGCCGCGCGGGCACGGCCAGCGCCGCTTCCATGTTCGGCATTCCGGTCCGGGCCATGAGCTTTGATCCCGCGGAAATTCCGAAGATCAATGCCCTCCGCAAACGGCATGACGCGAACTACCTGGCGATGGAGGATTTCGCCAGGGCCTATGCGCCGCGTGCGCGTGAGCAGGTCGTGAAGACCAACGTCGAGCTGGAGGAACGGCGCGCCGAGCTCGGCACATTGAGCGAGGCGCAGGCCGGATTTCAGGCAGACCTGCGGCGCATGTTCGACAGTCGTGATTTCGAGCATTGCCTCGGCACGCCCGCCGTCGGCGATCTTGCAGGCGCGCAGTCGGTGGTTGGCGGAGTGGTTGCCAACAATCTCGGCTTCCCGAACATCGGTCAGGAACCGCAGGGCGTCGCCTTCACAAAAATTCCCGGCGTCGAGCCCGAGGTCGCGCCACTTAGCAAGGTACTGGCCTCGATCGCGCTTCTGCCTGATCCGCCACCGCCTGCTAAGCTGCCGGAGGAACTGGCCTTCAAGCGCGATGGCGTGCGGATCCTGGGCGACTTCAACGAAGTGAAGGCGGTGCAGGACGAAGCCAATCGCCAGCTTGCCAATGCTGCGCTGCTGGACGCGACCGTCGGCAATTTCCTGCGCATTCCCGGATATCTCACCGACCTCGGCACCAAGATCGTCAGCGGCGCGGCGGACGCGATCTACCGTCCCTTCGTCGAGAATTTCACGGATGAGTCCCAGGGCATCCTGAGCGCGACGTTCAGTACCGCCGGACAGATCGGTTTCGAAGCGCTCGAAGGTGTCACCCGATCAATGGCCAATCTCATGGGGGACGCGCTTGACGTCCTCTCCCCCAATGGCCTGCTGGTCCAGCGCGAGACGGAGGAGGCCAACCGGAGCGCCAGGGAGAACAACCTGTTCCGGGCCGCAGTGACGGTTGGAAGCTCGTTCCTGTCGGACGTTGGCGCATCGTTCAACGTGCCCGACGGTCTGGTCGACGATCTCGGCAATCCGCTGGAACAGCCCGGTGCAAACGCGACGACGGAACAGGTCGAGGCATTCATCAGGGCGACCGAACGGCGGGAGCAGGTCTTCGCCGACGCCATTGCCCTCGCGAAGGAGCGGGAGAAGGCGGCTGCCGTGCTGGAGGCGCGGGCCTTCGATGCGCTGAACGTTCTCGGGGCGAAAGGCTCTGTCGCCAATGTGGCGCGGGTCACAACGAAGGTGAAACGGGCGCTGACCGACACGGTTCGGGATGTGCAGACCAACCTGAGAATCGCCGACACGCTGGACGCGGTGGAGCGTCTGCGCAACCAGCGCCAGACCCCGGAGGTGCTGGCCGAGATCGAGAGCCTGCGCCAGGAGCTGAAGCAGCGCCAGACCGCACGCCAGGATGGTGGGGCCACGCGGGAGGTGATCAACGCGGCACTGCAGAAGGCCGAGGATGCGAACATCGGGCAGGAAGTGATCGACAATTCGATCAGGAACCTGCTGGAACAGCAGAAGCGTCAGGCCACATCGCGAAGGGAATTCACGCAGCGCGAAACAGTTGCCGACGATTCCGGTGCCATCGTACCGGTTGGCCAGAAGCTCGGGACCGGTGGCATCAAGGATGTCTTCGATGCCAGTGACCCGGGCGTCGTGGTGCAGAAGTTCAAGACCGTAGGCGACGGGGCCGTGCTGCGCGATATCGAGGCGGGGCGTCGGCTGCAGGAACTGGGTATCCGGACCACGAAGGATGTGCCGCTGAAGGATGCCTTCGGGGATCCGGTGCTGGACGCGAACGGCAATCCGGTGCTGGTGGTCTTTGACGAGAACGGGCAGGCAATCAAGCAGAGCGAGCGCATCGACAGCAGCAAGGAACTGGCTGTCCAGGTGAAGAAGAACAAGGATGGCCGGCTGACGGATGAGCAGTTCGCGGCGGCGGTCGAGGCCGCCAACAAGGCCGTGGACAATCGTCACGTCCTGATCGACTTCAAGCCTCCCAATGTCGGACTGGAACTGGATGATGCGGGGCGTCTGACCATCAATGCCTTCGACCGGGATGGTGTCATCGATCTGGATGAAGTGATCCAGAACCGGCGCAACAATCCCGACCTGATCGAGGAGGGGGGCACGGCGGAGGTCCTGGACCTGTTCGGTGAGAAGTTCGATCTCAGCACGGTCGAGGGCGCCCGCAAGATCCAGAGCATCATCATCGACGGCGTCCTGCCCTGCTGCCCCATCGCCGCGCAGATCACGAACTTCAAGGACGCGATCAGTCCCTTCGCGCTGTTCCAGAAGCTGGACACGCCGAACTTCCGTGCAGCCGGCACCACCGGCGCGACGTTCGAGGGGATCCGGCCGCTGAAGGATGGCAAGCCGAAGAACTTCTTCGAGACGCAGGCTGACGAAGCTGCGCGGGCACTCGACGAGGCGCGGGATGCGCGGATCCTGAAGGAATCCCGTGCCCAGGTGCGGGGCACGGCGGATGACGCGGCGGTGCGGGAGGCGGAGACGATCATTGCGGCCTCCAGGATCATCCTGGATGAGGCGAACGTGGCGCAGCAACTGGCCGCCAGGGTCGAGGCGCTGAAGGAAGTGGCCCGGTCCACGAACCGGCTTTCCGAGACTGCGGAAGAAGACGGCGAGGAGGCAGGGAACGGTTCACGGCAACTGGGGCGCAAGGGCGGCGGCAAGGCCAGTGGCGAGAAGCTGCCACCCCCGGCAATTCCCGACACGCTGCTGAGCGATCTGATCGATGAAACGGAGGAGGAGCGGCGCGCGCGTCTGGCCCTGACCCAGGCCGGTTCGGAGCTGGAGAAACAGGCAAGTCGCGATGTGCTCAGGTCCGGCGTCGCCGATGACGCGCCCACCGACGGCTTTCCGGAGGGCAAGTGATGCACATGGCCATGAAACGGTTCTCCGTTCTCGTCCCGCTTCTGCTGGTCACATTCGCCGGCAGTGCTCAGGCGCAGGAAAGGCCGGACGAGCAACCGCTGCGTATCCGCGACCTGCTGCAGGCGTTCGTTGACACCAACGTCGCGACCTACAAGTCGGAGACCACGCGCCTGTCTGAGCGGCTTGCCGGAACGGTCTGTGCGGTCGGCGCCGGGGGGCTGGAGCCGTTGGCGCTGCCCGAGCCTTCGGTACTGGAACTCACCGCATTCATCCCGCCGCGCAAGTCGGATGTGCTGCGCGGCGACGAGCATCTCGATGTGAATTCGGTACGGGTCACCTATGGCCACGGCGGTGGCGTACCCCGGCAGATCGCGGTGGATCAGGAAACTGCCGACGTGATGGACATGCATCACGGCATTCCGGTGCAGGTGACGGCTGTCGCCTTCCGGGTCCGGGAGGGCGAGTGTTCCCTCTCGCGCACCCGTACCACCAGCAATGGTGCCCGCGAGACGATCATCCAGAAGAAGCGGGTCTCTGTCCGGGCTGACCGCCGCCAGGTGGACATTACCGATCAGCTTGGCGGTCGATTGAGGATTTCCGGCGCATTCAGCTTTGACAGGCAGCGCCACCATCTGACCGTCGGCCAGGCGGGTGAGTTCAACCTGCCGACGATCACGGGCAAGGGCGCGCGCTTTGACGTCGTCCGCTGCGATGGTGGCGACCGGCAGGTGCTGGCAGGCGATGATGCCGATCTGAACATCGCCTACCCGACCGGTTCGCCGGAACGCACGGTCGAGGCCCTGGGGCTGAAGACCGTGCTGCTGGGCACCGACGGCCAGCGCGCACAGCGACACCTGATCACGGGTCCGGGCGCACAGCGTGACACGCTGCAACTGAGCCTGATCGCCAACCTGATCGGCAACGAGAGGGAGATATTCACCCGTGTCGGACGGCCGGAGGCGGTCGAGGTGGCCTTGCGGCGTGGCCCCGTGGCCATGGCGGGTACGCGCCAGACCGTCACCGTTTCCGGAACGGGCGAGGCCGGTTCGGCGGAAATCGCGGCCTCTCCGGCCGGGTCTGCAGCCGGATCGCTGGTGGATGTACTGGAACTCACCCTCAGCCGTGCGCGAATTTCGCTGCCCGACAGGCGGCCCTTCGCGGACGAGCCGCTGGAGGCGGAACTGCTGATCGACGGCCCGCTGCCCGCGCAGTCCGGCCTGACGGTCGAATGGCGTGCCCTGATCGGGGAACGCAAGTATGCAGGCGGACGCCTTGCGGCTCCGGCAGGCGGGACGGCCTTGCCGCTTCCCGTCACCGCGCCCCCCATGTCCGAGATTGTCCGGGCACAGGGCATCGATGTCACGCTGGAGGTCGAGATCCGGCGCGGCGCGGACATACTTTTCGAGGCAGCGGAGAACATCCTGTTCCGTCCGCCGCCGGTTGTCGGTGTCGATCTGGTGGGTCGGCGCCCAGGGGTTTCCGGTGACTTCGTCAGCGGCCCTCACGACCTGTTCCGCATCGAGGACTCGGAGGGGATCGAGATCCGCCTCGACGTCCGGTTCCGAGATGGCAGCCGCCGGTCCTTTGCCCCGGCTGTAGCCCCGGCCTTCGGTATCCAGCAGTCACAGGGCGGGGGCCTGCTGATGGCGGAGGGTCGGCAATCCGCAGCCATCGTCCGGCCGAGGCTGCTGGAGGAACAGGCGTCCGCCGCGCTGCGCCCTTTCCTGCGCGGCAGCGCCGCCGGGTCCACCAACCTGTCGCCTGTGCCCGGCACACCACTGGTGCAGGGCGGCGTGTCGGTCTTCACACTGAATGATGCCCTGCTGGTGATCGACAATCTTGGTGCCAACGGCTTTGTCTGGCGGTTGCTGGTGGAGGGTGAGGCGGACATGAACCGCTACATTGCCCGCTACGCAACCTCCGACGGTGATGTCGACGCGACGTTTGCCAAGGACGGGAACGGATGGATCGCCAGCCGACAGTTCTCCGCCGCCACCGCCATCCGCCACGTGGCCATCGTCGATGCGCAGGGCCGGGAAGTGGCGCGCATCAACCAGTCACAGGTCAGGGCCATCACGCCACGGGTCAGCCTGGAGGTGCCGGAGATCTATCGCCAGGGTGTCTCCCATCCGGTCATGGCCAGCATCGCCGGGATCAGCGGTCTCACCCCATTCGACCTGGCCTGCCAGTGGTCGCTGGAGAACGGGTTCGGGCGGATCGCGTTCGGATCAACCCGCCTCACCCCCATCGGCGACGGCTTCGCCACATGCGCCAACGCGGTCGAAATGGACATCAACGAGGCAACACTGGGCCAGTTCCCGACACTGGACGTCAGACTTGTACGGGTTCCGGGGGAGGGGCAGTGATGCGCCATCGAGTGACAGCACGCGCGCTTGCGATCACTGGCCTGTTGCTGGGGCTGGCCGTTGGCAGTGCAGGGGCGGCGGACCTGAGTGGTGACAGCCGCAACGACAGTCCGATCCTGCCCACGGATGACCAGTTCAACACCCTCAGCCGTGACGAGGTGCAGCAGATCCTCAACAAGCTGAACGTGGTGCCGCCACCGGATGCGAATACCAAGACCGAACTGCGTCGCGTGATCACGAAGGTGGAACTGTTCCGCATCGACCCGAAGAACGGCAACAACCCGTTCAATGCCGAGGATCCGATCGACAATGCGACCGTGAACGGCATCGTGCAGCAGGTCGCGGTCGATGACCTGAACGACAACGATGGCGGGAACAACGGTGCCGGACTGGACGCCTGCATCGGCCAGACGGTACAGGGCCAGCTCTCGCCGACTGCGCCACCGGACCTGCGCTTCGTCAACATGGTCGTCGATCCGGTCACGCTGGACTGCCAGATCTTCGGCGGGCAGAGCGTCGACGGCGCGTTCCTGATCTTTCAGTACAGCCCCGGTGCCCTGGACCTGACGGTGCAGGGGGACGAGATCGTCTCGATCTTCGCCGACGCCACCGTGCCGGTCTGGCGGATCATCGATCCGGCCGGGGGCTTCATCCTGATCAATCCCTTTGTCGCCGCTCAGACGGTCCGGATCGTTCTGCAGGCCAACAACGGCGTGATCGTCGAAGGCACGTTCACGCTTGTCCCCATCGGTTTCACCGAATTCTCGGTGACTGTTGTCAATCTGGTGGTGCAGTGATGCAGAGACTGGCTCCCTTCATAATCCTGGGTGGCCTGCTGGCCTCGACCGCCGCTGCTCAGGACATTCGCGGATTTCGGGCCATTGCCACGCCGGAGGCGACTCCGGAGGGCACGGTGCCGGTCGAGACTCCGCAGGTCATTGATGCCCAGGCCGCCAAGGCGGCGGCAGAGGATGTGCTGGCTGCCTGGGCGGACGGGCAGCTTGATGATGTGCTCGCACCGGATTTTCAGGATCGCCAGCGCCTGCTCGATTCCATGATCGAGGATGTGCCGCAGGATGCGGAGATCAGGGTGCTGGGCATTCGCGGTGTCCAGACCGTGCAGCAGTTTCAGGGCACCGGGGCGAGCGGTCGGACGGAGATCACCTCCATCGTCTCGCTGACCGCCGACACGCAGATCGAGTTCAATGACCCGGCGCGCGGCTTCCGCCAGTTGCGCGGCCAGAACGAATTCTTCCTGCGCATCACCGAGGAACTGGCCGAGTGAGGCTGCAACGCTACAGAGCCTGGATGCTGCTCTGCGCCGCGCCTGCGGCCCTGTTCCCGCTCGGCAGCGGCGCACAGGAAGTGCTGCGCGACTGGCAGATCGGCGGCAGCCTGACGGCGGCGCTGGAGGGCTATTCCGATGCGGGCGACCCGGCGCAGAGTCCGTTCGCGGAGCGCACGACCTTCGGCTTCATGGAGGCTGACCTGAATCTGTCGCGCCAGGTCTCCCCGTTCGAGCGGTTCAGCGGGCAGTTCTTCGGCGTGCTGGTGGATAACCCCTTCCGCAGCAACTTCGACGGCTTCGTGGCGGAGCGCGCGAAGGCAGAATGGGAGAAGGGCGACGGGGCGGTGCCGTTCAGGCTGGAGGCTGGTGACATCTTCGCGCTGACCACCGCCCGCACGTCCCGGCGCAGTCTGAAGGGGCTTCAGTTGGAGATTCAGCCCCGCATTGGCATCCTGCCGGGCTGGCAGCATTCGATCATCGGGTTCTGGGGTATCAATCAGGCGACCTACCGGCAGGTGGATTTCGACGATGACCAGACGATCGGGGCGTCGTGGCTGATGAGCCAGGGGCGGAGTGGCAACCTGGCCTTCAACCTGGTCACCAACCGGCTGGGTGCAGGAGCCAACAATGTGGCGGCGGAGCGGCTGCAGACCGTCGGCAGTGTCGCCGCGGACCGCGCCTTCGACCTGCGGGGACAGTCGCTGGAGTGGAAGGGAGAGGTCGGTTTCCTGTTCGGTGATGATCTTGCGGGCAACCGTATCGACGATACCGGGGCCGGACTTTTCACCGAAGTCCGCGGGCGCGACCAGTCCCTGCCACTGGATTACAGCGTCAGGTTCGACCAGTTCGACAGTGACTACCGCCCCAACGGTGCGGCGGTATCCGCGGGTCGGCGCAGCCTGTCGGGCAACGCAGGCTGGCGTTTCGATACCGGGCTGGCATTGCGTGGGCGGGCACGTTGGGACCGTGACGGCTTCGGTCGCGCCAACCATACGGACACCATCAGTTCCGGCCTCAATCTGGCTGGTCCGCTCGATCCGGGCTTCGGCACGGTGATGAACGGCACCTTCGATGCCTCTGTCATCCGGACGGCGAACGAGGCGGGGACGGTCAGGACAACGACACATGCGGCGTCTGCCAACCTGTCGGCGCCCCTGCCGAACGGTCTGTTCGGTCGGGTAGGCTATCAGGTGCAGGCAATCCGGGCGCTGAACGCGGAACCGACCCTGTCAGGCACCGCGACCTTCGGTGTCGACAGAAGCTTCGCCTTCAGCGATGTAGTCGGCACCCTGTCCCCCAGCCTGTCGTGGCGCCGCACCAACGGCGGCAATGCGGAAGGTGACGAGCTGATCCTGGGGCTGGGTGCGAGTGTCGAACGGGGGGCGCTCTCGGCGCGCGGCAACTACCGGTTCGCGAAGCAGATCCGCGAGACCGCGGGCGCCGATACCGTGACCAACAGCGTCAACGGCAGCCTCAACTGGCAACAGGGCCGCCACGCCTTCGCCCTGGAGGCTGATTTCAGCGTCACCGCCAGAGAGGCGGCGCGGGCAAGTCAGCCGCTGAAACTGGCCGCGCGCTACACCTTCAGCTTCGACAAGGCACCGGGAAGCGGGCTTTTCGATGCCCCGCTTGCGACACAGCAGGGCTTTGCCGCTGTCGAGGTGCCGGCAGAAAGCGGCATCTTCGACCTGGCCGCGCTGGCCCCCAACAGTTCCCTGCAGGCGGTGCTGCAGAACCTGACCGATGCGGGGCTGCGCGGCGGGCAGGCGCAGGCCGATGGCCTGATCGTCTATGAAACACCAGTTCTGGCCAATGTCGCGCTGCGGCAACGCCTCGCCCTGCTGCACAAGGGGGCGCGGTTCCGCAAGGCTGCCCTGGTCATCGATCCATCGAACCCCGGAGACGCGACAGCGCTGCAGAATGACTTCCAGGCGGTGCTGGGAGAACTGGTTGCCGCCTATGGTGCGCCGTCCGGCACCTTCGAGAGGGGTGACTTCGCCGGTGATGTCGTGCAGGCGATTGACGATGGTGATCTGATCCGCATCGCCGAATGGCGAACGGCCAGCGGAACGCTCCGCCTGGGTATCCCGCGCCGACTGGATCGCCAGGTCCGCATAGAGGTGCATCACGCCCGCAGTTTCCGGCCGCCCACGATCACGCTGTGGGGTCTGGACGCGGTGAACTGACGGGTTCGCACGTCAACGCAATACGGTGTGATGCACTAAAAACAGGCATTTACGGTTCGTTGATAAAATTGCCTGAAATTTGATCATATGCAAGAAATATGAGCCGTTACCTACCGCCCGGATGCCCCTGAGGTGTTAGTGAAGACGTATATAACTTGATGTTATAAAAGGAAAAAAATAAAAGGCGCTGAAATTTTGGGCGTTGGCACATCTCTTGGAATTGTAACCGGGACAATCGGGTCGTTTACAGGAGGTGGTTACGACAATGTTTGGATTTGGGAGGGCGAAAGCCCTGGCAGCAGTGAGTGCACTGGCGATCGGTCTGACGGCCGGTGCGGCACAGG